>DAHWFY010000125.1 GCA_027336365.1 Bacillota bacterium | reverse complement strand
CCAATTCATTTTCCTCCTTACCGTATGTCACCAAATTTACAGAGTCTCATTCGAGGTTGTTCGAAACATCCTTGACCTGATGATGGTGGCTGCTAAGCCATGTGGATTTCGGACACACACTTATTATTAAATATTGCGGAGAACTCTGTCAGCATTTTACCAAACAACCAGGATGGACGGCAAATACAGAGGGGAGGCTGCACAAATCAGACAAGGAAGGGTGACTGAAGGGCGACTCATTTTTCATTTTATGGGAGTATTTTGAGCGCCGAGAAACGGGCATTCAAGTGGTGCAGATGGTCAATGGATTGCGCCGTAAGGGTACCAATGTGGTCCAAATTGTCGTTGACTTGCTGTACCTGCTGTACCGAGGTTTGGCTGTTGGTCAATAGTTGTGAGTTGAGATAAATCATTTTTGACAGCTTGCCGCCAACTCCTAGGGTTGCGGAATTCAACGCCTCCAATTGTGAAACGATTGCCTGTTCCGTACTGGCCACATGAACCAAGGTGTGATTCATGTGGGTAATATGAGCGGCTGTCGACCGTTGCAACAATTCGGCACCCGACAAGGCTTGGCTGGTAGCTACCAGAGGTTGTAAGGCCACCGAGGTCTGCATCGCGGAGTTGCTCGTCTGAGCTACCGCCCGAGAGATGGTCTGCAAGGTCTGGTTCATTTGGAGTTCGATGGCCGTCTGTTGCGTGAGACCGTATCCCCAGGTTCCCGCGCCTGCCAGAGCGGCGACCCACAGTCCCAAAGAAACCCACAACGCTTTCATTGCCATCACCACCCTTTCATATTTATAAGAATTAGAAGTTCCAACAGAGCGATGTTGTTTTATGGGAATAGGCCGAATACCCCATTGAGCGCGGAAAAAGGACCACTGTCCTCGGTTCTGCTCTCACCTCCATTTGAAGTGGAAGAGTTTGTGGCATTGTTTCTGATTAATCCCATGCCTCCACTTATAGGATGTAGAATTTGAGTGACGCGTGGTACAGCTTGGGTGCCTGTGTTCCATAGTTTCTGACTTGCGTTTCGGCTCACGGCGGTAGCCAGCAAGTGCTGCGCTTGGCCGAAGGCGCGGAAGTCCTGCAGCGATTCATTCAAAGCTACCAGTAATAGGTCCAACTGACTGTTGAGTTGGTTAGAACTCATTTGAGTGTGCTCCAACAGTTGTCCCATGTTCTGCAGGGTGGTGGCGTTTGCGGTCAAACCGGGTGCCAATTGGCCGGTCTGAGTCACGACGTTACGGGTTAATCGGACTGTCTCTTGTTGCTGATTTAAAATTTGTTGCATCAGGTGAACACTGCGAGCGGTTAATTGTTGCTGCAGTGCCAAGCCCTGTTGCAGCACTTGTCCGTCGTGAAGTTGGTGCTGCACGACGCTGGCTTCTTGATTCACCTGTCCCATCTGTTGATTGACCTGTTCGACTTGAGACGCAAGTTTTTGCGTGCCTGCCAGCATTTGACTCGTTTGCTGCAGCATGCTGCCAGTCAGTGTAACGGGATTATTTTTGACCCAGGCGGGTGTTGGAGCCTTCAGTAACCAAAACGAACTTCCCGCGAAGGCAACCATGGCGAGCACTCCCACCGCAGGTACAACGATGCGGACGTGAGGCAGTGTGAACATGGAGACTCCCTCCTTCATGTGTAATGGCTTTCACGAGGCGATGCGACAGGTAGCGTCAGGGGAGCAACTGGGTCTTGTCGTTCATGGCCTGTAAATTTTCATTCACCGTGGTTTCGTCTGCAACCATAGCCTGCAAACCGTGAACAATATGGGTATTTGTCTGTCCCATGTACTGCAGGATGGCGACGATTTGCTGTGACTGGGTCACTGCGGTACCGACCAAGTTGCTGGCACCCTGCGTCTTCTCATCAATGCTCCCAATGGTTTGTGATAATTGTTCAACCGTCCCAGACAGTGTGGAAAGACCGGCGTCCATATCTCCTGTGGTGGTCTCCAAATAGCTCAAGGTGGATTGGATTTTGGCAGTATTTTCGGCTATGGGGCCAAGGTCGGCAAGACTCTGGTTGAGTTGCTCTGTCAATCTGGCAGAATGATGGACACTGTTCTGCAAACCTGTAGTTTTTATTGCCATGTCTCGTTGCAAGCCCACCTGTACTAAACCATTGGCACCGAGTGCCAATAGGCACAACACGGCGAGAATTTTAGGTGCAGACAAAACCCGTACCCAACTCATGGGTTCACCCCCGGAAGCTTGCCATTGATGGATTGGACGGTGTCCGCCATTGCGTGTAAGTGACCGCTGTCTTGGCCTACATACTGGTCCAGTTGGCCTAAGGACTTGTTCACGCCCTGCAGAACTTGGTTAAGTTGTTTCATTTCTTCTGCCACGCGGGCTAATGAGATTCCCGACTGGCCCACGATGCCATTGATACTCTGGTTGATTTTGAGAGTTTGTGCATTCAACTGGTTGATGTTTTGAATATGGGCATCAATGCCTGCGGCGATGGATAAGGCTTGCTTGAGAGGAAGATTCATTTGCGCCGTCACCGCACTGAGTTTGTGCAATGAGGCATTTTCCTGCAATAGGTGCTGCTGTGCCTGAGCCAGTTGATTTGTGGACTGCAGGCTGGAGCGCAATCCTCCATCCACTCGCACCAAGGCCAAAGTGGTCAGAACTTGCTGACCAAGAAAAGTCACTAAAATGAGCAGCCCCAGGTAGCCAATCGTTTGTCTGACCACCGTGAAAAACCCCTCTCGTGGTGTGAGTTTGCGCTATCGGATCTGCAAAATCAGGCAGGTGCGAAGAGCATGTGGTTCTCTTACGTGCCTCTTTCCTGTTAAAAATACGTAAATCAAGGGCTTTAGTTCATGGCACCTCTTGTGCCAAAGCGTCTGTTTTTGTTTGGGCTGTACTCAATTTTCCAGCCATTCCAGCATTGCAGGCCGCCAAGCTGAATGCCGTTCGGGAAACATGGATTGCCAATTGATGAAGTTGTTGTACCTGTTGACTCTGCTCTGCACTGGCTTGCGCAACTTGGCCCAGGTTTGTCTGCAACTGGGTTGCCAGGGAGGCGAATTGGGTGCTGAGGTTTTGCTCTTGTTGACTTAAGCCATCCAACTGTTGCAAGGTGCCAGTGTCCGCACGAGCCCCTTGCTGAAGGGTTTGCAGTTGTCCCTCCATGGTGCCCGTTTTTGCTGCTGTTTGTCCCATTGCCTGCAGGGCTCCAGTGATTTTGTGATTTGTTTCAGCAATCTGTTGATTATTGTGCCTCAATCCCTGTACCATTCCCAGAATGTTGAGGGCGCCAGGCGGGGTTATACTTGCCGCCAATGCGGTTCCTCCACCCAGCACAAGAATAGCGAGGCCCAGCCCCAAGACCCAGCGTCCGGGACGTCGAGCGTGCGTCCGGCGAGATTCTCCGGTATCTTGCGGGGCAGGGCGCTCTTCTTCTGCCAGGGTCCATTCGCCAGAACCTGGCGGGTACGATGACTTCTCGTCTGTGGCACTAGGAATAATTGGGATGAAGTCTTGCCCCTCGTACATGGCCGCAATCACTGCCCCATAACGCTGAGCAATCGCCCGACTGCGAACCTTTAGGGTGGGGGTCAGTTCACCTGTTTCAATGGTCAACTCAGAGGGCAGTAAGGCCGCTCTTTTCGGTTGCTCGTACTCTGCAAAGGTTGCAGTCAGACGGGCTATTTCCTGCCCCACTTGATAACGAATCTGGGGGTGCCGAGTCCATGTCGCCACATCTTCACTCAGACCCAAGGATTGCGCGAGGGGACGCATGCCGTCCGGGTTTGGAGCCAACAAACAGGTGACATACTTCTGCCCGTCTCCCAGTACCACCGCAGAAGAAAACAGGGGGCTGAGCATGATTGCGTTTTCAATCGGGCCTGGTGCAACATTTTTTCCTGTGGCCAATACCAGAATATTTTTAATCCGGTCGACAATGTGGATGTATTGGTCCGTGTCAATCTCCGCAATGTCCCCGGTGTGCAACCATCCATCTGCCAGAGCAGTTGAGGTAGCCTGTGGGTCACCATAGTAACCCATCATGACATTTGAACCTCGGACCCAGAGTTCTCCCCCAGGACCAAGTTTCACTTGTACACCCGGCAGTGCCACGCCCACGCTGCCGGGTCGACTGTCATGCAGTGGGTTTGCGGCAATCACTGGCGCCGCCTCGGTCATACCATAGCCTTCATAAATCGGAATACCAGCGCGCTGATAGAAACGGGCAATTTCGGCGGACAGCGCTGCTCCGCCGGACACCACCAGCCGCATCCGGTTGCCCAGGCCTTGGCGTAACTTGCGGTAGACGAGCCTGTCGACCAGTCGGTAGGTCAACCCCGTAGAAGAAGCATCATTCATCCCCTTCAATAAGGCTTTACGAATCAGGGGAGGGGCGTGGTCTACTTGGGACTGGACCCGACTGTATACCTTTTCTAGCAGTCGGGGAACGGTAATGAGGAGGGTTGGACGGATTTCCAGCAGGTTTTGCGGAATCGTTTCAATACTTTGTGCGTACGCAATGGCTGCTCCGCAAGATAAGGCCGCAAATTGCCCGACGGTGCGTTCAAACACGTGAGACAAGGGCAAGTAGGATAGGGCCAGGTCTTTTTCTGTTACGCTGAGCAGAGTGAGGGCAGACTGCACATTCGAGACGATGTTTCGGTGGGACAACATTACCCCCTTGGGATGTCCGGACGTGCCTGAGGTATGGACGATGGTGGCCAAGTCATCCTCGGGAATGCCCCGCCAATCCAATGGCTTATGCAAATTTAGACCCTTCTGTTCTAAGTCTATAAAGCGGGTAACCTGTTTGGCTTGAGGTGGTAAATGGACAGGCAGGGTGTCGTCTATGACAATCAGTCTGCGCAGTGAGTCTGGCCAAGCGCCAGCAAGTTCCTCGGAGATTTGGGCCCCTTGCACGATGGCGGCGGAGATGTCCGAATGGCTGGCGATAAAAGTCACCTGCTCACCCCGTAATGTGGGATAAATTGGTACACTTACGGCTTGCACCATGAGCAAAGCAAAATCTGATATCATCCATTCTGGGCAATTGTTGGAGAAAATCGCAACCCTATCTCCGGGTTTTACGCCCACGTGGACCAACCCTATCGCAAATGCTTCAATTCTGGACCAAACCTCCTTGTATGTCCACATCTGGTAGGAGCCATTCACCTTATGCATCACACAGGGATTGTCTGGTGCTCGCAATACCGCAGAATACAGCAAATCCACCAGGTTCATGTGCGACTTTCCCCCTTTTCGAAGTCCTTACGGCTGATTAATTAACGGCTGATTAATTATATGAATTCGAATTCTACAGAACTTTTATGTCAGTCGAAATTATTTTTACCGTAACTTTTATCTGAAAGTGAACCGATTTTTGCACAGGGATGACTCGACGGAAACTGCGTCTGCCACTTTGGTCCAAAAAATTGGGCAGACGTACGACTTCGTTCGGGAAACCGTTAGCGTACACTAGTCAGGGGTACAGTCATGATGCGCCGCGCCGTAACTGGGCGCGGTGTGTTTTTGATGAAAACGAGCGAAAATGAAATATTTGGGGTATATAGGTTATATAGGTCAAACAATTTAAATTCAACAGTCCACTCGTAAAATCACCTTTTGACAAACCAAGGACATGGCTTTTTTTGCGGGAATCATAGCGGCAACATGGTCCCTCGCCAGTTCGTGGTATAATTCTGTCATGCCGTATCCGGAATGGTTCTGGGTTTGGTTTTTACACACTTTGACAAGCGGCAATACGGGCATGTTGCTGGTGAACGGTGGCCGTGAGGTCGCATAGGTTTGAGACAATTTTTGGAGGAGTGTGACTCAGAGATGAAGGTAGCAGCCGTAATTGGCGAGGACGGAAAAACAGTGGTTCCGTTGACGGACGGGGGCGTCATCCGCATCCTCGATACAGAGTTGGGTAGAACTACGGAGATACGCAATCCAGCGATTTCCGTGCAGAGTGGTCGCCGTCTGGTGGCCGTGCAGGAACTTCTTTCTCATGGGGTGCGTGTGGTGATCTCTCCACCCCGCACATTCTGTAGTCATTCTCATCAGATGGCCGTGAAAAACGGCATTCGCTTTTGGGACGTGCCGGAAGGTTCTAACTGGGACGAGGTGTGGCAGGGTCATCAGGAACCGCCGACAGAAGCCGTGATGGAGAAGATTCCGCTAGAATTGCTACACATTCCAAATCATCATCACAATCATGATCATCACGGGCATGAACACCACGCTTAAACCTGGTGGGTACCTGATCCAGCCACTGATTGTGAGGGACTTAGCGAGGTAGTTGGCTTTTCTTTGGAACCGTAAGAGTACGGTTCCTTTTTCTTTTGCCCAGGTCTATGCCCCAGGGATTGCCAGGTCACAGTGAAAAACAGTATCAACAGAACCAGAAACATTTGCATGTGCACCCAGAACAGAGTTGCCCAATGATTAACAATATAGTTTAGCGCAAAGGTCACTGGCAGAGATAGGATGACAGATGTTCCTAGTATGACAGAGGCCAACACGGTGCCAGTTATGCGGGAACGGCCAGTACCTGCCGCAAAGGCTTCTCGCGCCCTCTGGCCGAGTACGAGTATGGTTGGTAGTGCGAATATCATATGCATTTCCTCCACGAGGGGTGAAAAAAGCAAGGGAGTGAGGCTTGCCACCGCGATGTCCAGGTCCCAGTCGCTTGCCTGCAGGCGTTGTGAGATCCACAGGACCACACCCGCAACTCCAACAGCGAAGGCCAGAAATATGCCATACTGCACATGGGTTGACCAGGTCAGCCAGTGGTGTTGGACAAACATGCCGAACACGCCCAGTAAAGACTGATTATATGGGGCGGGCCCATTTTTCATACTGGTTTGGCCAAAGGTGAGAAAATCCTGAGCGTAGCGGAGCAGGATACCGTTACCCAACTGAAACGCGGTCAGACCACTCAGCAACGCGGTTGTCAGCACAGTGGAGACGGCAGCACGCCATTGTCGGCGCAACAACAGATAGACCAAGATGGCCACTGGTGTGACCTTGAACGCAATGGCCAAGCCTAGTGGAACACCGGCCCACCAAGGGCTGTGCCGATGGTAAAGTAAGTAGAAGGATAGCGCTAAGGCTGCAAAGAGAATACTGTTAACATTGCCTACTCCGAGATCAATTTGAAAAGGTGTCATTAAAACGGCCATCATGGCCAACAGCAATAGCCTCGTTCGGGTAAGACGTGGCCACAGCATTTTTGCCAGCAGAAAGGTCCCGAGTGCGTACAGAATTGCAGACATGGCCATCCACATGGTGGCGGACGTGATAAAGGGCAGTCTACCAAAGAAGGACCAGAACAATGCAAACTGAGGGGGATACACGTATTGATTGTAAGGAAGATAGGGAAACTGCCACTTTGCGAGAAAGGCCTGCTCCATGTGCAGTGCGTAAAGCTGTGCCGCTGGTTGGTGGTGTGATACAACTTGGAACGCATAATAAAAATACGCATAATCGTATCTTAACAGCCCCATTTTCGCTAGGCCGTGCCACTCAGCACCAATCACATCACTCACCCCGGCCAAGACCAGTGCCCAAATTCCCCATGGAAGCACCCGCCTAGCCACAGACTTGAACGTGTTTTTTGTCACTTATTGTCCCTGCCTTTTGTCGGTGAGTGGGTGAAGACCGAACCCTTGTCAATCTAGCACGGCAGAGTTGCACAATCCAGGAGAGATTTATGAAAGGCTCCTGATAGAATGATGGGATGTCTGCTGAGTTTGTCTGTGTAATGTTATACAAAAAAGCCGAGCGTCTTTACGACGCCCAGCTTTTAAGAGATTGTCCGGAAAGGGGTCAGAACTCCCCGGCGCATTGCCGCGTCGTCACCCAAAATGCTCCTTCACGTACCACAAAGGTACGCTGGGTTGCGCCTTTTGAGTTCGCCTCCTGGCACTGCTTGGGTCTGACTTATCCCCGTCAATACAGTTGCGTGGATTGACATCCCTTGCTGGTGCCGCTAACAGCGGCATGAAGGTCTATCCCCTTTCCAGACATGCACTTTAAAAATGACTCAAAGAGTGTCAAGAGTGTTGGTCGGAATGACAGGACTCGAACCTGCGACCTCACGGTCCCGAACCGTGCGCTCTACCACCTGAGCTACATTCCGTCGCCGAGAATAGACAAACAACAATATACCATGCTCCCATCCTCCACGCAACAGCAAAGAAACAGGCAGTTCATTCACGTGAGGGAACGGCAGAAGAAATTTCATCTCCTGATTTTTACTTCTCGATTTTATTCGTTCACGAAAGTCTTGTCGAAGGTTTTGTGGCTTCTTGTGGACAGACAAGGTTTTGCACTATAATGGTTGCAGTAAAATGCGAACGTATTTTCGCTTGTCGGTTGGGAGGAGACATGTGTGCAGTGGACGACGACCGAGACAGAACCGATACTGGCGGGGTTGAATCCAGAGCAACGGCAGGCGGTAGAGTTCACCGAGGGTCCATTATTGGTGGTTGCTGGCGCGGGTAGCGGCAAAACCAGTGTACTTACACGACGGATAGCCTACTTGGTTGCCGCACACAAGGCGGCGCCATGGGGGATTTTGGCCATCACCTTCACCAATAAGGCTGCGCGAGAGATGCGGGATCGGATCTCCACTTTGGTGGGCCCGCTTGCTCAGGATATTTGGGCCATGACCTTCCATGCCATGTGTGTGCGTATCTTGCGGCGAGATATTGACAGACTACACTACCAGACTGGATTTACTATTTTGGATGATTCGGACCAGTTGACAACCGTTAAGCGGATTATGGCTGACTTGAATGTGGATCTTAAGCGATACGAGCCCAGAGCCGTTCTGGCGGCCATTAGCAAGGCGAAAAATGAACTGCGGTCCGCCGTTCAGATGCGGGATAATGCGGCAAACCCCTTTGAGCGTATTGTTGGGGATGTGTATCTTCAA
>DAHWFY010000124.1 GCA_027336365.1 Bacillota bacterium | reverse complement strand
CGATCCGGGCACAGCTTTTGCAGAATTTTATTTCTGGGCACTGTCCTATCCGGGGACTAATTGCCAAACTATTGGCGCATGGATTGGCGGACCGAGTTGTGCGGTAGATTGCGCAGAATGCTCATATATGGCATTTAACGATTTATCGTCGTGTTAAACAAAGGACGTTTGAAGGAGGAAACTTAAAATGGCTTTATCAGCAAATCAAATTTTCCTGTATGCAGCAGGACCACATGATTACGCAAATGCACGGAAAATTGCTAGTAATTACGGTATTCCATTTGGAAATACCACTGGAAGCTTCGCTATGGCATACGCAGCAATTAAAAGTGGGAAGTTCCTTGTTACCGCTGTTGGAGGTGCTGCTAATGATGCATTGTACTATAATCAATGTGGCTTCTCAGGATTTCCAACAGGATCGACACCGTTTTCAATTCAAGGACAGAATGGGACAGCTCAGCCTCCAATTGCAACCTTACCATCTGTAGACTACTACGAAAATGCGGCTGGAACCACAGCCCAGTATACGTTCCAAATTGCGTCTAACTACGTTGCATTTGCTTTAGGACAGACATTGCCGTACCCATCAGCTCCGGCACCACAACCAGCGTATGCGACTTGTACGGGGTCAAATCCAATTTATGCTGATTCATCGTATTACACTGGGGGTTAAATATCTTGTGGGTCTGGTCAAGTATTAGGCCAGACCCACATTATTATTGGACTTTTAAAGTTGTTTGATACTGAGGACCACCATGAACTAGAAGTTCTAATATTAATTGCATCTCAGTACCGCTAGGTGGAAGTGAATTCGGCATTTCAAATGACCCACTAAATGTACCGTTATTTCCCACGCGGAATTCTTTGCTTTGTAAGATTTTTGACACCTTATCAGTTCCAGAAAACAAAGTTACTTTGAGAATTTGGTTTTCAAATCCAGAAGCTACTTTCCCTGTAATGATTATGGTTGAACCTGGTTTGACACTTTGATTCTTAGCAGGCGATACAACTGCAATTATTGATCCTTGAGGCAACGTAATATTGCTCGAATTACCACCAGCGTTAGTACTCGAACCATTAGGAATTTGTGTGGATGTTGCAGTCTGATTCGTGGCTGAAGTATTGGATGTGTTGAATGCATTCGTACCAGTTGAAACAGTCGAATTTGTTGTAACGTTATTATTCGGCTGAGGGGAACCTAATGCTGCTGTCGTCCCGCACCCCGCCAATGTCACTAACGCGAAGGCGGAGATTCCCGCCGTCATTATAGTCTTTTTCCTCATTGTCTGCACCTCCCACAAATATTGCACAGCACCCAACGGTCCTCCAGTCATTAGACGCAACTCACCAAGGTCACGTGACGCACCCCACTCACACAATGCACTCGTTTTCCCCCACGTCCCCGCTTCACCCGCGCTACAATATTTTCAGAGGGGAAGTACTAACTGCCCGTGACATCCGCTGCTATCATGAAACAACGGTGAAGGGGTGAAAGCAATGGCGAATACATGGCATGTCATACGCTTGGAGACAAGCAACGGCGAGCGCATCGGGATACTCGAACAAGTACCTGTCGGCGAATGGGCGAAGATTTTGGCGGGACCTTTGAGCGAGGACGAGGCGGACACTATATGTCGTCATTTCAGTCGCGAGTTGGGAATACCTACGTTCAATAATGACGTAGATTGGGAAATAGTGTAATGAAACGAATGCGCAAGTTAAACACACTCCTTTCGATACAACCTTGCAAAGAAGGGAAAGGGGACATGAATATGACAAAAGGAAAACAAGGAACAGGGAAACGGTTGGCAAACATCATCGTCGAGCAGATAGGACCAGATCCAAGTACACAAGTTGACTCAAATGGCACACTGAGTCTGGACACCATAGCCAGGGTCATTCCGAACGCCACAGCGCAAGAGGTTCATCAAGCCGTAGAATCGTTGAAGGCGCGTTTCCCAGCCTACAGAGCCGTCCTGCCCAAAACGCCATCTGAAGAAGCAGAACTGCAATGGGAAACAGAATTAAAATTGTTAAGCTTACCAGAGACCGGGCAAGCGGCAAAATGGATTGTTGATGCTGTCGAAGAGCGAATGGAACAAGTCATTGAATCAGCTGTTGACGATCTTTTGAGAGAAATTATTGATGCGGCGGTTTACGAAACACGAGCGGTGGAACGAGAAATTCGTACAGAGTGGGATGTTTCTTATGAGGGGGTTGATACAGATCAACCTTATGATTTATCGGTCTATGACACCGTTGGAGACTTTTTGGAAGAAATTCTACCGGGGAATAAGCCGACCTTTGAAAGCGGACATGGGTTGACAACATGTGATCGAAGGGAAGAGGTGAATCGGCGTGCAATCGAATTGTTAGATAAATACTTGACAGTTGAAACAAAACGTTTGATGACTCAAGCCCCAGCTCCTTTGGATCGTCATATGCAAGAGCTTCACAAAAGCGGGATGTTGTCCGATCTCGTTAGCGATGTGTACGAAGAGATTGTTGATCGAGGCATCGCTGACGAATTGGAGTTGATGCTCAAAATCGAGCTTACGCCGTTCCGTGAGGCTCTGTTACGTTTTTCCCCGGAATCTAAGGCACGATTGGAACGAGATATTGCGCACGCCAAAGCACGGCAGCAGAGGGCGGAAGAAGCGAGTCAGCGGGCCAAGTCGGTGCTAGAGCAGTTGCAATCCCGATACAACCTGGATGCTCGCAAGATTGACAATAAAGAAACCGCAAAAGCACTGTTGACCGATATCGTTGCATTGGCCGTTGATGCGCTTGGACTGGAAACTGTATGCCACATACTGACCAAAAGTCCGCTTCCACGTCTCTGGTTTACTCATTCGCTAAAGCAATGGTTCTTAAAAGAAGGAAAGCAATGGCTGTTCCAAGTCGGTGATGCTCCAAAATTCCACACGCCGTTAGTTCTCCTTTTTCAAGCGCTGAATCAAGCACGAAAAGAAGAGAATCGCCATTATCTCGTGACGCTCTATGGGGAGTCTTTGGCCTCTTTCGGCGCGGATAACTGGGCATATTTCTTGGCATATGCCTTGTCAGGTGAGGCGGGACAATCAACGAGCGTCACTATCAGGAGATTTGAGATACTGCGCGATCTGCAAAGTGGGTTACCTTGGAAAAGTGTGGCGTGCATGTACGTTGAGGATGAGCAGATTACACCGTTAAGTCAATATGAAGCGCGTGAAATGTATACAACCCATCCTGATACAGGAGAGTTGTTAGAAGCGGAACCGCTGGTACGCTACCTCGATGCGGTGGAAATGGTGCCAGGTTTGTTCGCAAATGATAACTGAGTAAAATTGATGTATATTTTTTAGTTTGTCATGGTATTACTGACGTGATACTATACACATGTAAACGATTGTTTGATCAAACTAAGGAGATGTACATATGGCAAAGCAACAGGTTCCGACAAAGATTGATCCATTTTTGGTCGCTCGAATCGAGGAATCTACTGATGAGATGCATCCACGCAATGCGGTCATTGAGACGGCGCTCAGGCGTTATTTTGATCTCGTAGACGAAGCGCGAGTGCAACTGCGCCAAAAATTTACTGATAACGAGTTGCGGCTAGTGTTAGATGCCTGCAATGGCATGACAGGTCATCCCCAATTGATGTGGGCGGAAGTCTACGACGCGATCCAACTGCATCAAACTGACATTAAGTGGCAAGTGGATGGTTCCATTGTTGTGCAAAAAGTACGCGCCCTGTCCAATCTGGAGTTGTATGCTTTAGAAGAAGCAATTCAGCGATTTTGGGCTCATACGGACCTGGTCGAAATGGACGCGCTGGACAACGCATTCGCGTAGAGAAAGAAGAGATCATCCACGAATACTATGCAGCTTTTCGAAAAGTACATGCGCGTCAACGCAATTTCTTCCAAACTGCCTTTCCCACAGCCCACAAAGCCTGGGTCAGTCTGTAAGCTCTGCGGGACGCCGCTATTGGATCTCGGGTATCCCACCAAAGGGCTTATCCCCAACACGTTCACGGACCTGGAGGTCTGGCGACGCGTGGACTCTTACGTGCTGTGCCATGCCTGCGCCACCACACTCCGCGATGGCTTCAACAAAGGCCGATCAGACGGTTTCGCTGCCGTGGTTACCCCCGAGGGATTGTTCGCACAGTTCCCATGGCACCCTGTAGAATGGCCATGGTTTCGAATGCCTGAAGGAGCCCCGAATGTCCTGGTATACCCAGGAATGAGCTATCGGCAGAAACATCGACTGTTTCATGCGGAGGCATGCCAAGATGAACGATACCTCAGCTTTTGGCACGGAGATATTGGCCAGAGATTTATTCCACGTTCCATCACTGCTGCAGTGGCCCATCTGGAGGACACATGGATGGAGACCGGATACCCGGTAAAAAGAGAGGTGGGAGACGCCGTCCGGTCCGTCCTGGTGGGAGGCGGCGCTGCCGATCTCATTGGCCACACCATTAACCTGATTGAGAGTCGAAAAAAAGCTCATTGGGAAGAGGTATAAAAAATGGAAACCACCCTTAATGCTGCACAGGATCTGCTGTTTCGTTTTCGTACTCTGACGCCAGTTGTCCAAACTAGCGAAAAGGACGCCAATGACAAAGCAAAACTCCGCACAATGCGCACTTTTTTCGACGATAGCGAGACGCCCGGGGAAATTCCCATTCTGTCCGGAAACAGCTTCCGAGGTCGAATGCGGCGAATCCTTGCCTATGCTACGTGGCAAAGCCTTGACATTGACATCCAGGAGGTTTACGCGAACGGGACAGGTGCCCTCAAAGAAACCTTTCATATTCTGACTTCTGGAGGCACCTTGGGCAGTGGGGAGAAACCGATGGACCGGTCAATAGTCGCCGCAGTTCAAAACCTGTTGCCCATCTTGACACTGTTTGGAGGCAGCTATGCAGGGAGTATGCATCATGGAAAAATCGCCGTTATGAACGCTAAACCTGCCACTTTGGACTTGCGAAGTACGTTTCCCCGCCATGTTCCGGAGGAATGGTTTGAAAACCGTGCCAGTGGCTCCACATTTACACGAGGCCGCGAAACCAAGGGTACTGGAGGAGACTTCACGATCTACCGACACCCGGACCGACACATCGTTGAGTTACCGGAAGTGGAGGCCAAAGCCGAACCGAAAGAAGGGGAGAAGTCAGCGGCCAACGCCTATCGTAACATGCCCGTGAGCTACGATTATATTTTGCCGGGGACGACGATGATCTGGCAGGTGGTTGCAGGCAACGATTTAACACCGCTGGAGTGGAGCATGCTTGGGTTTGCTATCCAAAAGGTTGTCGCATTCCCGTTCCTTGGTGGGAAGCTGCAGGCGGGAAACGGCCACGTGGAATGGTTGGACGTGCCCGATGACCCGCGCCTGTCGGCTGAGCCGTTTCAGGATTACCTCTTCTCGCGACGAGACGAACTACGGGCGTTGCTGACCCATCCAAAAGGGCTGTTCCGTGGACTCCTAACCAGCGGCGAGGAGTGAGTCGATTGATTCTCGCAATTAAGCTTCACCTTGGCTCCCCGTTGGCGTTGCCTAAAAGGGGGGTGCTCCTCGGGGACGCCCTGCTCCATGCGGCGGCCACGCGACTCCTCTATCCAGATGCGGCCCACCGTACCCCGGACCAGTGGGCACCCATCTCTCTGCCAGTGAAGACGGTGGAAACCGAGGCCGGGCCGATGTATGCAGTGTCTGCAATGAGGACATCCCGCATGGTGCGACACACGGATACCATCTATAAGCGAACGTGGAAACAGTTTCGTGAAAACGAGCGGAAAAGTGGGCCCCTCAAAGCGAGTATGACTCAGCTAGACTTGGTCGCGGTCCCGTATCTCGAATTTCTGGTGGACAGCGATCAGATCGACGATTTGCACCCCCTGGTAGACCGCCTGAGCCACATGGCCGTGGGCTTCAAAACGAGTGCAGGGTATGGCCAAATCGTCCGAGTAGCGGTCACCCGCAGTGAGGCCCCTAGTGCCTTAGCCGATATCGATGGAACCGTCCTGCGCCCGATCCCGTCCGAGTACGCAGAAGCCCACGGATACCGGGGTGTCAAGCGCCTCCATGCGGTGGCCCCTCCGTACTTTGCAGCGCCGGAAGTGCTCTGTATCGCCAGAGACTTTGAAGCGATCCAATGGATTCACGAGGGAGGAAAAGAGTCATGACAAGCGGCTCCCACATCCTGCAACGGATGAAACAAGATCCGAACGCCGCGGCAGTGGCCCAAGCGTGTGAGGACGCGCTGGACAAGCGCACAATTACGCCGGAGGACCTCCGAGCGTGGGAAGCCGCGCCAGCGTGGATCTATAATGCGCCTCTAAACCTGCCCATGTCGCTGCGAGAGCACGCGTATCGCCTGTTGGTCAACGACGAGCGAGTCCTGGTGGAGCGGCACATGCAACCACTAGTAAAGCATGGCCTGAAAACGGAACGGCTCATTGAGGCCGTCCAAGAATACAAAGGGTTACATGGAGGAATGACCGACGAGGCCGTTGCGGGAGCGTATCGGGAAAACCCGTATATCCTTGGCCAGGTCTTGAAACCAGAGGAGCTTTCGGTCCTGGATGCTGTTCGACCCCCCCACCTGTCGACAATGTCCTTGACCCGCCTTCGCGCCCATGTGGCCTCTGCCTGGCGATTTTATCGACAGATGGGGCAAATGAATGTGCGCCCCAACAGCCCAGTGACTCGTCATGGTGCGGAAACTCTGGCAAAACTAGGAGACCACAACAAGGAGTATTATCTGCAAGAGATCCTCGATCATTTTGCCCAACTCGTGCCAGACAGACCTACAACGGACTGGCCGTATCCCATGACGCTCATGAGAGGCAAAGACGGGCAACCCTCTCAGGCAAGTCCAAGCTGGATCTATCACAGCCTGTGGCAAGCCGCCAGAGCCCTTATGACCCACGTCACTCGCCCACGTCACGGATTACCAGACGGGTGGGAGGAATGGCTGGCCGGTCTGAAATTGCAGGATGCAGACCAGGAAGCGGCGCTCATCCATGCGTGGGAATATCCGCTGACTATTCTATCGGGAGGGCCTGGGACAGGAAAAACCCGGTTGGCTCAAGCGCTAAAACAGGCGACGGAACGATTTGGTGGTTCCATTTTGGGCTGTGCCCCTACGGGGATTGCCGCCAAACGCATGGGACTGTCTGCGAGGATTGACTCCGAGACGGTGCATCATCGGTATGGCCTGTTTGCCGACAATCGTCACGTGGGACAGGGGAGCTTGCAGATTCCGCTTGCCGACCATCAATTTGTTGTCGTGGACGAGGCGGGCATGCTCGATCTCCTCACCTTTCATGCAGTGGTGTGGGGAACTCCAAGCGATCCGGGTGTCCGCATAGTGCTCATGGGCGATGGAGATCAACTGCCTCCCGTCGGGTATGCCCAGCCTTTCGTCACGCTACTAAAAGACTCTGAGATGCAGCCGTTCGTTGTTCACCTTACGACGGGCCATCGTTCCACGAACGACTTGGCCCGGGCCACGCAGGTGTACTTTGATGCGGACCTCCCCTTGCCGTGGGGTGACGAATTGGTGGCCAGAAACGTGCCATCCGGAGAAACGGAGTCCTTTCGCCAAGCGGTGTTGTCCTGGGTGGCTGGGCTGAATCCAGAAACGTCCTGGCAAGTGCTCATCCCTTATCGGTCCGAATCTACTCGTCATGCCTTTGGGTCCCACGAAGTGAACACATGGCTTACAGAAGGGGTGGATTCTTTGGGAGTTGGGCAACGCATAGTCCAGCGTGAAAATAGCCGCACAACGGAGCTAAAGAATGGGGAGCTTGGGAGAATTCTTACAGTGGAACGCACCACACGCACCGCGCTGTTTGAGGACGGAACCCAAGTGACCCTGCCGCACGAGGAGGCTTACCGGGAATGGATGCCCGCAAACTGTCTCACGGTGCACAAGGCGCAGGGGGGGGAATATGACCACACGCTGGTGATCTTGCCGCCCGGAACCTCAAACGTAGACCCACGTAACCTGTACACCGCAATGAGCCGTTCCAAACTCACTCTCACCGTATTGGCCCGAGATGTGCAAGCTGAGGTGGATGTGATTCGACGAGGGAAGCGCAGAACCCCCCCGTCTGCTTTTGACCGCGTGTTAAAATCTGTTCGACAAAGAAGTCAAGCACCAAACGCAGTGAAAATTCAGCAAGTGCAACCAGACGTCGCTTGGGACTTGTAACAAGGGGGAATCGCATTGATGAAGACTGTTGCATTGACGGAAGCGGTGAAAGAGTTATACAACCGAACCCGTATTCTCTACTTGCCATATGAAAACCCGGAGAAGGTGAGGTCCCACATCGGTGATGTGCTGCATCGGGCGGGGCAAGTGCCTGGCTGGTGGTATACTTCACGAGCCAATGTGGGAGCGCCGAGAGTGCCATCCCCATTCCGGGTCACCCCAGACCTTGACGCCCGTTTGGTTCGCGTGCAATGGCTGGACGTAGTAGATGAAGACATGGTCCCCCTGGTCCGGCTCATGTTCCGTGGGACCTCTGTAGAGAGGCTGACTCCGAATTTGACCGATGCGGGAAATATATTCACCGTTCAATACCTATCACCGATGTACTATACGGTGCGAGCTATGCAATACCGAAAATATCATGGATACCAAGACCGCCATGCGCCAAACTTGGGGCACCTGGTGCAATACACCCGTACACGAAACCGAGTTCTGCTTTCCCATTGGCTGAATCTCTCAGTGGACAATGCTAACCAGACCTGGTTCTCTGGGGACACGTTTACACTGCTGGATGCACAGGGACAAGGTGTGACTCGCAAGCATCGGTCACACCGGACGGGGTTCGAGTTCCACGCCACTGGCTTCGTTGGCCAGGCCCTGTACACAAGTATGGACCGCGATGCGTGCCAAGAGGCCCATGCCTGGTTGCAGATTGCCTCGCTGTGGGGTGCAGCTTCGGGGACGACGTGGGGGTGGAGTAGTCTTTGGGCCACAAGCTTTACTGCAGACCCG
>DAHWFY010000123.1 GCA_027336365.1 Bacillota bacterium | reverse complement strand
TTTCTCCAGATACTTGACGTCTAACTCCACACCCTCATAGGCGTGGTGAAGGTACAGTTCCCCGTTTTGATTGTAGTCTCCGTCCTGTACGTACAACACTGGAATACCCCCATTGACGCGTGACGTACAAATTTCGTCCCGCACTTTCTCCCAGTCGGTTTCCACCACCCGCCACTCGTTGCCCACTTTTTGGTACAAAAACAAGTCGAGCTTTTGCACCAGTTCTTTGGTCAAGTAGTTACGCAAGAAGGAAATATCGTTCTCCGTCTCTCGTACTTCGAATATTTTCTCGCGGCCCTGCCCAGGTTCCCGCCCATAGCGATCCCGTTCTTCCAAAGTTGGATGGTCCCAACGCCGCTCAATATCTTCCCAGATAGCCAACCCCAAATGATATGGATTTACATTGAATTTTGAGGGTAGCACCACCCCAGAGTGCATTTTGGCAAACTCCAACGCCTCGGCATCCGTCAGTTCCATTTCTCGCATAATGCGCAGATGCCAATACGTGGCCCAGCCCTCATTCATGACCTTCGTCTCCAACTGGGGCCAAAAGTACAGCATTTCTTCTCTCAACAGCGACAGCACGTCCCGTTCCCATTCCTCCAACGCGCGACCGTGTTCAATCAAAAACATCATGAGATCCTTTTGGGGGAACTCCGGTATACGAGCCCTTCCCAACCCAGCAGTCGGCGTGCTCCCTCCGCCCACAGCAGAAGATTGCCCGTTTGTCCCGGTTGCCACTGGTGCATTTCCGGCAACACCGTTGCCTATGCCTGTGGTTCCTGCTGCGCCATTTCCTCCTTCCTCATGCAATCGTTTATCCAAACCCCACAAGTCGTCGTACCCACCACTTTTCCGCCACAGTCCGTGGCCAGCGCCAGCCGAGGGCTTGCCACGTCCGGTATTTGAATGGACTTCACCCGGTGAATGCGGCAAATCTCCAGACAGGCCCCCCGGAACTGCGGCCCATCCCGTAGTAGACCGCAACCTACCAAGCACTGCTTGCTCCTTCGCTGCCTCCGAGTGCGCACCCGCACCACTCATAGCACTTTTAAATCTTCCGTAACCTTGTTTTTCTGCAGCCGTTTTGCGCATCGCCTCCCCGTATCGAGACACGTCCACATGCTCCTGTAAAGCCATCCCCGCATCCAGCAGTTGCTCCACCCGGTCCCGCCCATACTCCAACTCGTACTGGTGAATGCGCTGCGCATTGCCCGCCATACGCTCCACCATGTCCCGGGAAGTGCGGGTGAAGGTGGCATTGTTTTTAAAAAAGTCGCAGTGAGCCAACACGTGAGCGCTGACCACCTTATTTTGCAACAACGAGTTACCATCTAACAGAAACGCATAACAAGGGTTGGAATTGATGACGAGTTCATAAATCCGGCTGAGTCCTAGATCATAATCCAGCTTTAGCCTGTGGTACGATTTTCCAAAAGACCAGTGGTTATACCGGGTTGGCATCCCATAAGCCCCAAACGTGTAGAGAATTTCCGGAGGACATACCTCAAAACGCATGGGGAAATAATCCAGCCCAGAACGGGTGGCAATATCCATCATCGCGTCGATGGAACCATTCAGTGCCTCCATTTCCTGTGGTGTCATGCCCGCTTCACCTCCGGTGCTTTGGCGGAAAAAAAGAACTTCAAGGCATCGTACACGTTCGATTTGTCGCGGATGACGTACTTCTGAAACACGGGGTGAGACAGCTTGCCATATGCTGACATGAGAGTGCTTGATCGATTATATTGGTTCACCTCGGAATAACCAAACATTTGTGAACGGTCACACAGTTCTTTTACCAACTTTACGCACTTTTCATTGTCCGAAGTCAGATTGTCTCCGTCGGAAAAGTGGATAGGATAAATATTGTAATAATCGGGCGAATACTCCTTGTCAATCATATTCAATGCCACTTCATAGGCAGAGGAGCAGATGGTGCCACCACTCTCACCCTTTGTAAAAAAGTGTTCTTCGCTGACCTCCTTAGCCTCGGTGTGATGGGCGATGTAACGAATCTGTACCATTTCGTACTTGGTCCGCAAAAACCGGGTCATCCAGAAAAAAAAGGTGCGAGCACAATACTTCTCAAATAGTCCCATGGAGCCACTGGTGTCCATCATAGCCAGCACCACCGCAGCGGAGTCTGGTTTTTCTATGTTCTCCCAGGTCTTAAATCTCAAATCATCGGGCAAAATCTTTACCCACCGCTGGTCCGGGTCTGTCTGCGTGGTCTGCACATCCATCGCGCTTTCGCCAGATTCAGTAGTGATTTGCCCCGACGTGGATGGCATGGATGTCTTAGAGTCTGAAGTGCTGGGACGATGGGCGACTTGCGTTTGGTTACGACGAATGGCTTCCAGCAGAGTGCGTTTTTTGTCGATATTGTTCATCAAACCATGCTTGCGCACATCCCGGTAATCGTAGTCCGTGATGGTGACTTTGTCGGGTGCCTTTTGCACCAGGTTTGGTAGCTCCAACTCTTCAAACAATAAGTCTGCGATTTCTTCCAAAGTTACCTCGGCCTCGGTGTAGTCCACTCCGGGGCTGTCTCCTGCCCCCTGACCCTTGCCCGGTCCCTGGCCGAGACTCCCTTTCCCCTCTTGAGCAATGACGTCTCCCACCCGCGTGTCCCCATCTCCTTCTCCTCCATGGGGGCTCTTACTAAAATTATAACGAAACCGATATTCTTCCAGGGAACGCACGGGAATTTTCAAAATTTGACGCCCATCGCTCATGATGACCGACTCATCGCTGACTAAGTCACCCATGTTTTCCTTAATGGCCTTGCGCACCTTCTGCTGGTGTCGTTCCTGGTCCTGCTGCCCCTTGCGATGGAGGGACCAGTCTTCCTTTTCCAGCGTGAACTGGTGACCCATCTCGTCCCCCTCCTCGATCTATCTACCCCTCCGAGTAAAGTCACCGCGCAGCGCCCAGCGGGGCCTGCGCGGCATCCGTTCTTAGCGATTGAGCAAACTGCCTGTGTAGCGGAGCAACTCATTACCGCAAACGGGACAGTACCCGTGTTCATCAATGAGGCGTGCGGTCACTTCATTGATCTTTTTCAAGTGCTGTTCATCCGGTGTTTTGGTGGATGTGGTTATTTTCACGACGTCTTTCAAATCGGCAAACAACTTCTTCTCAATGGCTTCCCGCAACCGTTCATGGGAGTTATAGTCAAACCGTCTACCCCGCCGAGCGTAAGTGGAAATACGAATCAACAGTTCCTCGCGGAAAGCCTTTTTCGCATTTTCAGAGATTCCGATTTGTTCTTCAATGGAACGCATCAGTTTCTCATCCGGATCCACCTCTTCGCCAGTCAAGGGATCTTTTATCTTTTGCCAATTGCAAAACGCTTCTACGTTGTCAAGATAGTTCTCCAACAGGGTTTTGGCAGATTCCTCGAACGAATATACGAAAGCTTTTTGCACCTCGGTCTTGGCCATTTCGTCGTACTCTTTACGGGCCAGAGCAATATGATTCAGCAACCGTTCCTTGTCTTCTCTGGAAATAGATGCGTGCTGATCCAACCCGTCCTTGAGAGCCCGCAGGACATCTAAGGCGTTGATGCAAGTGGTGTCCCGACGAATCAGAGCCGTCGAGATGCGGTTAATGACATACCTGGGGTCGAGACCCGACATGCCCTCGTCGGAATACTCTTGGCGCAGTTCCTTGATATCTGTTTCTTTCAGTCCCTCCACATCGTCCCCATTATACACGTGCAGTTTCTTGAGCAGGCTGATACCCTGCTTTTTCGGTTCCTTCAGCCGACTTAAAATCGAGAAAATGGCAGCCGTCTTCAGGGCATGAGGAGCAATGTGAATGCCTTGCAGGTCACTCTGTTTGATTAGTTTTTCGTATATTTTGACTTCATCGTCCACACGTAAGTTGTATGGCACAGGCATCACTATCATCCGTGACTGCAGTGCCTCATTTTTCTTATTGGCGATGAAAGACCGATACTCCGCTTCATTAGTATGGGCAATAATCATCTCATCCGCGGAAATGAGAGCGAAGCGGCCAGCCTTGAAGTTTCCCTCCTGGGTGAGGCTCAACAAATTCCACAAAAACTTCTCGTCGCATTTGAGCATTTCTTGAAATTCCATCAATCCTCGGTTTGCCTTGTTTAACTCACCGTCAAATCTATAAGCTCTGGGGTCCGATTCGGACCCGTACTCCGTAATGGTAGAAAAGTCAATGCTACCCGTTAAATCAGCAATGTCCTGGGACTTGGGGTCAGACGGGCTAAAGGTACCGATGCCCACCCGGTGTTCTTCAGACAAAACCACCCGTTCCACGGGAATCTGCTCAATGTGCCCTCCGTACTCGCCATCCACCATCATGCGACAGGCCGGACAGAGGTTTCCCTCCACTCTTACTCCAAACTCCAGTGCAAAGTCCTCCCGCAAAGATTGAGGAATCAGATGCAACGGATCTTCATGCATGGGGCATCCCTTAATCCCATAAAGTCGGCCTGCTTGTGTCCGAGTGTAATGTTCCAAACCTCGTTTGAGCATCGTTACCAAAGTGGATTTTCCACCACTGACCGGTCCCATGAGCAACAGGATACGTTTACGCACCTCCAAACGCCGCGCTGAAGCGTGAAAGTATTCTTCAACCAGGCGCTCCAATGCGGCGTCCAGACCAAAGATTTCGTTTTCGAAAAACTTGTAGTGATGTCTTCCTTCAGCATCCGCGTCCGCGCCAGCAGCAGCAATCATGTCGTATACGCGCGAATGAGCCGTCTTGGCCACTTGCGGGTTGTCTTTGACAATCTCCAAGTAGTCCGCGAACGTCCCTTCCCAGCGCAGCCCTTCTTCTTCAGCCCGAAAAGCGCCTAGACGATTGAGAAAGTCCATTCACACAACCCCCTCCGGTCCGAGTTCCCGTCCCGTCTATGCCCGCGCCTCGAGAATTTCCCAGTCTCACTGGCCTACTTTACCCTCACGACACTCACAATCCTTAAAATTTGTGCGGATGATTGGTTTACTATATTCGCTACCCTCTTGGCCTAATTCCCTCCCACAACCGATTGTCTGCATGAACGAGTCCTTCCGCTGCCACGCCACGCATCGGGTGGAACCCGGTCACATCCCCCAATAAATCCTCATGCCGCTGATAGCGGCACCAGCATGGAATGTAATCCCACGTGACTGTATTTATTGGTTAGGGATGAGCCACGCCCCTCCCCGGTGCCGTGGCTTTTATATGCACCGGAATAAATCCGGGAGTACTCTCAACATATGCAGCAAGGTGAGGGAGTGTCTCACTCTCTCGACACTGGAGAAGACGGTGTCTCAGTCCCTGGACCCACAACAGGCATGGATTGTCGCCTCACAGTGGCAGGCAGGTGACCATTGAGCCAACGCAGGGCCGCCGGAATATGATTCTGCCAAAAACCCCAGAGGTGCTTTCCGGTGGCCTCATCATAGTCCAGGATTGCTCCCCGAGTCTCAAGCAACTGCTTCATGATTCGATTGGCCGTCAGGATATCAAAAGAACCCCGCGGGGTTGCCACCGCTGTTTCTTCCCGTCCAACCAGCATGTAAGCCGCGAGATCAGACAAATCGGTCCTGATTTCCACTGCCCGCAGCGCCGGACCGTAAAAAGCGCCAGAAAACAGCAGCAATTTATTGAACATTTGGGGATACTGCAGGCAAATGTCGAGACTGGCCGTTCCACCGAGGGAAATCCCCGCCATAAAGCGGGCCGCCAGACCGGGATGAAGACCGTAATGGTTTTCTATAAAGGGAACACACTCCTCCACGACAAACCGATTGTACGCTTCGTGTCTGACACCGCCTGGCGCGTAATCCTCGGTTCGGTAGGCTTTGTTGACGGCAATTCCAACAATTATCAAGGGCGAGGTTCCCTCTTCTGCCATAAGTCGATTGTTTAGAGTAGCAATCCGACCATGAGTGAAAAACTCCAGTCCGTCATGGCAGTAAAGCACCGGTTGATTTTTTTGCGGGTGATACCCAGGAGACACGTATACCTTGAGGGTTCGAGTCTCACTTAAATGGGCACTGTATAACTCATGGCTTTCCATCACACGTTGTGTGTATTGAGAAAGATCCAAACCGATCCCTCCAAAACTGTTATAGTTTTTCGGCATAATTATTATAGTACAGTAAAATACTTAAATTTTGCTCTATACTTCACCATAAGTAAGGTGTATTATACAATATAGTCCTACTGTATTAGTCCATTTGTGGGATGATGAATGGGTTTGCCGGACCAGCGCCAACAGTTCAACAGTAGCAGACCCGATAAAAACCACAAGGCTTCATTTTGAAAAAACTCGACCCAAATGGAAATTTTGTAGTTACACTCTCCCCAATAACTCCAATCTATCCCAGTAAATACGGGTACGTGGATTTACCTTCCCTGTTGGTGCCGCTATCAGCGGCATGAGGGTCTATCCAGTAAATACACTCACATGTATTTACATCCTTTGCTGGTGCCGCTATCAGCGGCATGAAGGTCTAACCTGAAACGAACGAGGTGGCAGACATGAGTGCAGTCTTAGAACAAACACAGTGGGTTCCTTTCAAGCAGGTGTTGAACTCGGAGGGGCGTGTGGTAGACCCGGATTTGATGCCCAGTTTGTCGCAAGACCAGGTCCGGGAATTGATGAAGCGGATGGTTACTCTGCGCGTCTTGGACCAACGAGCGGTCCGTTCTACGCGCCAGGGACGGTTGGGTTTTTACGCCCCCGTAGCCGGCCAGGAAGCATCCATGATTGGCAGCGAATACGCCACCCGCAAAGAGGACTTTATTCTCCCCGGTTATCGGGATATCCCCCAATGTCTGTACCACGGTTGGCCATTGGAACAGTGGATGCTGTGGTCCCGAGGCCATCAGCAGGGGATGGAAATTCCCCCCGAGGTGAATTTCCTGGTTCCGCAAATCATCATCGGCGCTCAATATGTGCAGACTTCCGGAATGGCCCTGGCCTTTAAGCTACGGGGCGAAAAGCGTGTGGCCATCACCTATACCGGGGATGGTGGAACCTCCCAGGGTGATTTCTATGAAGGCATCAATTTTGCGGGAGCGTTCCACCTGCCTGCTGTATTTCTTGTGCAGAATAATCAATTTGCCATCTCTGTCCCTGTGAATTTGCAGACAGCAGCCGAAACTCTGGCCCAAAAGGCGATTGCGGCCGGCATCCCAGGGATACAGGTGGACGGCAATGACGTGCTGGCCGTTTACGCCGTGACCAAACAGGCAGTGGACCGGGCCCGCAACGGAGATGGACCGACGCTCATTGAGACTCTAACTTTCCGCTTTGGTCCTCATACCATGAGCGGGGATGATCCCACTCGGTACAGAAGCAAGGAATTGGTCAACGAATGGGAACAAAAAGACCCCCTGGTGCGTCTTCGTAAGTTCCTGACGATTCAAGGGCTGTGGTCAGATGAGGAAGAAGAGCAGGTGATGGAGACTGTTAAAGCGGAGTTTACGGAGGCCATGAAAAAAGCTGACAGTGCTCCGAAGATGACGGTTTCCAGTCTGATTGATAGCATGTTTGAACAACTCCCCCAGGCTCTGCAGCGGCAACGGGCGGAGTTTGCGAGACAGGAGGCGTAACCCACATGACACAGCGGACGATGATACAAGCCATCACCAACGCCCTGGACCTGGAATTGGAACGAGACCCGGACGTTCTGGTGTTTGGTGAAGACGTGGGAAAAAACGGGGGAGTGTTCCGTGCCACCGACGGGCTACAGGACAAGCACGGCCAAAAGAGGGTCTTTGATACCCCGTTGGCAGAATCCGGAATTCTTGGATTAGCCAACGGATTGGCTCTGCAAGGATTTCGTCCAGTGGCGGAAATTCAATTTTTCGGCTTTGTCTTTGAAGCCATGGACCAACTTATCGGTCAAGCAGCTCGGATGCGTTACCGCAGTCATGGACGCTTTCATGTTCCTCTGGTGGTTCGCTCTCCCTTTGGCGGTGGCGTGAAAACTCCGGAAATGCACTCCGACAGCCTGGAAGGTTTATTTGCCCAGTCGCCCGGACTGCGCGTGGTGATTCCGTCCAATCCTTACGATGCGAAGGGATTGCTCATCTCCGCAATTCGGAATAATGACCCAGTACTTTTTTTGGAGCACATGAAACTGTATCGTTCCATGCGTATGGAGGTCCCCGACAATGCATACACCGTGACCTTGGACCAAGCAAAGGTGGTGCGTGAAGGCAAGGACATGACGGTGATTGCCTATGGAGCCATGGTTTATACCGCTCTACAAGCCGCAGATGAGATGGCAAAGACCAAAGGGGTTCAAGCCGAGGTCATTGACCTGCGCAGTCTCAGTCCCATTGACACCGACACCTTGGTAGCTTCGATAAAGAAAACCCATCGAGCGATGGTGGTCCAAGAGGCACAGCGTTCCGCGGGTGTCGCTGCAGAAGTGATTGCTCAAATCAATGAACACGCCATTTACTACCTCGAAGGTCCCGTTCTGCGCATCACTCCGCCGGACACCGTGTATCCTTTCGCCATGATTGAAGAGGAATGGATTCCAGACACCGCCCGAGTGGTGCACGGTCTTGAACAAACCCTAAGTCTGTGAGGTGTATTCCCTGTGGCCATCTACGAATTCAAACTGCCAGAGTTAGGTGAAGGCCTGCACGAGGGCAGAATTGAACGTTGGTTAGTCCAGCCGGGAGACGAGGTCCATGAGGACGACGCCCTGGCGGAGGTTGAAAATGACAAATCCATGGTGGAACTACCCAGCCCAGTGGACGGCAAGGTAATGAACATTCTGGTGGAGGCAGGCGCCACCGCGACAGTGGGAGACATCCTGTTGACCTTCGAGATAGTGGGTGCAGGCAATGCGGCTGAGGCTCCCAAGGAAGACATCAAGACGGCTGCCGTAGCTCAGGCAGGTTTGGAAACGGTGACCCATCAGGTAGATGTGGAGCCAGTGCTTGACTCTGCCCATGGAGATGCGATGATGGGGGTTGGTTCCAGACGAGAGATATTGGCCACCCCAGGGGTG
>DAHWFY010000122.1 GCA_027336365.1 Bacillota bacterium | reverse complement strand
TGGAGCAGGTGCAAGCCGCCACAGAGCCCAAGCTACAGGTGTCGCCCAGGCTGAAGGTCATGGAGTGACTGAAGGAGATTTATCTGTAAATTTATCAAATTCATTCTGTAACTCCCCTGCAACTCCGCGATGATACAGTCTGATTGCACAGGAATCCGCTTACAAAAGGGGATTGACTAAGGGGGAGAAAAAGTGAATCAGGGAAAAATGAGGACTAAGAAAATGGGGAAAATGAGTCGGAGTCTAACGTGTTGGACTAGACGCGACAAGACCACATTTCAAATGGGCGCAGCCTCAGGAATGGACAGTGCTGCAAGGGAAAAAGGGAGTACAAAGAATATGTGGCGCATGGTGGCCATAACGGCGCTGGCTGTGGGGGTGCTGGCGGGATGTGGCAGTCCGGGTGCCGGGGGGGGGCACATCTGGCAACGGATCGCCCAGCAATACGGGGGCCAACGCCAGTGCTTCGGGTAGCGAAACGGTATCACCCATCACAGTGGGGGTTGTCACTTCCCTGAGTGGAGCTCTGGCAGAATACGGGAAAGAATGGCAAAGAGGTTTTGAAATTGGCTTGCAGTATGCCACCCAGGGCACAGATGCAGTGGATGGGCACAAAATACAAGTGATTTGGAAGGACGACGGAACCGATCCAAATCGAGCCGTGACGGCGGCGAAAACCCTCTTTCAAAATGACCACATCAACATCTTGGCGGGTGGGGTGAACAGTGCCAGCGCCATTGCCATTGAACCTTTGGCGAAGCGGTA
This sequence comes from Bacillota bacterium, assembly GCA_027336365.1. Taxonomy (GTDB): domain Bacteria; phylum Bacillota; class Bacilli; order Alicyclobacillales; family Alicyclobacillaceae; genus QXHL01. The sequence goes on along the minus strand of DAHWFY010000122.1, from coordinate 8,313 downwards.
TCAGACGGTGTACGTGGTGGGTCCTGCAGTGGCGGACTCCATCACGGGGGAGTATTACAACAAGTATATTTTTAAGGTCTCGCCCAACTCTTTCATGGAAGCCAAGGCGGCAGTGTTGTCCATTCCCAATCCCCATGCCACAGTGGCTCAATTGGCGCCCAACTACTCGTTTGGTTGGGATTCGGTGAAAGCATTTAAAACGCTGGCGACACAGGTGGGCATGAAAGATGTTTTGGACGTCTACGCAGATCCAACGGCCACGGACTTCACCCCGCAACTGGAGAAGATTATTCAACAGCATCCCCAATACCTGTTTGTGACTTGGGCGGGGGCGCCGGGTCCCTGGCAGAGCATTCAGCAAATGCAATTGAAACAACAGGGGATTACCGTGGTCACCGGCATCCCCAACATCGCCGCCATTAAAGCGTTGTTTCAAGGATTTGACGGTATGCGGGGATTTACCACCTATTACTACAGCCTGCCACACAACCCCATCAACGACTACTTGATTCAGCAAGATAAGACACAGTTTCACACCGTTCCAGACCTGTTTGATCCCGATGGCATGGCGGCGGCGATTGCGATTGTCGACGGTCTGAACAAGACGAATGGGAATCCCAATGGCAACACCCTTTCTCAGGCCATGTCCGGAATGAGTTTCCAAGGGCCCAAGGGGACGTATACCTTCCGTCCACAAGACCACCAGGCATTGCAAAACCAGTACGGTGTGGTCCTCAAGACGGAGCCAGGTGTGGATTATCCAGTACCCACCTTGACCAAGGTCATTCCTGCTCAGGAGACGGTTCCGCCAGTACTCAACGGCGCATCTCAATGAGCCCAGCAGGCGATGGACGTTGAACGCCCAAATGTTCCAACACAGGATGAGGTCTGTGTGGCTGGGCGACTGTGACGTGAAGGCAGTGCTGTCGGTCCACTACTGTTGCAGGTCTATGACGGAGGGGTAGAGAGGGGTGAACGCTTTGTCAGATTCCCGTAAATACAGTGTTGCGGATTTACATTCCCCTGAAGCAGGTGCCGCTACAGGCAACATGGGGGTCTTGTTGGAACTGAAGCGGGTGTGTGTGGGGTACGGGAAGTTGCAGGTGGTGGACGGGGTATCCCTAACCTTGGCAGAAGGGGAGTTTCTTTCTTTGATTGGACCCAATGGTGCGGGCAAGACTACCCTGATGGCCGCGATGGCCGGACAATTGCCCCTGACTGCGGGTACCCTTTTCTATAGCGGAAGAGACGTGACCGATTGGCGAGAGGACCGTCGAGTGCGGGCAGGCATTGGTCGATCCTATCAAAAAACGCATCTGTTTCCGCACCTGTCGGCCTTGGATAATGTGCAGTTGGCCGTACAGGGGAGGCGAGGCATTTCTTTGCTGCACTTGCTGGGACGGGTGCCCCAGATTGTTGTGGAAGAGGCGGAGTTGGGTCTGCAGCAGGTGGGGCTGCAGACGCATGCCGACACCGTGGCCGCCGACTTGTCGCATGGAGAAAAGCGCAAGTTAGAATTGGCCATGCTGTTGGCGCTACGCCCCCGCGTCATGTTGCTGGATGAGCCCACCGCCGGAATGAGCCTGGGGGAGGCCACGGAGGTTTTAGAGTTGGTAACCCAGTTAAAAAACAGTGGTCAGTACGGGATGATTTTGGTGGAGCACAAACTGGAGGTTGTATTGAAAATGTCACATCGGGTCATGGTGCTTCACCAAGGGCGACAACTGGCCGTGGGGTCTCCAGATGAGGTGATGGCCAATCCCGCAGTGGAGGAGGCCTATTTGGGAGGGTATCATGGAAAACTTGCTTGAAGTGGACTCCCTAGCTACAGACATTGGGCAGTTTCACATTCTCACGGGGGTGTCTTTCACAGTGCCTGAACAGCAAATTACGGTGCTGTTGGGGCGAAACGGCGCAGGGAAGACCACCACGTTGCGCACGATGATGGGCTACCTGCCGCCACGGTCAGGACAGGTGCGGCTGCGGGGTGAATCGCTCCAGAGTGTACCCACTTGGCAGATTGTTCGCAAGGGTGTGGGGTATGTGCCAGAGGATGCCAACATTTTTGCCAACCTGAGTGTGGCGGAAAATCTGTCGCTCTCGCTGCCTGGGAGGCACCATCGGAACTCGAGTAATTTGGCGCTGACACAGGTGCAGGAGCAATTTCCAGACCTCAGAGAACACTGGCAAAAACCCGCAGGGGTTTTGAGTGGTGGACAACGGCAGATGCTGGCGATTGCCTGTGTTCTCGTGGGTGGCCCCGCAGTGATGCTGATTGACGAGCCAAGCAAAGGACTATCGCCTTTGTTTGTAGAGCGCTTGGGAGATGTGTTATTAACATTGCAAGGCAGTACCACAATTTTACTGGTGGAACAAAATTTTTACTTGGCTAGTCGTGTGGGCCAGCAGTATGTGCTGATGGATGACGGTAAAACGGTGGCAGCGGGCCCCATGCATGAGTTGTTGGCCGCACTCGACTTGCAGCAACGATATCTGGGCATCCGCATTCTCAGCGAGGAGATGAACATCCCATGAGTGTGGTTGTCACGTTAATTTTCAACGGTTTGGCCAACGGGGCTTTGTACTTTTTAATGTCGGCAGGCCTGACGCTGATTTTTGGCTTGTTGCGGGTCATCAACTTCGCCCATGGGGTTTTTTACCTGTGGGGGGCTTACGCGGGCGTGTTTTTGTACAATGAATTTCACAATTTTCTCTTGGCCATACTCGGCGGCGTGATAACGGGGGCGGCTCTGGGTTTGCTGACCGAACGGGGGTTGATGGCCAAAGTTTACCAAGACCCCACACGCCAGTTGTTGTTAACTATGGGTGTTTTGCTTGTTCTTACTGAATTACTGAAAATTCCCTTTGGGCGCGATCCGGCGGGCGCCACCATTCCGAGTATGCTGGCAAAGTCTTGGTTGCTGGGTCACTTTGTGTTGGTGGAATACCAGGTGTTCACCTTGGGGATGGGGATTCTGGTATATGTGGGGCTGCTGTTGCTGCTGCACCGCACTCGGCTGGGCCTTGTCATCCGAGCAGGTGTTGCCAATCCGGATTTAGTACTGGCCCGTGGTGTACCCATCCGGCGAATTTTCACCGCCATGTTTATGTTGGGCGCGGGTTTGGCCGGGTTGGCCGGAGCCTTGGCTGGTCCTTACTATGGGTCTGTCACGCCAGACATGGGAATGAACATGCAACTCAATGCCTTTATCATCGTGGTATTGGGTGGATTGGGTAGCCTCAATGGGTCTGTGTTGGGCAGTTTGCTGATTGGGGTGGCCACAGCAGTGGTTGGCTACTATGCCCCTTCTCTGGCGGTATTGGCGGCCGTTTTGGTGATGGCCATGGTCCTGGTGGTGCGTCCCGCGGGACTATTTGGTGAGAAGGAGGTGGCCTGATTGAAAACCATCCCCATTCGTTTGCGGCACATCATGTTGGGACTATTCTCCAGCCTAGCTCTGCTTTGGCCGTTGCTTTTTGGCACAGGTGGGACCACGGCAACCCTAGAGCAGGTGTTTGCCTTTGCCGCTTTCGCCATGTCGTATGACCTGTTGATTGGCTATACGGGCATTATCTCCTTTGGCCATGCGATGTTTTTTGGCACCGGTGCCTATGTGGTGGCCATTGCCCTGGCGCGGGGCAACGGCCACACGATGAGTTTCTTGTTTGGTTTTGGGTTGGCGGTGGTAGGGGCAGTGGTGTTGAGTCTGTTGGTTGCTTTTATTTCTCTACGGATTCGCAATGCTTATTTTGCCATGATTACGTTGGCGGTGGGACAGGTGTTTGCGGTGATGGCGGGTTCTCAGGGATTGCGACAGTGGACCCATGGCAATGATGGACTGACTTTTTCAGTTCCTAACTGGTTGAACGGAGATTTGACTCTGTATTACTTGTGCCTGTTTTTTCTCTTCCTGACGGCCGTGTTTCTCACTCGCTTTGTGGCCTCGCCTGTGGGCCAGGTGCTGCGCGGAATTCGGGAGAACGAATCTCGCGCGGTGGGACTGGGGTTGGGAGTGGTGCAGTTCAAGACATTGGCATTTGTGGTTTCAGGCGTCACGGCCACCCTGGCTGGCGGGGTTTATGCCCTAGCCCAATCCTTTGTCAGTACGGGAGTATACGACGTTTCTGGAATCAGTCTGAACGTCCTTTTAATGGTGGTTATCGGCGGTGTTGGAACCCTGTATGGGGGTGTGTTGGGGGCGGCTGTGCTGGTGGGAGTGCAGAACCTGTTTAGCAACTGGAGCGGGTGGCCTATATTAACCCAACATGAAATGTTATGGTTTGGTATTCTGTACATTTTGATTGTGCGTTTTCTGCCACAAGGCATTCTGGGCAGTGTGGTGGCGAGAGGGGGAGTCGTGTCGTGGAGAGCACTGCCACGCTTCAAGAAGTCGCAGACCTGACGAGCCGCGGGATGGGAGTGGATCCGGACGCGGATGCACTGGTTTATCGTTGGCCTAAGGTGGAACGGAGGATTCCGGGATGGCTGTGGCAGGGACGCATGCAAGGTGCCAAGAGCCGGGTACAACTGCCCCGCTCGGACCTCTGGAATGGCAGGCTGTTGATTGGCGGCACCCCCGCAGTGCGAGGAGAACGATCCTTGGATGGGGTTCTGGGAGACATCGCTCTCCAGAATGGCTACGTCTTCGCCACATGTGACAAGGCAACGCCGAGCTTGGTTTTGCGGGCCCCCAATCGATCCATGGCGGAGTGGCTGTCTGTATACAAAGCGCTCACAAAGCAGGCACGCGAGTTGGTGACGGAGGTTTACGGGGAGAAATCTCGGTATACTTACATTGCAGGATTAAGCAATGGAGGATATGTGACTCGTCGCATGCTGGAAGAGTATCCGCAGTTGTTTGACGGGGGCGTGGAGTGGGAAGGGGTATTCTGGCATCCAACCAGTCGCCATCTGCTGACCACTCTCCCCGAATGGGTGATGGCTTATCCAGTTTTCCGCAATTGGCGTGGGGATTACACCCTTGCGGAACGGAGACAAGCGCATGAACGTCTGTTGTCTACGGGATTAACAGCAGCATCGGAACCTTTTTGGAATGACTATTTTATGGTTTACTGGGTGGTGTCCCTGTGGTTGTACGGGCGTAACCTGGATCGTCAGTGGCAACCGTTTGCGGTGCAGTGGTCCAACGATTGGCTCCGAGATCCATCCTTCATTGGCAAATATCCTTGGGCAGAGCGGATGGAAGAAACAGCCTCTGAAATAGATAAAATTGCTAATACAGGGTGTATCGGCAAACCCCTGCTGTCCGTGGCGGGAAATTGGGATTGTCTCATTCCTTTTCAAAATCACGCGCAGGCGTATGCCGAATTGGTGGCGTCTCAGGGTCAGGCGGATTGGCACCGTTTGTACGAAATTGAAGCTGGTAATCACGTGGATGCCATGTTGCGTGGGAAACGTCAAGGACAACAGCCTGTTCAGCCCTTTTTTGAAGCAGCGTTACATCATTTGGAAGCCTGGGTGGAAGAAGGGGTATTGCCACCGCGTGCAGGAAAGTACACCCGCATTGAAGAATTTTCAGGGATGAAACTGTATTCAAAGTTTTAAGTCCACCCGTATTTTGAGTCTACTTGTTCATGGAGTGTTTTTTGGTTAATAACGGCATTTCGAGGGTTTTTCAAGAGTATGGCAGGAGGATCTACTCCAACTGCGGGGTGGATGGTCACTTCAAGGGGGGATAAGAATGGAGGCAGAGCACAGAGGGAAAGAAAACTTTTACAGTGCATCCCCCAGATTACGTAGCACCCATTTACCGCGGCCACGCATACAGACAATATTGTCTGAAATACCTGATTACCCTGTGACTTTAGTTAAAGCGGGTGCTGGTTATGGGAAAACCATGGCCGTGGTGAGCTATTTGCAACAAAGTCGAATTCCGGGAAGTTGGTTGACTCTGCACGAAGAAGACCTGGATGGGGTTCGTCTTGTCCAGCACCTTCTGAATGCTGAAATCTTTGGACAGGTGCCAGAGGCAGAAAAACAACATGTGGTAATTGCCGCACATTCTCCACTGACTTGGGTGACATCGGCCCACATGGCCGCAGACTTAATCAACCTGTATATTCATGAAGAATGCATAATTGTATTCGATGACTTTCATCTATTGGATGGAATTCCGACGATTGCTGCTTGGATGGACTTGTGGTTGCGGGAATTACCGCCTAATTTACATGTGGTTCTTGTCACCCGTACTCGACCCGAGATGCCGTGGCTTGAAGAGTTAAATCTGCGGGGAGAACTGCTTTGGGTGCAGGAAAGAGAATTGGCTTTTAACGAGGCGGAAATCGGTTTCATGTTTACCGTTGCTGGCGAAAACGTACGTTTTATACAAAGTCAGGTAAGATGGCTGTTGGCGAGAACCGGAGGCATGGCCATGGTGCTATCCATTTTGCACAGGGACTGGCGCCAACATCTGGATTTTCAACGGTTGCAGGCGGCTCTGGATTCTGGTCATTCGTTACAAGAGCAAGTGGGACGTCTATTCATGCAGGACTTGAACGAAGATCAACGCAATTTTCTCGGCCACACCTGTCTGTTTTCTGGCTTGAATCCGGCGCTGTGCAACAGAGCGTTGGCCAGACAGGATAGTGAGGAAATGCTGACGGAGATGGAACGGAAGGGGTACTTGACGCTCACAGAAGATAGACAGGAGTACCTGTTGCACCCTCTTGTGCGCGATTACTTGTCACAACAACTGTCTTCCACCCAGCGGTCGGAACAGTTGCAACAGGCGGTGTCTTGGCACCTTACGCGAGACGAAGAAGCACGCGCTGTGGGGTATCTGTTTTTGTTAGACAATCCACAGCGTCTCACGCAAGCTTTATTTAGTTATATTCCTGCTTACTTGGCTAGGGGTCAGGTTTCCACAGTGCAGGGGTGGCTGGACCGATTGTCTCCCGGTATTTTAACGGGTTCGCCAGGGTTGTTGCTTGCAAAGGCGGAAGTGGCCCGACAAATCAATCGCTTTGTTGAGGCTCTGCACTTTTACGCACAGGCGCACGATGTGGCCACTGCTACTAAAGACCGAGCCGTCTTGACTCAGGTGGAGATGGGCAGGGCGCGGTTGTACCTTGATACCATTCAACCGAAACGCGCCATGGAGTACATTCGTGCGGCGCGACAATCCGTGGAAAGAAGAGATAAGGTCACTCGATACCAAATTTTGCAACTGGTCTTTGAAAACTGGATTAATCTCGGCAGAATTAAAAATGCTCGAGGTTTATGGCGGGTGCTGCAAGACCTTAAATGGGCACAATTACCTCAGAATAATAGTGATATGCGTCTTTTGTTGCGCACGGGTCAGGTGCATGCGGTGATTGCGGGGCTGCAAGTTAGAGTTTCTCAGGACACGGAGCAGGGGCGAATGTCTCTCGCTCATCGGGAGGCCAGTTTACTTCTTGCATTGATGTATTCTTTGATTGGTGAGGCAGACAAGGCCAAGGCGCAAGCCTTGCGTGGACATCGGGTGGGAGATGTCCTCCAGGCTCCCTTTGTCAGCGCGGTAGGGTTTATTCGCTTGGGGCATGCGGAACACTTACGGGATCCGATGGGACAGGCTGCTCTTACCGCATATCAGGAGGCCGTGCAGCGGATGGACGCGATGGCGGTACCCAGGGGTAAGTCAGAGGCTTTGTTGGGGTTGTGTTTGGCGCATGGCTATCGTCAACAATTTGTCTTGGCACAATCTCATGCGGAACAAGGAATTGCAGTGGCGGAAGCGGCAGGAGATACTTGGACGGCCAGCTTTGTGCGCATTGCCTTAGGACAAACCTGTGTCATCAACAGGGTATACGATTTGGCTGAAGAAGTACTAACTCGCTGTGAACTGGATTTTGAACGCTGCGGAGACCCTTATTTGCAAGCAGCCAGCCGTTTGTGGCGAGCAATTTCGCGATTTCAAAGAGGAGATCTACGGTTTCGTGCAGACATTGCCAAGGTACTTGACGCAGTTTCTCGCCATGATTACGAATTTTTGGTGGAGCGTCCAACCTTGTGCGGTGTGCGGGATTTACAAGTCCTTGTTCCCCTTTTGCAGGCTTATCACAGGGGCAGCATTGAAGAAACTATGGGACAGAGTACGAAACCTGGACCTCATGGAGAGATTCTTAACAACACTAGGATAGACCAACTCTCATTGCAGATTCTACATCAATTACAAGGAGACAGCTTAGATCACCCTCCTGGGTATACCCTGCGGGTGCAAACTTTTGCCGGCCTTTCGGTGTGGCGGGGGTTTGCGGGGGTAAGCCGTCGGGAGTGGCAGCGCGACAAAGCGAGGCAACTGTTTGAGTTTC
>DAHWFY010000121.1 GCA_027336365.1 Bacillota bacterium | reverse complement strand
CAGTGGTCTCCTTACACATTCATCAAGGAATTTCCCATGTGAAAATGCTGATTACAGATGGTTCTGAAGGGGGAGTCCTGTTGGGGGGGATGAACTTTGGCGCAGGGAGTTGGAATAATAACGACGCTTCTGTCTACATTGCTCATCCGGACGGCTCCTATTTGTCTCTGTTCCACTGGGATTGGCAACGCGCGAAGGGTCATCCAGCGTCTGCTCCCGGAGTTCGCCTGCCTTTGGTTTACGATGCGGCCATTCGTGAGCAAGTTTTAAGTGCTCTTCAACAATCTCGTCAATTTGTTATCATGGAGGCATTTGACTTGAGCGACTGGGGTGTCAAAAATGAGTTAAAGGCCATCGCCCAGCGAGGAGTATTGGTGCAAGTGCTGTTGGACCCGGGCCAGTATCCAAACCGTCAGGCTGCAGAAGAACTGAGAAGAGCGGGTGTCACAGTTCGATTTTATCGCCCTCAGCAAGGAGAGTGGATGCACGCCAAAATTTTGGATGTTGATCATGGTCGGTTTTTTCTTGTGGGCAGTGCAAATTTCAGTCATCAAGCGTACACCTACAATCATGAGGCAGACTTGGCTCTCCATGATGTGACGGGGTTTGACCGTTCCTTGAGAAAAGACTTAGCGCCCCTTATGGCAGGGGGTAGTGAGTTTCCACAAAAAAGGGTCCATGACGGCGGCAACACGGCCGTCGGCACATGACGGAAATTCCAGCGATGGCTATACTATAACTTGCCAAATAGACTTTCATGCCGCTGATAGCGGCATCAGCAAGGGATGTAAATACATGTGAGTGTATTTACTGGATAGACCCTCATGCCGCTGTTAGCGGCACCAACAGGGAATGTAAATCTGCGAACCTGTATTTACTGGTTAGGTATTTACTGAGATAGGTATTTTTGAATGTAGTTTTGAGGAGCAAAGATGAATGGAATTGCATTTTCCTGATTCTCTGGATGAGCATATTACGCGCCGTTGCATGCAACGCTGGCCCACACATATGTGGTTCAACGCATGGATGACCGTAGCCGCCCGTTGGACGCCCATCCTCATGATGGGCAGTATTGCGCTGATTGTAGTGGGCTTTTTTCCTGGCACGGCAAGTCCAAGGTGTTTACATGCCTCTGCTTTTGCCGCCATTGCCGCCGCGATTGTGGGTCGGTTGGTGAATGAACCCTTGTCTCGCTGGGTCCGTCGTCCCCGCCCCTTTGAATCGCTGCAAGTCCTGCCCTTGATATTTCACAAAGGAGGGGACGCTTTTCCCAGTAATCATACCACAGGAGCTTTTGCTCTGGCGTTTGGATGTAGCCATATACCTGGGTATTTTGAGGTTCTTTTAGCTTTGGCGATACTGTTGTCAGCGGCGAGAGTGTATACGGGTTTGCACCACCTTTCGGATGTGATTGCTGGAGCATTGCATGGAAGTCTTTTGGGCAGTATAGCGGCATGGATAGCGGTTGTTTTGCTGCATACTTGCAGGTAAAATAGGTAAAACTTCCATTATCATAGATGGTGAGGGGTTTGGAACACATGAGTGAGCGTAGGATAAGGGCCAGGTGGCTCCTTCTTGGATTGAGCACCGTTGCCTGTCTTGGAGTCACGTGTGTCCTTTCCTTTTTGGGGCCCGAGAAAAGTGAAAAAGCCGCTGATTTTTCTCTAACTTGTTTCGATTCCGCTGTTTTGACGCAAACCTTGATTACTGTTACCTTGCGGGATGATGGTATTTTACCTGCTTCTCTGCATGCCTCAACCAAGGCTCCCTTGCACTTGAGAGTGGTCAATCAGGGGGGACAACCTCACAACCTGGTCATTCCTGACTTCTATATTTTCACCAATAATCTGAATCCAAAGGAATCTATTGATGTTTCTTTTACTCCTGACAAAGCAGGAGTGTTTCCCTTCTATTCTGATACCGGAGGCAATCCTGAACCAGGCCTACAAGGTTCCTTGCACGTCTCCAAAAACTGAATAGACCGTCATGCCGCTGATAGCGGCACCAACAGGGAAGGTACATCCACGTTATTGTATTTACTGGTTAGGCTGTGCTTTCACTAACGGATAGAGTTGCCTTTGTGATAAACGGAATATGGTACAATAAGCGCGAAAGACTCGAATGCCGCTGATAGCGGTATCAACAAGGGATGTAAATCCACAGAATTGTATTTACTGAGATAGGGTGGGAGAAATCAATGGAGATGAAAGTCAGGGCAAAGTGGGAAGGAAAACGGCGATTTGTAGCGACTGGACCGTCGGGGCATGGGGTGCCCATAGATGCTAAGCGGGAGGACGGTGGTGAAGATACGGGAGCCCGTCCTATGGAGCTAGTCTTGATGGGGTTGATTGGCTGCACGGGGATAGACGTGTCTTTAATCTTGGAGCGGATGCGAGAACCCCTGGAGGAACTGCACATTGAAGCCGTGGGTGTACGCCGGGAAGAGAAGCCGCAGGCTTACACCAGTATTCGTCTTATTTACACTGCCAAGGGGAATCTGGATCCTAAAAAAGTTTGGCGGGCTATTCGCCTCAGTGAGGAAAAATACTGTTCTGCTTCCGCATCTCTGGTTGCACCCATCACGACAGAACTGATTTTAAACGACGTTTATATTTCTCAACAGGAAGTGTGAATTTTTGACCTTAAGATTGCCCGTTCTACTGAACAGAACAAGGGAAAATTAACAAAAGATACAGCGGATAATGCGCTCTGGACCCCTTTCCGGACAACCTCTTAAAAGAAAAGAGGGAGGATAAATGACCGCGCTTGGATTTTATAATGGACAGTTTGTGCAACTGGACAGTCTTCAGGTACCGATTGAAGAGCGGGGACATCAATTTGGTGATGGTGTCTATGAGTATGTGCAGATTTATGGAGGACGACCGTTCTTGCTGCAGGCTCACCTGAAGCGCTTGGAGAGAAGCCTTGTGGCCATTGGAATTCCTAATCCCTATTCGGCGGAGGAGTGGACTCAACTCATCAATGAAGCCGTTCGCCGTAGCGGTGAGTCTGAGGCGGCAGTGTATTGGCAGGTGACCCGCGGTGTAGCACCAAGAGTTCACGTTTTTTCGAATACCCTTCGGCCAATGGTGAGTTTAACAGTGTACCCTCGGGTGGGCCAAGAATCCACTCATGAGATGAGCCTGTTGGCTTGGCCGGATGAACGATGGACTCATGTGTGGGTCAAAACCATCAACTTGTTACCAAATATTTTGGCCAAAGAGATGGCCAAACGCAATGGGGCGAACGAAGCCTTGTTGGTTCGCGAGGGCAGAGTAACTGAAGGGGGATCAAGTAATGTGTGGTTCGTATTTAAACAAACCCTCTACACGGCTCCCGCCAATCGATACATTCTTAATGGCATCACTCGCCAATTTGTTCTGAAGCTTGCCGCTCAATTAAATATTTCTGTGGCGGAAGAGCCCGTTGATTGGCAACGGGTTCCGGATGCCGATGAGGTGTTTGTCACCAGTTCCTCTGCGGAAGTTACGGGGGTGTCTAAAATTTTGGTGGACCGTCAGGTGGAAGGTGCCTTGCATAGTGTTCCCCCAGGTATCCCAGGGACTCTATTGCCGGAACTGAAAAATATACGCACGGTATGGACAGGGACGTGCCCGGGGACGGTCACACAGCGTTTGCAACAGGCATTTTCTGAACAACTACAACAATTGCGAGATGCTGTTCCGGCGGAATTACTCTGAACACGGTTGGGCCAAACGCACACCCTGAATTAAGTGAAATCAAAAAGGGGACTGTTCAAGGGGTCCCCTCTTTGGTATGATAAGATTGATCGACAATCTACCGACCGGTTGGTACAAAGCAACCACCGGAATCAGGAGGTTTTGTGAACGTGGCACTACAGATACGCAAGGCAGCGGTCCTTGGATCCGGCGTCATGGGAGCCGCTATTGCGGCCCATCTGGCCAATGTCGGCATTTCGGTCTTATTACTGGACGTTCTCCCTAGTCAATTGACTCCGGAGGAAACCGCCAAGGGATGGACTTTGGCGACTCGGCAAGTTCGTAATAGGCTTGCTCACAACGGATTGGCAGCCGCCAAGCGAGCTAAGCCAGAGGCATTTTATCGGTTGTCCGATGGAGACAGAATTGAAATTGGCAACTTTGAGGACGATTTGCCCCGCTTGGTTGATTGCGACTGGGTGATTGAAGTGGTGGTGGAGAACCTGGAAATCAAACGCCAATTACTGGCTCGGGTGGAGTCCATCGTATTGCCGCACACCATTGTCAGTTCCAACACCTCGGGGATTCCCATTCGTGACATGGTGGAAGGGCGTTCCCTTCACTTCCGACAGCAATTTTTGGGGACCCACTTTTTCAATCCACCTCGCTACATGAGACTGCTGGAGGTTATTCCTGGGAGGGACACTGAACCGCAATTGGTACGAGACATGGTTGAATTTGGAGAACGGGTGTTGGGGAAAGGGGTGGTGGTTGCTAGAGATACCCCTAATTTCGTTGCCAACAGGATTGGTACCTATTCATTATTGGTGACCTTGCAGGCAATGGAAAAATACAGTCTGGGGATAGATGAGGTGGACGCAATTACGGGACGTATCATGGGTCGTCCCAAAAGTGCCACCTTCCGTACTCTGGACTTGGTGGGATTAGACACCATGGTGCATGTAGCTGAGAATGTGCAGAATGCGCTCACGGATGAGGCGGAAAAAAATGCTTTTTCTGTTCCTGAATATCTGAATCAGATGGTTGCCAATGGGTGGCTGGGGGAAAAGTCGGGACAGGGTTTTTTCAAACGGGAGAAAACTTCCGACGGAAAGCAGATTTTGACATTAGACCTGAGTTCCATGGAGTACCGTCCGCGCAAGAAACTGAAATCCGCTAGCCTGGAGGCAGCCAAATCCGCACCTGGAACTGCTCAAAAATTGCAAGCCTTGGTCTACGGGAAAGACTCTGCCGCTCAATTTGCCTGGGAAATTCTCAAGCGCACGTTACTGTATACGGCAGAAAAGCAGTTTGAAATTGCCGATGATGTGGTGGCCGTAGACAACGCCATGAAATGGGGCTTCAATTGGGACCTAGGTCCATATGAGACGTGGGACGCCATAGGATTGGAAAAGTCAGTGGCCCGAATGCGGGAGGAAGGAGAGACCATTCCCTCATTTGTGGCTGATCTACTGGCCAATGGCCAGAAGAGCTTCTATCAGCAACCATCGGGGCAAGCACCCTTGTTTTACCTAGGGGGAGGACAGTTTGCACAGTACCCAGAGTCGAAACGATACCTCTCCTTGCAGCGTTTGAAAGAACAAGGGAAGACCATTCGCAAGAATGCCGGGGCCAGTTTGGTTGACATCGGGGATGGTGTAGCTTGTCTGGAGTTTCATTCTCCTAAACAGGCGATTGGCGCCGATATTATTCAGATGGTTGACATTGCGGCTAAAGAAGTGGAAAAAAATTGGGATGCTCTTGTTATTGGCAATCAAGGTAGCAATTTTTGTGTCGGTGCCAATCTGATGCTGATGTTGATGGAAGCCCAGGATGAGAACTGGGATGAACTGAACCAAATTGTACATCAGTTTCAGCAGGCAACTCTAACTCTTAAGTATCTGCCCAAGCCCGTGGTGGCGGCGCCCTTTGCCATGACTTTAGGTGGGGGGGCAGAGATGTGTTTTCCGGCAGACCGAATTCAGGCTGCTGCCGAAACCTACATGGGACTGGTGGAGGTGGGAGTAGGTTTAATTCCCGGCGGCGGGGGTAACAAGGAGATGCTCTTACGGGCAATTGAAACCGTTCCCGAGGGTGTGGAGACCCGGTTGGATGCATTCGTGCGAACAGCGTTTGAAAACATTGCGTTGGCCAAGGTGTCAAGCAGTGCTGGGAATGCCAAAGATCTAGGCTATCTGCGGGTCACGGATGGGGTCACGATAAATCCGGATCATCTGTTGTATGATGCAAAACAGGCAGCCTTATCTATCGTTGAAACTGGGTATCTTCCCCGCCAGTCTCGCCCAATTCCCGTGGTTGGTGAAGGCGGAGCGGCTTTGCTGAAAGCGGGGGTATACTCGATGAAACAATCGGGATATATTTCCAATTACGATGAAAAGATTGCTCATCACCTGATTCGAGTTCTCACCGGAGGAGCGGTGAATCGAGGCACTCTGGTGAGTGAACAGTATTTACTGGACCTAGAGCGTGAGGCATTTCTTAGCCTGATTGGCGAGCCAAAAACTCAGCAGCGCATGCAGCACATGCTCACAGTGGGGAAACCCCTGCGCAACTAAATTATTGACATGCACGGGTATGGAGCGAATTCACTGATCCAAAGCTATTGGTTTGAATGAGTGGTCACCGCAATAGACCCTGATGCCGCTGATAGCGGCATGAGCAAGGAATGTAAATCCACATCACTGTATTTACTGGCTAGATTGAAGGAGGTTGACACTGTGAGGGAAGCTGTCATTGTGGCGGGCGCCCGCACCGCAATTGGAAAGGCACCGAAAGGAGCACTGCGGGATACTCGTCCAGATGACTTGGGAGCTTTGGTGCTACAAGACCTGTTTCGGCGGGTGCCCCAGTTGTCTGTCGAGGATGTCGAGGATGTCGTCATGGGGTGTGCCATGCCCGAGGCGGAACAAGGGATGAACGTGGCGCGGATTATTGCTTTACGGGCTGGCTTGCCGACTTTGGTTCCTGGCATGACCGTAAACCGTTTTTGCTCATCTGGGCTACAAAGCATTGCCATTGCCGCAGGACAGGTCATGTCCGGAATGGCCGATGTGATGGTAGCTGGCGGTGTGGAAACTATGAGTATGGTGCCAATGACGGGCTACAACATGGCCCCCAATCCCTATCTTATGGAACATCGACCTGAGGTGTACATGTCCATGGGGTTAACGGCAGAAGAAGTTGCCAAACGCTTTGGTATCTCCCGAGAGGACCAAGACGTTTTTGCCCTGCGTTCCCATCGGCGTGCTCTGTCCGCCATTGAAGCGGGAAAATTTAAAGATGAGATTGTTCCCATTACATTACGGGAGACTTTTGTGGATGAAAACAATCGATTGGTGACAAAGGAACGGATATTTGACACGGACGAAGGGGTAAGAGCAAATACCACTTTGGACGCTTTGACCAAATTAAAACCTGCCTTTTCCACCACGGGCACCGTGACAGCAGGCAATTCCTCGCAAACCAGTGATGGTGCTGCAGCGGTACTGGTCATGTCCAGTGACCGTGCGCGAGAACTAGGCCTTAGGCCTCTTGCTGCTTTCCGGTCTTTTGCTGTCGCTGGAGTGGACCCGGACATTATGGGAGTTGGCCCCATAGAGGCGGTGCCAAAAGCTCTCAAACTGGCGGGAATAGGCCTGCAAGATGTCGACATCGTTGAATTGAATGAGGCGTTTGCATCTCAGTCTTTGCATGTTATTCGCACTTTGGGAATGGATGAAGACAAGGTCAATGTTAATGGAGGAGCGATTGCTTTGGGGCATCCTCTGGGGTGTACGGGTGCTCGACTGACCGTGTCAATTCTCAGTGAATTGGAACGTAGAAATGGCCGGTATGGATTGGTAACGATGTGCATTGGTGGGGGTATGGGAGCAGCGGGAGTGTTTGAGCGCCTGTGAGATGAACCGATGACGAGACTGTTCGGATATCCTCTAGAACAGTGTGCAACGATTTACAGTAAGGTTCAAAGGAAGGCCTATATTAAGATTTTGGTTGAAACTTTCATGTAAAGGAGCGGTTTTCATGGCGATAGACCCACAAGAGTTGGTACAAGGTGGAGCGTTTTTGGTTGAATCCAGTGCCCCAGAGGACATTTTTACACCGGAAGACTTTACACAAGAACATCAAATGATAGCAGCGACGACTCGTGCCTTTGTGGATGGAGAGATTCGGCCCAATGCCGACACCCTGGAGCATAAAGACTGGGACCTGACCGTTAGTTTGCTGCATAAGGCCGGTGAGTTAGGGTTGCTGGCCGCAGATGTGCCAGAGGAGTACGATGGATTGGGAGCTGACAAAGTGACCTCGGCTTTGATTTCCGAAAATATTAGTCGGGGGGGGTCTTTTGCCCTGAGCCATGGTGCTCATGTGGGAATTGGGACACTGCCTATTGTGTTTTTTGGGAATACAGAACAAAAAAACATGTATTTACCAAAGCTTGCCAGCGGTGAATGGCTCTCTGCTTATGCCCTGACGGAACCTGGGTCGGGGTCAGATGCCCTGGGGGCGAAAACGACCGCAAAACTGACTGCGGACGGTAGATACTATATTCTCAATGGAACCAAACAGTTTATTACAAACTCAGCGTTTGCCGATATCTTTATCGTCTATGCAAAAATTGACGGGGAGAAGTTTTCTGCCTTCATCGTCGAAAAAGGTTATGAAGGGGTTTCTACTGGGCCTGAGGAGAAAAAAATGGGAATTAAAGCATCTTCTACTCGCTCTCTCATCTTGGAAGATGTGAAGGTGCCCGTTGAAAACCTGTTAGGAGAAGCGGGCAGGGGCCATGTGATTGCTTTTAACATTCTCAATATTGGGCGTTATAAATTGGCAGTTGGATGTGTTGGCGGCATGAAAGAGGTCATTCAAACCTCGGTGAAATATGCCAAGTCTCGTAAACAGTTTCAAACAGAGATCTCCAATTTCCCCTTGATTCAGCAAAAAATTGCCGATATGAATCTACGTTGCTATGTGACAGAAAGCATGGTCTATCGGTCCACTGGTGAAATTGATAAACGCTTGGCTGCCGTAGGTGGACACCCTGACGGCCATACTGTGGCTAATGCCATCGCTGAATATGCACTCGAGTGTTCGGTAAACAAAGTCTATGGCTCAGAGGCTCTAGATTTTGTCGCGGATGAAGGGGTACAGATTCATGGAGGTTATGGATATGTTGAAGAGTATTTTGTGGAGCGCGCTTATAGGGATTCCCGTATCAACAGAATTTTCGAGGGTACTAACGAAATCAACCGACTGTTGATTCCAGACATGCTATTGCGCAAGGCATTGAAGGGAGATTTACCGTTGCTGCAGATGGCTCAAGGACTACAGCAGGAACTGATGGGGATGCTGCCCATGGCGGATACCAGCCAGCCTCTGGGAGCCGAAGAACACTTGTTGAACATGGCGCGCAAGGTCTTTTTATTTGTCAGTGGCACAGCAGTACAGAA
>DAHWFY010000120.1 GCA_027336365.1 Bacillota bacterium | reverse complement strand
AGCTTGTCTACGAAGGGGATTTTACCGTCGAGGGAGGCCAAGCAACCACTGCAGCCATGCTTCGGGATGTGCCGGATGTTACGGCGATATTTTGTGCCAGTGATCTGATGGCTGTTGGTGTACTGAGGTTTGCCCATGAACAGGGTATTGCCGTTCCAAGTCAATTGGCCGTGATGGGATTTGACGACATTGACTTGACGGAATTTGTGCGGCCCTCGTTGTCCACCATTCATCAGGATAAATTTGGTATGGGTGAGGCCGCAGCACGAATGTTAGTGGGTATGCTGGAACAAGGGCGGCAACCAGAAGGCCGAATTCTGATGCCGAGGCTGGTGGCCAGAGAAACGACTTGACATGGCCCTTATGGGACGGGACAAGGCGGCAAATTTTCGGAAACGTTTTGGATGCCGATTAGGCGAAGTCATTGGGGGTTCTGGTGCCTTTTTGGACAACTCCTTTAAATGTATAAGGAGCGGTGAACTGTGGAGTTTCAGGCGATTAAGGAAGATGACCTATTTTTGATTACCAATCCCCATGGGGATGTCCCTGACCCGGCGGATGACGGTTCCGGCTATGGATTGTACACCCGGGACACACGTGTTCTGTCTCGCTGGCGAATGGAGATTTCAGACTTAGATTTAGAGTTGTTACAGACCGACAACTCGGCCAACTTTGAGAGTACCTACCTGTATACCAACCGCGAACGCCGGGCACTGGACGGGGGTGATGTGGGTCGGGAGACACTGATGTTTGTGCGTAGGCAGGTGGTCACTGGAAGTCACTTTTATGAGCAGGTGACCGTGCGCAATTACTCGAGTCGCGACATTTCCTTTAGGGTTCGTTACCATACAGGAGTGGATTTCGCGGACATGTTCGCGGTCCGCGGATATGCACAAAACTGGCGTGGGAATTGTGCGGTCCACCTGCTGTCCACAGATCACGGCGGAAGGTACACCTATAAATCTGCAGATGGAGTGCCTTACCAGACAGAGATTGCTGGTTTTGTCTGGCGGCATTCCGTTCCGGTTAATCCCCTTGCGGATGAAACACAACTCGAGATCTTCTCGGAACAACGGGAGGCCGCGGTTGCATCTGAGGCTTCTCCATGGGCCGATGCGGCTGTGGTGATGGGCACACCTGGGAGCATGTCCGACGATGGACGACTGGAGTGGAACATGGAGGTGGCGGCCAAAGCCGGAGTGACTTGGGTGTTGCGTGTTACCTCAACGCTGCGAGAAGGAGCGGGAGAGTTCCTTTCTTTTGATTTCGGAAACGTTTTGGAATGTCTGCATCAGGAACGACTACGGTTGCAACAATCCTACTCATCTTGGGTGGCGTCGGCTCTGGCGGTGGAGGGAGATGGTTGTTTTCATGAATGGCATGAGCGGGGATTAAGAGATGTTCGCATGCTGCTGACAGACCTGGGAGAAGGCCCTTTACCAGTGGCTGGCGTGCCGTGGTTTGCCGTTCCGTTTGGTCGGGACAGTTTGATTGCCGCGATGCAACTACTCTCGGCTCATCCGGAGGTGGCTGCGGGAACCCTCCGTACCCTTGCCTCTCGTCAGGGAAAGAGTGTGAATCCATCGCGGGATGAGCAACCTGGGAAAATTATGCATGAAATTCGGTTTGGTGAATTGACCCGGACCGGCAAGGTTCCTTTCGGTCCCTACTATGGGACGATTGACGCGACGCCCTTATTTCTTAATTTGGTTGCCGATTATTACAGGTGGACCGGGGATGAGGACTTGTTGCATGAAATCATGCCTCATGTGTATGCGGCCTTTGACTGGATTGAACAGTATGGAGACCGAGATGGGGACGGGTTTGTGGAATATTATCAGGAATCGGGAGGAGGATTGGCTAACCAGGGATGGAAAGATTCGGGAGACTGTATGGTTCACGAGGACGGTCGAAGCGCCGAGGGATCCATTGCCTTGTGCGAGGTCCAGGGCTATGTCTATCGGGCTTACCGCCAATGGGAAGAGCTTTTCAACAGTTTTGGGGAAGGAGACCGTTCTCGGCGTTGTGGTTTATTCGCAGAATCCTTGCAAAGACGTTTCATGAACCATTTTTGGCTTCCTGACGTCGGCATTGTGGCCATGGCCCTGGATGGAAACAAGCAGCCACTCGGAGTTGCCTCCTCCAATATGGGACAGGTGCTGTGGAGCGAGATTCTGCCAGAGGAGGTGGCGCAGTTGGTCATCCGTCGCCTTATGCAGCCGGATTTATTCAGTGGGTATGGTATTCGCACCCTGTCCTCGGCGGAAGTGGCTTACAATCCCTTGAGCTATCACAATGGGTCCGTCTGGCCCCACGACAATTCCTTGATTGTGTTGGGGCTGTCGGCGTTGGGAGCAAAGGCGGAGGCAAGCAAATTGGCTGGTGCATTGGCCATTGCGGCAAGCTACTTTCCGCATCGTCGTTTGCCCGAGTTGTTTACTGGCTATCCCATGGACAGGGTCCGTCGGCCGATACCTTACCCAGTCTCTTGTTCTCCTCAGGCTTGGGCTGCCGCAACGCCGGTGATGGTGTTTCAGGCGCTGTTGGGCTTGCAGCCTAATGTGCCGAAAGGAAGCGTATCTTTTGATCCGATTTTGCCAGATGGCACGGACTGGCTGAAAATTAAGCATTTACGCATCGGAGCTGGTGAGTTGGACTTGGAGTTGCGCAGGGAGGCATCCGGACACGTTGCATTGGAGGTGTTACGAAACACCACCGGGCTGGCCGTTGCCAGACCCGCGTTATGCAGGGATGGTTGTATCACGGGGTAGCCGGCGAACAGGACTTGCCTTGGGGTTTGAATTCAACCAAGGCGCTGTGCGGTTTTTGTCCATCTCATCGCGCAGTCATCAAGAGGCCGATACTTTCCGTGTTGCACATAGATTAATTTTACTCAAAAGGGGAAAGGAAGAGAGGAAGATGAAAATGAGGAAGCAATGGCTCAGCGTTGTGGCACTGTCCGCCTTAGCTATGGGGGCTGTGGTTGGTTGTGGGACTTCCGGGGCCACCGGGAGTTCGACAAACACTGGTGGATCAACGGGATCGAACGGTCCGGTGACACTCAATCTGGGGATGTGGTCTTCCAGTCCGGCAGAAAAGCAATTGGTGCAAAATCAAATCAACCTATTTGAAAAGTCGAATCCCAACATCAAGGTGAACATTCAGGTGATTAACGGCAACTATTTGCAAGCCATTCAGCCCATGCTAGCATCTCATACTGCGCCCGATATTTTTTATGTGGACTCTTCCTACGCCCCTCAACTGGAGCAGGCCGGAGTGCTGATGTCTCTGGACAATTACATTCAGAAGGACCACGTGGACCTTTCGGCGTTCAGTCCGTCGCTTCTGCAAGCGTTTCAGTGGAAGGGACAGACCTACGGATTGCCGAAAGACTTTAACACCCTGGCCTTGGAGTACAATAAGTCCTTGCTGGCGAAGGCCGGAATTTCTCAACCTCCGGCCACATGGACGCAGTTTGAGCAAGACGCAAAAGCCCTGAAGGCCAAAGGAATTGCTCCTTTGT
Source organism: Bacillota bacterium (assembly GCA_027336365.1). Lineage (GTDB taxonomy): Bacteria > Bacillota > Bacilli > Alicyclobacillales > Alicyclobacillaceae > QXHL01. The sequence goes on along the minus strand of DAHWFY010000120.1, from coordinate 5,670 downwards.
CCATGCCGGTGGATGTCGCCCGATATTACCCATTCATTGTGGATGCGGGCGGCAGTTACTATGATTCTTCTACAAACCAGGCCACTTTCACGAACTCTGCCAATCAGGCGGGTGTAAAATTCTTTCTGGATAACTTGCATAAGGGCTATTTTGTGACGCCTCAAGACCTCGGTGCAACCTGGGCTGGACCGCCGTTTGCTCAAGGCAAGGTGGCCATGGCCTTGGAAGGAGCATGGTTGGTTCCCTTTATGCAACAATCGGCGCCGAAGTTGCAGTATGGGGTGGCTGGATTTCCTTCTCTGGACGGGAAAGACGCCAACATGGTCTATACCGTGAGTTATTCTATGAGCAAGTTTACCAAGCATCCCAATTCAGCCGCAAAATTGCTGTTCTTTATGACCGGGGATCAAGCCTTGCAGTTGACTGCGGATTCCGGATTGGCGATTCCGTCTCGAACCAGTGAGCAGGGGTTGTTCACGCAGAAGTATCCCAATTACCAGGCTTTCATTGATGGAGTCAAGAATGCGGTGCCATATCAGTTTGGTACCCTTGGTCAAAACTTCGTGGACGCTATCAACAGTGCCACCCAGGCGGGCCAATTGAAGAATCTTTCGCCGGCCCAAGTTCTGCAGCAGGCGCAGCAGACCCTGCAGTCACAGCAACAGTCCCAGTGATAAGCAGCAGTCTCGGTTGTCTGCCTAAATGAATCAGGGTGCAAGGGGCGACGGCATGTGCTTGGCGCCCCTTGTCCCCATAGGCCCTCATGCCGCTGTTAGCGGCACCGACAAAGAATGTAAATCCACGCAACTGTATTTACGGAACAGGAGGGAGGACTCTTCATGAAACGCAGAAAGTATCCATTGGATCAGGCACTTGCCGGATACCTGTTGGTTCTACCTGCGATGGTTTCCCTGGCCGTGTTTCTCATTGGGCCCATTCTGTACGCTTTTTACATTAGTTTTTTTCATTTTTCATTTTTAGATCCGCAGAATGCGACCTTTGCTGGTTTTGGGAATTACATACATTTATTTAACGATCCGGTATTTCTGCGAGCTTTGCTGAACACGTCTCTGTATTCCCTCTGTGTGGTTCCCGTGCAGACGGCCCTGTCCCTTTTTTTGGCTTTGATTGTTAACCAGGTGAAAGGAAAAACTTTTTTCCGGGTGGCCTACTATCTGCCAACCGTGACCTCGACCGTGGCCGTCAGTGTCATGTTTATTTTCGTCTTCCAGCCCTCCGGGTTGCTCAACCGATTTCTGCTTCTGTTTGGCATTCACGGACCGAACTACTTCAATAGTCCGAGTTTTGCTCTGCCCTCCATCATGGCCTTGGCCGTTTGGTCCACGGTCGGTCAGTTTATGATCATCTACTTGGCAGGGTTGCAAGACATTCCGGAAGAGATCTATGAGGCGGCAGATTTGGACGGCGCTTCGGGATGGGCTCGGCTCACGCGAATAACCATTCCCTTGTTGCGCAGAACCACCTTTCTCACCGTGGTCATGTCCCTAATTGGTACATTTCAGGTATTTGATCAAATGTATGTGATTTCTGGTGGGTCGGGCGGACCCTTGAATTCCACTCTATCGGTGGTATTAGATTTGTTCAACAAGGCGTTCAAAGATATGGAGATGGGGTACGCCTCGGCGATGGCTTTTGTACTGTTTGTCATCATTTTGATTTTGACCCTGGTACAGCAGTTTGTGCTGGGACGGGAACAGGAGTGATGCAGAATGAGTAAAGAAATCGTGCAGCAACGTAAACACCATCCCCTGTTGTATGCGGTGGCTATTTTGTATGCAGTCATCACTCTGTTGCCGTTTGTGTGGTCAGTGTATACTTCGTTGAAGCCCACTTCTCAGGCTTTCAACATCCTTACGCCGTTATCCATGTTGAATTTCAAGAGTTATGTCAGCATTCTTCACGATTTCCCGTTTACCCACTGGTTATTCAACAGTCTCTTGGTGGCCGTCATCGTGACCGGGGGCAATTTGGTGGTAAATACCCTGTCCGGCTATGCGTTTGCCCGCCTGCGTTTTCCTGGGCGTGGCCTGTTGTTCTACGTGTTTCTCGGGGTCATGATGATTCCTGGCCAGGTGCTGTTGGTTCCCGTATACATCCTGTTGGCCAATCTGGGTTGGATTGACACATACCAGGGACTGTCTATCCCGTTTTTACTCAGCCCTTTCATGATTTTTTTGGCTCGACAATTTTTCCTTGGCATGCCCAAAGATCTGGAGGAAGCCGGGCGGATTGATGGGTTAAGCCATTGGGGGGTCTTTTTCAAGATATTTTTGCCTTTGTCTCGACCGCTGTTGGCTGCGGAGACCATTCTCACGTTTCAGGGCAACTGGAACTCCTTTCTGTGGCCGGTATTGCTGGAAACCAGTCAGAACATGTACACCCTGCCCGTGGGCCTGAATTCTTTTTATGGGCAGTACAACGCTTATTGGAACAGTGTGATGGCGGGTGTTATTTTGTTGACCCTACCGATGGTGATTGTGTTCTTGATTTTCCAAAAACAATTTGTTAAAGGGATATCCACCAGTGGATTGAAGTGAGGTAGGGAGTGAGATGGTTTGCAGTACACATCTCTCTTTTGCCCCGCTTTTTTCTTCATAATGAATGGAAAAAGTGGGGGATCACCATCTCTAAATGCGGGGTTGGATGTGCCCAGAGGTACCCTTGGCCAGCGTCCACTCCAAATTGCCGTAGGATGTCTCCTTGGGCTAAGGTTTCGACTCCTTCCGCGATGACGCGTGCTCCCATGCCATGTGCCCATTGCGTTAAGGCTCCGACTAATTCCCGCGAGGCATCATCGTCGACGATGCGAACTATCAGAGAAATATCAATTTTAACCCATGCTGGACGCAACTGCACCAGGCGGGCTAAATCGGCTTCGCCTGCCCCAACATCATCTTGGGCAAATATAACGTGGGGATAGAGACGGGCCAAGGCGTCCCAATCTTGGATGGCGGTCGTTCCTCGCTCCGATACTTCCACAACCAATTGACCCCACGGCACGACTTCCGCCAGCGACTGTAGATGGCGCCGAAAGATGATAGGGTCTTTCAACGTGGTACTGCGAACATTCACAAACAGTTTTTGATCGGGTGGCCAGGCCTCCATCATGCCTAATGTGTGGCGAATCGCTTGCAAGCAGGCCAGATCCACCTGATTGTCCACTCCTGCCTGTGCCGCCTCCGCAAATAACACGAGCGGGGAGATTGGGTGTCCTTGGCGTAGAGGACGGATCAACACTTCATACCCGAGCACCGATTCGGTGTGGAGATCTACCAAGGGCTGAAAGACGACGTCGAATATGAGGTTTTTAAGGAACCTCTGCCCGTGGGTTTCATCCGGAATCGGGGAATCCACGATGGAGGGAAAATTGTCGTCCTGCTTCCGTTCCCAGAGGTTACCCCAATAGCCAACCACCTGTGTCCCGACTTGAATGGGGACAATCCATTCCTGAGCCCACCAGGTTGTTCCATCTGGTCGACGATTTTTTAAAGATCCCTGCCATATTTTCCCCTCTTGAAGGGTATGCCACAACTCGCGATAGACATCCGGTAGAGTCTCTCCGGCAGTGTTGAGACCCGGTTTCTGCTCGGCAACTTCAGCCCATGTCCGTCCGGTCAGCCGTTCGTAGGCCGGATTGACCGCGACGATTCGGCCTGCCGTATTCGTTAACACGGCTGCCGTGGGCCAGCGTCCCCACAGAGCACGGGCCGCATCTCCTAACCAGCCCAATTGCGCAAATGGGACATTCGTGTCCGCTAGCGATTCAGGGCTATGGTCATCTGGGTCGGCAAATCGGTTTTTGCCCTGCCGTTTGGCGCGGAGTAGGTTCTGATCGGCAGTTTGGGCCGTGTGTTCGGACAGGGCGCCGTAAACCCAGCCCATCGACACTCCTAAATGGAAGGGACCAGTGGAGAGGTCATACGGTTGCTCGGTGACGGCACGATGAAGGCGTTGCACAATCTCGGTGGCGGTCTCAGATGAAACGCTAGGGATCCATACGGTAAACTCGTCCCCTCCTGGCCGTACCAAGGCGTCTTGGTCACGGAGTTCGGTGCGGAGACGGTGGGCGAACGCTTGCAATACCTGATCACCTAAGTCATGACCCCAGGTGTCATTGAACCATTTGAAATCATCCAGGTCACATGCTATCATCAGGCCGCTGGAACGGGCTTCTGGAGTTAACTGGTGTAACCAGGTGTCAAGACCATGACGAGTCAAGGCGTCCGTCAGTGCATCATGTTCCGCCCAGTAGATGTCTTGCTCCCATCGTTGTTCCCGGTTGACGCGTCCCAAAATATAAGCGGCCGCCAGGCTGGCCACCGTCACCGAAATCAGCAGGTCGTGAACGGGATCATGATTCATCAACATAAAGATAACCGCGGTTCCCGTGACGCTCGTATAGAGGAGAACGCGAAAGCGAAAACCTGAGTTGGGACGAGTGGTGATGTGCAACACGAGTGTGAGAACGGTAATCATCAGTAGATCAATCCCCGTACGTCTCGACCAGCCAAAGGTGGCCACGGCTTGGATGGCCGTGCTCACGAAGATTGCTGCGCTTCCTACCAGGGTCCAGGATGATCTGGGCACGAGATACCACAGGGCAATTAAAGCGACCACCTGAACTCCATAGGGTACATCCATCGGGCCCCAACGATTGACGAAAATAAGAGCAACAGGCACCCCTAAGGACAGTACCACACGACTTTCAGTAGGCCATCGTTTGCGAAGAGCTAGGTCCTCCCATTCCCAGATTCCGACTAACAAGCCCGCGAGTAATGTTCCGTAGATAACATCACGGGGCAAACCGTTGATGGGGGTGAACAACTACATATCACTTTCCTTTCGCAGGAGCATCAAGTGGTGTGGACTGGGATAAGAAATCTCTCACACTCTTGTGTGACGCTCATGTGCCCCCATGGGTTGTCCATCGGTCATGCCACCGGAATTGAATAAATCATGGGTCGAGGGTCAAGCAGAAAGCGTGTACAACCCGTTGTGTGCGATGCCTCATCCCATCGGGAATGTGGGAAAAAGACAGTGCAATACTGTTGTCAAAGTTAATATTAGTATATTCTCACATGCCTATGCGGATCAACAGTTTATGTCGATTGATATAGAATCATGTCGAGAAAACGCGAAATCTTCGAGGGAGTCGCTGCAATGACCCATCATAGCGATGCCTATTCGATTCCTAGCTTTTCAATCAGATTTCAAGCTGTCCCCTCTATGCTCAATCTGTGTGATTCGCGTTCTGCGAGGGCCTGTCCTTTCCAATCCTGACTGACTGGTCATCAAACGGGCCATGGGTGTCACAAGAGGTGAAAAAGATGAATGTGCCTTTATCGGGGCGCCCTGCACGCATGGTGCTCCTTGCAGGTCTAGGCGTGGCGGCGGTTGGACTTATTTTTTACACCACGCACTCCCCATCGGCTGCGGTTTCTGTCAAAGCGGGGAAGGTCAAATCGGTGTATGTGCAAACCGCCGCGGTTAGCACAGGGCTTTTGGAGGAAACCGTGACCTTGTCTGGTACGGTCATCAGTCGCAACAGTGTGGACATCCTGCCCCAAACACAGGGGATGATTACAAACCTATACGTGCACGTCGGTCAGGCAGTGAGGGCGAATCAACCGTTGGCTCAATTGCAGGACA
>DAHWFY010000011.1 GCA_027336365.1 Bacillota bacterium | reverse complement strand
TGATTTGCAAGGAACTGCGTCACCTCCGGGAAAACGCTATGCGTATGTTCGCTATCCGCTATGGAAGTTGTACCGGAAGTGAGCTTTGTGTAATTAGCATCCACTGTAGTCACAGCTACAGGAGCACCGGACGCAGGGATTGCAGACACTTCCACTACACCTGCAACAGTGGTAGTGGCGTTAGGTAGTACAGACGCAGGGATAGGTCCGCCCACAAGGTTAGCGGCGGGGATATTGGTGAGCCCAGAGGCGATACCGGTATAAACCCCGCCCGTGGTATTCACAGTCGGCATCTGGGCGCCAAGACTACTATCTAAGGCGTTGTCCGTGATTTGTGTGGATGTATTGGCCTGCACAGTCGTCAGGTAGTAAAAGATGCTCCCGTTAGCCTTGGTTCTATATACCGGGATCTGCACCACGCCCTCGGGCGCACTAGGAATGTCTATCGTAGCTTGCTGCGCATTTGGAGAGATGACAGCAGACGCGGCTCCCCCTCCAGTGCTCCCCTTGAGATGCAGTGCCCCCGTTCCGACAGGCCCTTGCCAATATCCCGTCTCAAAACCTAGCGCATATTGATAGTTTCCCGTCAGATTCCCGGATACCGCATCGACTGCCACAGGGGGCGCACCAGGCGGTGGTAACTGCGCGTACAAGGAAACATTCGCGTCTTGCACGCCAGTAAATGCGTCCGTGAATTGGTTCCATAGGGACTGATCTCCCGTTGTAGTTCCATTCGTGACATCAAAAAAAGGCATCTAGGATGCCCTCCTTTCTGTATAGAATTTGTAAAAAATTAAGTCCCATAGGTTATTTGCCACTGGGTTGTAACATTTTCGCTGGACGACGGCGTAAAAGGTGCCCCGTACATGGTGTGAGCAAAGCCGTTGCCAGAGGTGTCCCGCAAAAAAGCTTCTGTAACCTGTGTTGTAATTACGCCGGCCGGAGTTTGAAACGTAAAAGTGGTGGTACCAGACGCGGGTGTGTTGGCCTGTACATAACTCAGATTCGTCAGGCTCCCGCTGATTGGCGTAAAAGGCCCCGTATCAGTGACTGCGGGCGTACCAGAACCGCTCCCATATTCGATTTGCGATGGAGGGGGGATAGCGTTGTAGCCTTCGTTGTTTTCCCCGGCCATCCAGCGAGACAATGCAGAAAATTGATAATTAAGCGGGATGTTGTGTGACTTTTTGACGCGCGTTTCTCCCGTAAGAACATTAGTCAAAGTGGTTGTGACACGCCCGACAGCCTTGATTTTGTCTTTGACTTTTTTCTTTTTCAACCCCGCATCCTCCTTCCTAAACAGTAAACTGCCCAATCACCAAAGAGTCACCAACAGTCCAACTTGCCTGGTTTAGCGTGTTAGAAATACTGTCCGACACCCCAACATTGTCCGCCAACGAGCCCTGCAAAGACACAACAAACCGTGTTCCTGCGGCCTTAAGTAGAGTCACGGCATCTGCAAGTTGTGCCACAGAATAGTAATAACCAACAGGAGGTGTTGTAGGTAATGTGACGTTGACCGTGAAATTCGCAGGAGTGGTGTCTACAACCGATGTTTGATATCCCATCGCCCCCAACGTTTTTTCAATAGCGACATTGTTCACATTTGGTCTGAATCGCGTGTTGATCATCCGGTGCGCATAGAGTAAGTCTGGCTCTCCCTGATAACGTTCCAGATTGCAAACGCCGCCCCACCAGTTAAGTATCCCCCCGGTGGCAGCGTTGAGGTTCATTTGAGCTACTTGGCTGTCTCGGCTGCGTTTGCGAGACTCTTTACTCCTCGCCAACATCCCAATCAACAGCCATATGGGGTTTTGCGCAATGGTGAGCGTGCAAGGCACTGTAGCAAAACTCGCTGAGGCAGGTAAGGCCAGCAATTCCGCGATCCCGTTTTGCAATACAGTTCCGGTCATTCCGGTGGGTAATTGGGCAGCCACTTGGGAGACGCTTAACCCGTGTAGATCGATGGTGACAGCTACAGTGCCAGACGTGACATAAAGTGTGTCCCCTTCTATCGCTAAAGAGCCCTGACCTGCTATGGCTAGGCTTGGAACTTCTTTTGCAGACAGATCGTAGCCACCAGGGATGTTGACAAACAGTTGCGCTACATAAGCATTCAACGCCAACCCCCCCCTAACTTGTGGCTTCGGAAATAGCAAGTGTTCCAAGCGTATAGGCATTCCCTTGAATCTGTGCCGTATTGCTTGCGGGAGGTGACACGGCTCCCGATACAGGAAGGGAGGTCAAATCAATTTGTACGCCACTTCCTGAGGCCACCAGTCCAAGCGTCGTGCTCCCTACCGCCACGCTCATATAGTAGTTCACTCCCTGTGCTCCGGTTGGTAGTGTTATGGATGAAACCTGTATCTCTTGTCCCGCCGTGAGGGTAACGGAAGCACTCGTAGAAGCTGTGGTTTCTCCCCACACGTTTGTGAAAGTGACCGCCACGTCATAGGTTCCTGCCGCTAACGATGTCGCTGTAGTGGGAGTAACTGCTGTTAACACGGGCGTGGGTGGCGTAAGCACATAGGGCACCGCGGGGAGCGATGCAGCAGGTGTAGTGATCTGCACGTCCGCAACCCCAGGAGCCGCCAAAATCGCAAAGGCAAACTGTGTGATCGACAAGGATTGTCCTAGGTCTAGCTGTGCGAAGTAAGTACTGATCGCATCTGACACATTTGTCTGTACGGTCGTCAAGGAGTATCCGTACTTAGGCAACACGGCCACAGAAACATTCACGGTGCTCTCTGGCGCATCTACCACCGTCATGATGATTCCTGCGGCCTTATAGCCTGTATGCTTGACCCCATTGACATCCGTATAGCCATTGACCACATTTTGTGCTTGTTGTAGGAGTGCAGAGGACATGGGACCTGCGCCATTATACACATACATCCAAGCGTTGACCGGGTTGGCCGTGGTAGGAATATAATCTACTTCCTTGGAGGCTACCACCTGCTCGGTCGGGTTGCCCGACGAGTCAAGCAGAGCGGCTGTAAGCACTCCAGATTCTGCGGAGGTTTGATCCCCTCGGTGCAATTGCGCGATCTCCTGACTAAGAGCCGCTTGCAACTGCGCTTGTGTTTGCGCGTCTCTGCCTTGCACCACAGGCTGTGCAGAAGGGTTTGTCACCGTAAGCCCAGGAACAGGCTTCACAAGCTGTGTGATTGACCCGGCAGGGACATTTGTGATGGTTCCTGTGGAAGTACAGGTTGCAGTGACGTTTACGTTTTGCCCTGGGGAAATTGTAAAACTCGATCCAGTTTGCCACTGAAGAGTACTATTTGGGACGGCAATTGCGGTTCCTGCCGCCTCCGTGACGGAACTTGTAGCCGTAGATGCAAGCGCAAAATTCAGGAGGTAGGTAGACCCAATGGGCCCGGCAGGTTCAAGGTTCATCAGCTGGTATAAAGCGTTCATGATGCCTTGAGACACAAGATCCTCTGTTTCTTGTTCTTGCTGTGCCGAGATGACTGCGTCAGCGTCAATGATAGAGCGGATCACAGATCCGATATTGTAGTTCGTGACCTGTGAGGTTTCGGTGGATAGTGTTGTTACCATGTCGGTAGCGATTTGTGTAACGGTTTGTGGCACACATCTCACCTCCTAGCTTAGCTGAAACGTCTCATTTACAAGTTGGATGGCCGACTCAGAAGTCTGGACATAAACCGTAGCAGTGACGGCCACAGAAGACCCGTTCACTCGGGTTTGTGTGTTGGTGACATTGTTTATTTCTGGCAACAGCATTAAGGCTTCACGAATCACAGTGGCCCATTTCACGCTTTGCGAAGGCGTCCCAACGACTTGCCCTGCGCGGCTCCCCCAGTTTTTATGCAGTGGAAGAGACTTTACGGCGGTTTGGATCACTGCACGCATGCGCTGGTTGAGTGTGCTTAATCCGGTCACGGTGGCGATATCTCCGTTGGCAAATCCAAAGGGAGACCCTGCCACGTCCGAGCCAAAGGTGTCTACCAACTCTCCGTTTCCACCCAAAGTAAAAGAAGCGGTGTCCTCCACTGGGATTAGCAGAGTTTGCCCAGGCAACAGCACACGAATAAAGCCCTCGTTGTACGCAGTGAACAATTGCAGGCTCGATCCTTCTGGATAGGCGTGGAGGGTTGGAGTCGCCAAAGTCAAGGTCTGTCCATCGTAAGTATCCACGTCCACGGATTCTGCTGTAAGGGCCGTTCCCCCAGCCGATGCAAAGTACACCACGTTGATTCCTTGAGGTTCATTGAGCAATTGAAGTGTAGTCGTCCCTGCTGAAATAGCTGTTGGAAGGATAACCATAGAAGTTGGGGGGCCGTAAATAGCTCCTGGGTTTGTCGTCAGATACGGAGGGCTCAACTGATTTGCAGTGACGAGGCTAGGCCATTGCTGCGCGTCTCCGAGCAGTTGCATCGCCAACGCTTGAATCCCTCGTTGTACATCGGAGACTGATAAGATATGGGGCTTTCCAATCAAGTGATCACCACCCCAGTCATCAGGGAGTTTGCCAACTGCGTAGGGTCAGAAGGTGCCTGATAGCCTTGCACAGGGTCCCACGCAGAGAGTGCGAACAGGGCAGTTTGCGCGGATACGCTGATGGATAAAGTCCGCGTTCCTGTCGCAACACTCGATGCTAGCGCCGCATAAGCATACAGTTTGTATGCTGAGTTGGTCATCTTTAAGAGATACTGTGAACTAAAAACACTCTGTACTTGCGAGTCGTGCAGATAGTCCAACACCTTCGCCATCTGAAACGCGATCTGGCTGATGTTTTGAAGAGCCCCCGCAGACCATAAGTCAAAAGAACTTTCTACGTCTGAAATAAAGGTAACAAACTGTTCAATGGCGGGTACTGTCGTCAAGAGCGTCTGCAAGGGGGCGAGGAGTACCTGCTGTGCGCTGGTAGACTGTGGATATTTCAGCACGAAAAAGCCCCCCTTCTTAATGCGGAATGGTTAACCGTTGCCCCGGGAAAATAAGATTCGCGTTGGCGATATGATTTAGGCTGGCAATCGCCTTGACTTCGGATTCAATGGCTGCATTGCTTGCGTATGTGGGCAAGAAGCGCTTAGAAATATCCCACAAGTTATCCCCAGAAGCCACGGTGTAGATAAAGGGTTTCGCTTGGCTTGCGGCTTTTGTACTGGATTTCACACTTTTGGTGGCCTTTTTTGCAGTGCTTTGTGTGTTTTGAGGATTCGACACTGCTTTTTTCACTGGATCTGAGATCACCGAAACATCCACATTAAACCCACCGATGAGATCGGAAAGCACAAGAAACTGGATAGAATAGTTTGCGGTCATTGGGCTTTGAGGGGTTCTGGATATTTGCAGATTGCCCATCGGCTTTACTTGCCAAGACTTACCAAAGGCGTTGTCGTAGATTTCCATCTTCATGCCTTGTGGGGTAGGTCCGGCTGTTTCTTGCGAAAAGTAGTAGTTGATGATGTCTTGTTCCAAGTGGAGAAGGGCTGTATTTCCATCCACGTATGAGCCGTTAAAATTTCCTTGCGCACTCTGAAAGGCTGTCGTTCCCGTCAAAGACAGGGATTGCAACCCCACCCCGTAATCGTCTGTAAACACGCTGTCAATGGTCTGTATGGCTGTTACACGAAAGTTTTTGTTGATCTGTCGACCTGGATTCACTGGCAACACCAAGATGTTCACGGGAGGCCCATGTTGAGGCCCGACTTCAATGGACATCGTACCTCCAATGTTCAAGGCACACCCCTCCCTTCTTAGCCACTAAATGTGGTGGTTGACCCCGTTTCAATCACACCAGTGCTTAGATTCACCGTGTCGCCAATCCGTGCCACCCCTTTGCCTCCACCTGTTGCAGTGCCAAGATACACAGAAGGCGCATTGACAGTGGCACTTCCGTTTATATTCAAAGTGACATTGCCTTTTATTGTTAAAGTAAGCGTGTAAGGCGTGGAAGAGGTTTTTGGAGCCCACGCAGAGTTCTCGGAAGACATGTCATGTAGCGTCGTCCCTTGGCTCACCAGGATGCTCGATCCGTCTGGTAAGACCAACTCCACGCTGCCATCTGTGGTAATCAACTGGTACACGCCAGATTCGTGTACCTTCACATCCATCCCTACGGATTGCGTATGCACCTGTGAGGTTAAGGGGCTGAGAAACCCTAGGCAGACAGCCCGTTGAGTGCGACCGTTGAGGTGACCACATACGCACCAAATGTCCTGTTCCCCGCTGGTCACAGGCTGATCATATGTGCCTTCTTTTGTCGGGATGGGAACGCTCAACTTGATAGTGGGCATATACGTTTGACCGGTCATCGAACCGTAGGACCAACTCATCACGGGGATGTTGGCGTAAAATCCACCTTGCCCATTTGCTCCGTCAATGGCCACGTCTACGGTTCCATTTGCTGGATGCACCGCCGTGACTTTCGCCAAAAACAACCGATGCGTGTCCATGTAGGGGGCCTTCGTCATGTGCTGCCGATTACGTAGTGCTGGATCGGTGTGTATCACAAACTTCCCTCCCCTCGCACAATTCCAATGTTCGCAGTCCATATGTCTGATGTGGTTCCATCCGATCCCACGGTAAAAGTGTCCTGAATGGATGCGATGTAATAGTCTTGCTTGCGCTGCGTGAGTGTCCGATAGGTTCCGATGCGGTAGTTTTCGTCTCCATGGCAGGCGATATTACCGGACCAAAAATATTGCATTCCGCCCATCACATCCACCAACCATTTGTTCAGGGTATCCCCAATTTGAATGGCATTGGAATTTGGTTTGCCTGGGTCCGAACTATCGTATTCCCCGATCCAGGAAGTGTCCACGGTGTAAGGACGCACCCCAAACAGCCCCGCCACAGGCGTGATAACACCATTACCGGACCCCGTTACGTATACGGGCATTGTGAGCCCGACTAACTGTGTGGACGCTCCATAAGTCAAAAAGTAAGTGTATAAATCTGTGTCCGAACGGCTGATGTTGATTGCTGAGACGTTGTGAAAGTCCCCTTCACTTTCTAGCGTCAGTGGGCTTGGCGCGGGTGTGGACCCTCCCAAGGTCTTATAAGGAGCCATGCGAGAGGTAAGCACAGGACCGTCTGCATCATCCCACACAAAAAGTTCCCCAAAGGGAGGACTGGCAAAATACTGTAGAAGATTCCAGTACGATCCTGTATAAGACAGCACGTTCAGGCTTGATATAGGAAAGTCTGGGAACGCAAAATCTCCACGAAACCATGGTAGATCGATGGGGTACTTGAACCCCTTCATTGAGGCTTGGATAGGGCTGATCATTTTTGCCATCATGTCTTTGAAAAAAGAAGCAATGGACTCTGGATATAGGGGGAGTCCAAAGTTGAAATAGAGCCCAAATCCGCTGGCCTCCGCCTCAATTTTGGCGAGGTCGCCACTTGCTTTTAGCGTGTTCTGTGTCCACAGGTACAACACTTGCCAGATGATCAATAGCTTTGTGAAGTCTCGACCCGTCACAATGATACGAGGTTCTTGTGGACCTCCAGAGCCCCCCAACGACAACGAATAGGTGGCTTGGTCCACAAAACCGCGCATAATGATCGGGAGTTTTCCGTTCGCCTTTTTTCCGTATTTACTTGCCCGAATCTCTACATAATCCATAGGCATCAAAAGGTCCGCATAAGTTTTCCCACTTTTGTCCTGAGAAGCCACCAAATTCAGCGTGAAAGTTCCAGGCTGAGACTGGTCTACATATTTACCACGTTGCCAGTTGAATAAGGAGGGAGTCAGATCGTAAGTTTCTCCCCTCCAGGTATAGACTGTGACGGTGGTCTTCGGTATATAATCATCGTAAAAGAGAGGGTTCAACACTTTCCCTCCTTCCAAATGGAGGCGAACATCGTGAAAACACTTTTGCCAGTATTGGGTATCGCGTCTTTAATCGTACTTGGAGGTTGGGCCGCAAGCATTGCCTTTCAAAAGCAAAACAGCGCTGTGCAACCAATCTCTAGCCTGCCTACAAACGTGGTTACCGCATCGTCCGCTACCCCGTCGCAAGGAAACACTATCGATTCTCTTCCTCTTCAGGTGCAAGAGTTCTTGAACTTTGTACCTCAGGGGCACAAAAACAAAATGGCTGACTATGTGGAAGTTGCATTCGGATACGCCGGTTGGGTTGGCAGTGACTCCATTCCGGGAGCCTTTCGTGTCGTACCTGCATCTCATGGAGCGTCCAATATCTACTGGACTCTTAAAATGAAAAAGGGAGGTGTACTAAACAACATGCCTCCTCTTACCACAACCGCTACTGTAAGCGCATCAGACAACTATATTAACAGCACCAGCACGAATCCACAGCCACCTGTTGCGACGGCAGGACATACGTACACGGTGGAGTTTTGGATCTCGCAGGACGGAACCATTCTTAGGCCGGAAAACACCCTTGCCGGATACGTGAACATGCTCGCATCTTAGCCTTAGCTGATTGGCCCAAAACTGCCACTTTTCAGCGCGTTTGCAACGGCTTGCCCGATTGCATCTGCCGCCGTTTGACTGATATGTTGGATACTCCCTGAGCGAACGTCGTTCGCAACCATGGAGGCGTAGCCCAGAGTGTTCCCGCTGTATCCCTCAAGAGCTTGACTCATATTTCCATTGTCATTTTGGAAAAACCCACTTAACACATGATTCAACGCATAATTGGCCGCAAAAGGGAGGTTTGCGGCGTTTGCGGGTGTAATCCCCTTGTGAAAAGATTCAATTTGAAACGGCCCCATTGCGAGTTGATGGTGTTGTGTAAGTAACTTGTTTGCCTCCGCTAGATAAGCACTGCGAGTTCCAAAAGAGTAGGACTTTCCTGTTGTGTTATCATTTATGGAGTAAGGGTTGCCTCCACTCTCCACTTGCATAATCCCGGCCATGATGGATTTCAAAGAACTCGATGAAACAGGAGAAGACAAAGGACTGCCCCCCCCTATCCCGGCTAACCAATTCGCAACACTTGAGGAAACACCTCCAACCGTTGAGGTGATGTCACCCCATATCGCACCCAAGCTTGGAATGCCAGCCCCTGGGTTTTGAAGAGGAGAAATGCCCAAGTGAGCGCGTAAAACATTATTGGTCAGGGCGGAATTAGGCAGACTCGGTGTGGTTACGACTTGCCCTCCAAACTTTTTATTCAAAGCCGCAATGGCGGCTTTCTCTTGATCCAGGAGATGTTGCATTTGCTCAGTTGCTGTCAAGATGTAGCTGTCTGAGGCATTTACGGTTGCAGTAGTTAGGTGAAGAAGCGTCGTGGTGTCCGCGACGAGCTTTGCAGGTCCAGCCGCCATATTTGCCAGACCAGCATTCATCCTATCTTTTAACTGCTGAAATCTTTGTGCGCTACTCAATGTCGTTGTAAAATTGAAAGATGTTGATGGAGGGTTCGCGGCTCCCAAAGCTCCCGATCCCAGCACAGACAATCCTTGATTGATGTCTAACCCAGGCATCAAGGCTGCCTGCAAATACTTGTTTCCTGTGATGTTGCCTAACACTTTCTGGTATTCCGCGCCCAATGTGGTGTTTCCGATTTTTGCGCCCGTTCCCTGTTCCATAATTGATAGCATCTGAAATGGATCGGTGATCTTGCCGCCTGTGGCTCTCATAATCGCAGTGAATCCAAGAGCCTGTGTCATTGCGCTTGGGCTGGCAAAAGATTTGTCCATTTGTGCCATCAAGGCTGCCCCGCGCAATCCTTGCAGCCCTTGCACTCCAGACTTGTTCATGGCCGCATATTGGGCCATAGTCCCACCTGGGTTGTTGATGATAGGGTTGATGCCAGCCAAGGTGTTGTAGACGTCCGTGAGTCCTGTAAAGAGTGGGCCTTGACGGCCTTGCATCCCGGTTTGGTTTGCTAGATTCCCAAGCATCCCAAGATATTGCTTTGCTGTATAGGATGAACCTTTTCCAGATGTAATCCCTTGAGATGCAGAAGAAGAAAGGATCTGGGCCACTTGTTGTCCTGACATTCCCCAGTTGATCCCAGCTCCTCCCACCATGTGTACCATGTTAGAAAGTCCCAGTTCTGTGCTCCCTGTAAAGTTTTGAGCGAGTAAGGATGCCACCTGAACGGATTGTGTCCCTGTCATAAGGACGTTGGCCCCTGCTTTGACCAAGTTAGAACGGAAAGACTCAACTCCCTTCGCGGCATCGTTCAAGGAGTGAGCTAAGTTTGCAGTGGGAACTGATGTTTGTTCCCACTGTGAAAACCCCGTTTTCAGCAAAGACAGAGCAGTCGCGCTTAATACCCCTACCGCCGCACCTAAAGGTCCTCCCAATAAATCGCCGAGAGCCCCTGCTGTGGCGTCTCCTGCTACACCCGAGGAAGCTAAATTTCCTACAACCCCTGACGCGACTCCTTTCAGACCATTCCCAAGGATTCCAGAAAGAGTGTTTCCTTTCGCGTTTTGCTTAAACGACCCCCACAATGACGTATGGGATGGGGGACTGGTGGGTTGATTTGCCTCACTGGCGTAATTTTGATAGAACTCCCCAGGAGTAATATCGCGGCCACCGACATACAGCCCACGTGCCTCACTGTAAGACTGTCGTAACTCTGGAGACATCATCGACTGAATGTCTGGCTGTCCAATCCGAGCGAACCAGTCCGCATACCAAGGAGCAGACCCTGGCGCGTTTTTGGACTTGAGCAAAGACTGAGAGATAACAGGCACATTTCCAGGCACGTTCACGGGTTTGGAAGAGGAACGTCCACTTGACCGCCCTGTTTGCTCAGTCTTCATTTGGCTGTTGAGCATTTGCAGGGCAGGCCATGCGGGCATCTCCACGTTTTGCACCCAGGACTCCACACCACTTGGCGTGTTAAAGTTGTACTGACTTTGATGAGCGTTTCTTTGAGCTTGAGAGGCAGTGGAAGGGGGAGTTGGCCCGGCAGATTGGAAAACACCAGTCCTGTGATGTGAGCTTGGCGCGGCCCCTGCCGTAGGGAACGAACCTATTGATCCCGTTTCACTGATCCGTTGAAAGCTCCCCGCACCCGCCGAGAACCCCATTTTCGCCATTTCATCAGAGGTGCGCCGTACATGAGCCTCAAATTCAGACAGAGCCTTCTCAAGCTCACGAAAACCACTCAAGTCGGCGGATGTGCTAAAACGGATCTCAGGCATCAGCGTTCAGCCCCTTTACAATAGGCGGTGTGGGACGTTTCACAGGGCCAACCCAGGGTTTGAAGTCTTTGGCTACCTCAAACAAGTTAGAGGTCGGACCCTGCTTTTTGTTACCTCTCATGATCTCCATAACCTCAAGGTAAGAAGACACCTCAAGATCAAACTCGTACTCAGACATCCCTTCCAGTCTCGGATCATGTGCAGGGATATGATACAAAACTCGATACAAGAACTCGTTATTGCTGGCTCGATCCCTTGTCAGTTGAATCCGGCGATTCTCCCAAGTGGATGCGAAAGGAACTCAACCATTTCGTCACCTCACTTACAAGGTAGTCCGCCTGAAAACTCGGGAGCATATCAAAATTTGCGTCTTTGGGATACACACACAATTGGCTCAGCAAAACATTGTAGTAGGCATAGGCTGCACCCACGGATTCCGGATCGAGTCCTGCTTGTGCCGATTTCGTCTTTTTTTCGATCTCCACCATATCTTTAACGCTTGCGATCCGAAATGTGTAAGTATCTGATCCTACTTCCACGCTTTTTTGAAACTCGTTATTTACGCTCAACGTTATACACTCCTTTTGAATTAAGTCCATGCGCCCGTGTCCTGTGCGATCCAAGAAAGGTTGACTGTGAAAACATCCGTAGAAGGTACCTGGGCTGCATCCTGATTGTAAAAAGCGTTTAGCACAGAGTATTCTAAGACCCCTGTGGTTGGATTGATAACGTCAATCGGATATGCGCTTTGCGATACTTGTTCCACCAGAGACGCCATAGGTGTGATCCCCAATTCCGGGTAGCTATTCGCGCTATTGATGGGAACCATAGCGGTTGCGGTCACCGTCACAGACGCTTGAGTCACAGGCGCGTCTGCAAAGCGCGGGTCACCAATCGCATAAACAGGCCTGCGATTGACTCCCCGCGTTACAGTCAGCGTTTCCACCAGCCCGAGGGGTTGCCCGTTCACGTTAATCTGAACCATGTTGCCCGTGTATACAGGTTGCAATGGGTTTGCCAACTATTTCGCCTCCTTATTGTCCGTAGGCCACGGGGTAGAGTTGCAGCACAATGTAGTTTGCGGGCACATCAAAGGCGGCAGTGGCCGACCCTGTGATGGAAGTCCCACTCCCCGATAGCGAAATGTCTGAAAGCTTTGGTTGCACAGAAAGGAACCCCTGAGAGTACCAGTAGTTTAGCCGTGAAAATACTGCGGAGGTGGCTTGTGCCACAGACATGGGAGTCACAGGCTTGCCCACAAAAGTCCCGAGGGTTTGGTTCAGATCGGTGGTTACAATATCCGCAACGATCCCTGTGGAGTTTTCCACTTTGTCAAAGGCGGTGTTTTGCAGCCAAGTGGTCCTATCTTGCTGGAGCACCACGATCCCTTGTTGGTTAGGCGCAAGGATCGCCATTCCAGCAGACAACTCTTGTGCCACCATGCTAGGCGTGACGGTTTGCCCCATTCCCTGCGAAGGTACAGGCTGTTGGGTAAGAGCGTTATAAGGGATTGCAGCGGCCCGTTCCCCTAGCACTGCGCACGCTTCTAAGTAGGGTGCAAAGGTTGTAACTTGCCCGTTGTAGTTGACCCCTTGTTGTTCGGGCCACACCACACTTGTACGGTTGGAATTCAAAAGCGCAATTTGCACATTTTCTGTGGCTGTGGTTTGCCCACTGCTATCTCCCACATAACCGCGCCTCGGAATCCCAATAGAAGCCATGTAGTGACAGTGTGCGTCGTTCATAGCCCACAAGGTGTAAGAGGGAGAAACACAAGTGATGAACATCGAATTGGTGACCGCCTGTGCAGTGGTGTAGGCAGCTTGCCAATTGGTATTTGTGGCCGTAGGAGTTGTCCCACCCGTTGCATAGGTCCATGCGCCAGAAGTGGCAAGAGACGTGGCACCTGTTTGACGTGTCGCAGTAAAATAAACCCCGTTGGCATTGACCCACCGCACCACAGCAGTTACATTCGCGGTTAAACTCGTGGGGGCTGTACTTGTAGTGCTGACCGCGGTTGCGGTGGTCACGTTATCAAACAAACCTTCAACCAAGTCCGCGGTGTTGGGATCAGTTACCACCGCTCCCCACCCCGGCAACTGATTGACTTGGTTTACAAGTTGCTGGACGGTCATCGACGAGGAAAATGTGATTGTTCCACCCGTGTCAGTTGTTGTGGCTGTGAGAACCAATTCTGTGTCAGACACCGTATAAGTGGGAGCCGTCCCAGTTCCGTTATAGTAAAGGCTTGCTGGTGACAAGGCGATGTTAGATGTGCTGGCAGGTGGGTATGTCTGACCTCCTGGACCCACAAAGTCCGTAGCTAATGTCACGTTGTATCCAGGGCTTCCAGCAGTGACTTGCCACTTTGACGAATTGGCAAGTGTGCCATAGCTCGTTGTGGTCAAAGCGATCTGCTCGACTGCACCCGAACTGTTGATAGCGCTTGTGGATTGTGTGCGTGGTGTGGGATCGATGACGGTAACGTTGATGCTGCCGCCTACCTTCTTCGCGCCTGCATAGGCATTCAACACGCCCTGAAGCAAGTCGCCACCTTTAAGAAGCGCAGAAGCTTGCTGAGGATTCGAGATCGATAAGGCTGTGTTGGGCTGACCGTCTACGGCCGGACCAATGAAAATCACCCCTTGACCGCCGGCAGAGGAAGAGCCCATAAAGTTTTGATCATTGATGACTACGGCTGTTCCTGGGGCGCTCATATAGACGCCATTTACATAGGGCACTCAGACCACCTCCTTAAGTGGGGATTTCTTGCGTAAAAGCAAGATAAGCCTTTTGCCAAGACTCTTCAGGTTGTTTATAGACGCCTTGTGACTTACATCGTTTGCCAAACGCTGAAACCATTTCGATGTGCCCCGTTTTATCTGCTGTGACGTTAAGAAAGTCATCTAGATGCATCTCTGACAATGGCAAAACACCCGACACACTTTCGTCGGCCGCAGAAGAAATTTTCGCCATGAAGTTTTCACCACCTTAACTTGTGCTATTGGATGTGGTCATGGAAGCGGTTTTGATGGCCTGTACGGGCAACGACGTCCAAGAGTCCTCATGCTGTGCTGTGAGTGTTAGCGTCCGCATGAAGGGAAACACAGAGTCTCCCATGCTATCTGGATAAGGCTGCAGTGGCCCTAGCGAAATCCGTTGATTGAATAGTCCGTAGCTGGTTTCAAGTGTCTGCGTGTAGTAAAGCAACACCCACTTGGCTAACATCTGCGACCATAACAGCCAGTTTTGATTTGGCCCCAGCACTCCGATGATATAGTTGGATTCGAACGTGCTGGAGTAGGTCATATTCGTGGATGTTTCTGACATAAAGTTTCCGACGAATCGCCTTGATGCGACTTGACTTTCACTACCGATGGTGACTGCATATTGCAAGCCTTGCACTGGTCCTTTGGTGTATCCCACCTGAGCTACCACTTGGTTGTTGGGATTTCCCCACCATGCTAAAATTTCTTGCTGGTTCGCGGCTGTTTCGGCCTCATAGATGTCAGGCACAAAAACAGCCAGATTTCCTCGAAATAAAGGGAGACCTTCGTTAAAAACATTGACGATCCCTTTTTCACCCAAGTTAATCAAAGTGGCTCAACTCCTGCTCCCAAACTGCCGCAAGGTAGGACTCAATCATGGGAGATACGAACTCTTCAACCGGGTTCATGATAGGATTGGGCTCTATCGCCGGATGCCACCATGACGCTTGCGGAGAGTGTGTGGAAACGGTTCGAAAGGTCACAAGCCCACTTGAAAACTTATACATGTTGCTGAACTTGCTTGCCTTGTGGGTGTAAGGTCCTTGCATGCCGCCCATTTGCGGATGTGTGGCTGGAGGTACGATGTTAGACGTGTCACCTGTGTCGGTTCCCCACGCATAGGTGTTACGGATCTTTTGCTCCGAGTCTGCGTAAGACCCTACAACCTCAGACAGTGTCAGCCTTTGCGCCATTTCCGCGACTGCTCCAGGCAGTTCCTCATTACGGTGTGTGAAGGGGATTATGTTGTATCGACCGCTGCCATCCTTGAGAGGTCGTGAACGCTTCCCGTTGATCAAGGAGGGTTTCATATCCCAAGGTGGCCTGCCTTGCTCAATCGCGTAAATCTCATCTGGGGCGGTCACTGTAAATTCAAACAGTCCAAGGTCATGCCGTTCGATCTTTGCCACGAGTTCCGGCCGGTGAATCGGCCCTGACATTCCAGGGATGACTTGGCCGTTGAGTGCGGCTGTGAGAACATCCGCAACCATCCGCCCGGATTCGTGCATCGCCTGGCCTATGACTTTGTAAGTGAGTTTGCCAAATGGAGGGATGACTTGTACATGCAGCCGTAGCATCTCACGTCACCCCTCAATCAGGTAAGGAGCATTCGGCAACAAGATATGCCGTTTACGCAACACCACACGTTGCCCCAAGTCTTGCCCAAAGGCATAGTGGGGAGATGGCGGGTTGAACGCTACCCACTCAAACAGTGCCGAATAGCGGATGCTGTAGAGTTGACCTGCTGCGGGTTGATTCGGCCCTAGCCAAGTCAATGTTTTTGCGTTCACCGAAAAGTCCATACCAGGTCTGTACATCGTGCTCTGCCCGGTGACAGAATCAACCGTCCAGGCCCCGTCCACATTAATCATGCGGTAGGTGGCTGTGTCAGTAGGCCCTGCACCGCGCTGAAAAGTCTCACTAAATGTAGGAATCCCTGCGTCAAAAGGGAGGATCGCTAGATCAAAATCTTCAAAGTGGATGCTTCCTGGCAGCGGGGAAACCACCATATCTCCTTGTTCCATCAGACCGTACTGCATTAGATCCAGGTTCTGATCTACCCCAGACACCAGAACATTCACTTTGAGGGACGGTTGCGGATAAAGTACCCCATATCCTCCACACGCAGCACAATTGATGGAGTTGGGAGAAGTGGGGCTGTTTCCGCATGGGCAAGCAGTCGCTTTATACACCGTTGCCTCATAGCCAAAACCGCCCCGTTTTTGACTCTTCCACAGGGACTGATAAGCCCACTGGATTGGCGCGGCAACGGGGTTAAGACCACCCATACATTCTCACCTCCCCAATTGAGCCATGCGAATTCCGTTGTGTGCTTGACGCCATTCCTTGATGTAGTCATAGGCATACTGTGTGAGATCCTTGATGTCTTGCGCAAAGGGTCCGCCTTGACGAAAACTCACGTTTTGAGAAAACCCGTTCTCGGCGTTGGTCATCGTCTGGATGCCTGGATAGTAGGACCGATTGTAAACTTGCAACACCTTTGCGGCGGCCAGCATAGAGATTGCATCCACCATATCATCCGGGATCGGGTCGATGCCCGCAGTATAAGAGATCTGTGTGAACTGCGGGACGTGATCCATTTGACCCATCGTGAAAAACGGCAGCCACATCCCAGCACCAGGACTCGTGACTGCCATTGCCCCTTCTACAGGAACGATGCGTACAATCCCACTGTTCGGATTGGGAGTGATCCAAGGCGGTGGAACTGCGAGAATGCCAAAGTTGGGTGGCAACGCAAAAAGGATGTTTTCCACGCTGATAATAGGACGGTGTCTTACCTTTACCGTGGACCACGTTTCAAACCTTCTGGAGCTGTAGTCATATGGGACTTCTAGCATGTCATAATCAACCCCGGAAGTTGCGGGAGTCCCTTGCACCATTCCAAACGGATTTTCTGTTGTAGAAAGATTCGTAATGATTTGTGGGGACTGCCCCACCACACACGAGATAATGGCTCGTGGAACCACAAACGTCCCAATCTTGGTCTCAAACTCACCCACTGCCGCATCAATCTTTTGTTGTACAATGTTGCTTAGATCCTGGTCTGTGGCCGTTCCTGTGAGAGGGAGACCTGCCAGATAGTTGCTAATTACAAAGCTCGGAGGCAACGCCTCTAAAAGTGGGTTGCCATGCACAAACTGTTGGTCATGTCGATAGGAGGGTTGATAAGATGAAAAACGGCGTAGTCCGCCTAGCGGGACAATAGGCATTCAGATCCCCTCCTAGTGGCCGAACGCAACATATACCCCTGTAGCGTTTGATGTTCCTGCGGTGGTCACGTCAACGTTCACTGTAGCTCCTGTACTACTTTCCGACGTGACATAAGGCCCCCCGTTAATGACGGCTCCCCCAATCCCCGTAAACGACACCAACACCCCATCACAAGCACTCGGAAAGGCTTTTGCAAATGTAATTACATCGCTGATGGTTCCTGTGGTTGTCGTTGCTACACTAAAAGTGCCTAGCTGGATCGTTTCCCCAGCGACAAGCCCACTCCCGGCAGTCAAGGCTCCCACCCCCGTTGCCGTATCGTGGGACACATCGACTCCAGGCACAAGAGGAAACGCACTAAATGATTTGCCGTTTTGCAAGTTCGCGAGACAAGAAACAGCGTCATTTTCAAATGGGAGTTGCAAAGATAGGCCGTCTACAGTGGACTGACCGTTAACCTCTTGCACAATGATTTGTGTCGTTTGCACGTATTAGCCTCCTTTACCCGAGCCTTTCTAGCCAACCGCTAAGTGTCCCACTCGTAGGTGCAGTAGCACAAGTCGCTTGCAAACCCACATAGGGAAGATAGAGGCTTGGGGTTGACAAGGCGATAACTGCTGTTTGCGCAACACCAGACCCACTATAAGCATTCACGGCTGTAGCGGTCCCGAAAGCGTACCAGTTGACTCGATCCCGGCTCCACATGGGTTGTACACTCACCGATTGATTCAGTGTGCTTTCCAAAACGGCGGTTTTTTGCACCGCATACACTTGGTCATAAGGTGTTCCCTCTGGATTGGGATTAGTGACCCCCGGCGTTTGGCTCATGTGTGCCACCGTGTCCGTAATCGCCAAGGAGTTAAACAGCACATCCTCACCAAACACAGACATCACCAGTGAACCGCCTTGATTGCCTCCCCCGTTTTGGTCGTCCGAGCGAGGCACCCAGCGTAACTGTTCGTGATTGATCGGGCTGATTTGACTCCGAAAGCTAGAGCCCATGACCTCACTCCGCTTTCCAGTTGAAGTTTAGCGAGGCAGCACTCCCAAGTACGTTGAAAGTGGTAGCTGTGGGTGGATTCGCCGGGTCCAAATAGATTACCCCGTTGGACGTGGGAGTTAGCGTAATAAAGTTGGGGACAAAACCAAGCCCGTGGGTAATAGCTGTTGTGGTCCCCACAGTAGCGTTTGTTGTCCCCGTGCCGTTGTTATTAAGCAACGAAGTGAAAGGCGTCCCGCCAGGTACGCCCAACATATCGTTGTAAAGCGCCTTTGGCTTGTTTGGATTTGCAAAAGGATATGTGGTGCTAAACAGTTGATCTTGCGGCACACTCTGTGGCAATGGCACTATTTTTCACCTCTTTTAGACGACTTTTGTTTTTGAGTCTTGAACGTTTCTTTCGGTCGTGTCTGTACAGGAACATCCCGTATCGTTGGGATTGGTGGATCGAATTTTTGCTCTTCTTCCACCACCTGAAAGTGAAACTGACGCAAGCGTTCGATCTCCGCCTGCGTCAGATCACACCCATCAGCCCAGCCTTGTGCATCGAACCATAAGTCATGTTCGAGCACATGCAATTGTTGCAGTTTCCCGTCCATGCAACGAACTTTTGTCAATGTGCTCACCTCATCTGCGCAATCAAACTAAAGGTCGCGGTTCCCGTCAATGTCCATACAAAGCGGCCACATATCCCATAAGACGAAAAAGCCACAGGGTTTTGCGGACCCGTAGCAGTGACATTGAGAATGTCTGTGCCCAATGGGTAGTAAGCCGTCCCATCGTACTCTTCGTAGCCAATGTTCAAGCTCCCAGTGATAGCACTCACGTTTAAGAGGAGTGTTCCTTGTGAGAACACTCCCATCGTGAAAGGCAACGACTGACCACTTTGTGTTTCCGAAGCCATCGGATGGACCACGTAGGTCAGTGGTAACCATAAAGTTCCTGGCGCAAAGGAACCAAAATTCGTGATAACCAAAGCGCCAGATGCAATATTTTCCGATAGCACTCGGGAGTGTAAAACATCGGACGAAAAAAAAGCTACCGACTGGTAGGGAAGAATAGTCTGAGGAATGGGGATGTCATTTACCGCGATGCTGCCGCTAGAGACGTTTTGAATGTTCCACACGCCATCAACCCCTTATCAGGTCAACTGAACAGGAGCCAGTTCTCCACCTGGGATCTGGATGTTTTCGATGACCGCACAACGCGATGGCACATAGATCAGCGGCGCACCAATCAAAGCGACGGCAAAGTATCGTGCCAGCGCCGGGATAGGCAGCGGCCATTTGAAAAACGGTAGTAGTTGCTTGAACACCGCGCCCTCTTCTGCGTCATGGTTGATCAAGAAGGCATCGTAGGTTCCAGCGACATACACGTTCAGATCGGTGAAGGTCTGCGTCGTCCCGGTTCCTGCGTCTGCCACGCGAGTCACGGGCAACATTGGACCTCCGTTCATGCTCCGATAGATCTGGTAGTAAGCGGCTCCGTTGGTGCCTGTGACGCGGTTCCAAGTCACGCTCACGGAATCACCTGCGCCCACGGTGACAGCCGTTGTGGCTGCGGACAACTCACTAGGACCATACGTATTTGCAGCCTCAATCGCATACGTCACAGGACCGCCCGCATACCCCACCCCATAATTAGATGCTGAGCTTGGTGTGGTCCACATCGAGCCTACAACTCCGGTATTCAAAGTTGCTGTCGCTCCGGTGGGAATTGCAGGAGCATTTTGGATAGTGGTTGTTACGGGCTGCTCTGTGTTTAGAAAGATGTCGTTCTCAAACGGGATGAACCCGAAAGTAGAGTTGAACCCACCCACAGGAACACCAACATTTAACGCACCTTCGCGATAGAACGCCTGTTGATCAATCGCATATCTTTGCGCGGGAGTGTAGGTTTTGGACCAGTACGACTGCACCCGTGGAGCTAGATACAACTTATACCGCCCGTTGGAGATGTCACCAGCGTTGTCTTGCACCGCTTGCGCCGCACTTTCAAGCAAGTCTGGGGCAAGTGGAGATGCCCCTGCGTTGATGACGATGTTCGTGAAACCATTCGTCTGAGCAAAAGATGTGATGATCTTTTTCCAACCATCAAAAGCGCTAGGCATCAAAGAAGAGTCAGAGTAAAAGATTCCGCGCTCCACACCGCCTAACAGAAACCGAGTTGCGTTGTTGATTTGCAATGCTTCTGCAGAACCGCCAACTATCTCAGTAGACATGATGGCGATATCGGTTGCATAAGCGGTCGCCATATATTTCATGGGGACTTGCAGACGGTCAAACGTGGAGTCGTTGCCCGCGGGTGTGGCCATAGCGCTCGTGAAGACACCCCCACGAGTCCCGTAGCTAATCAACTGGTCGTATTCTTCTTCCATGGCGTATGCTTCTTGTTTGGGAGTGTTGCGCCATGCTTTGATGTTGGACATTTTGAACGAGACATTTTTTAGTGTCCTCGCCAAGGACTGAGGGATTAAGCTCGACCCATCTCCAGGGCCACCAGGGGTTGAGGGAGACGCCGTCAGAGCTTTTTGCAGCCTTGTATACGTTTGAGTGGTCATGCCACCAGAAGCGTCCATGCCTCCAAACAGGCCAGAACTACCAAGATTCAAAGACTTCTGCATCACTTGTGCCAACTATAGTCGCCTCCTTCTTAGAGCACTCGCGCTTTGCGCAGGATGTTTTGAGCAGTTGGAGAAAGGGCATCAGGGACGCGGTCGTTTTCCAGGATCGTGATGTCCCGCGTGCTGACTCCTTCAAGACCTTTTTGTAAAGCGTCTTCCAAAGTGTCTAGCGCCCTTTCGACGTCAAACCCTTGAACGCCGCGCTGCGCCGTCTGAACAGGCAATCCATATCCCTTACGGAGAGGTTGAGCGTTGCGTAACGTAGGAACTACCATCCCGCTGTCCATGGGTAAAGCGGCCTGTGCCATTCCGGTGGCAAGAGACTTTGCCATCTGACGGTTTTCGTGATGGACTTGCTTACGTAGCTTCTGGACCTCTCTTTGCAGTACTCGCAACTCCGCTAAATGTTGGTCTTGCATGTCGAAGATCGCCTCTGTTAAGCTCTTGACAAACTTGTTTCCGTCTACCAAAGCCATCGCGTCAACCCCCAATGCTTTTTTCATTTTCCGGCGTCTCCGCACGGATTTTTCGTCATCGCCAGGCTCGTCGTATTCAGCCTCTTCCTCGTCCTCCACGTCATCCTCCTCATCGTCTGCGTCATCGTCTTCAGGCTCGTCGTCATCCAACTTGCGAGATTTGCGTATAGATTTTTTGACCTTTTTCCTCTTTTTCAACTTGTCGTCATCCTCGTCCGAATCATCGTCGTCCTCATCCAGGTCATCGTCATCGTCGGACAAATCTGGATAATCCTCGTCGTGATCGTCATCCACACTCTTTCTCATCTTACGGCGCTTGTGACGCTTGACGGTGACGTATTCCTCGTCATCGTCGGGAAGATCCAGAGAGTCCAAGTCGTCCTCATCCAGGTCATCGTCGTCACCGTAAGGGTCATAAACCCCGTTGCCACTTTCGTCCGCGCGGCGGTTGTCTTCCCACTGCTGCGAGTCATAATCTTCCGGCGCGTCATCCTCATCGTTGACAAAGTCAGACGGGGACTGGGTGGTTGCTTGCGTGGCGGTTTCCCAATCTTCTAACTGGTCATCGGAGTGCTGAGCGTCCCGGTCAAAGATCGCGGCATATTGCTCTTTCCCTTTGATCTTGCGGGTGGCCGCCCCCGATTGACGCCGTGGTAGTTTTGCTCCTCCGTTAGGGTCGGACGGAGATACAACGAGGGACTTTTGTACCTCGCGCTGCGCCGCTTGCACAATCTTGTCGAACTCGCTAAGTGTCTTTTGCATCTTCTTTTGACGCTGAGTCACACGGACTCGCCTCCTTGGTTTTCAAGTAAGTGCAGGATTGCTTCGACCTCCGAGCGTCTACGATGCTCACAGATCAAAAAGTGACGTGCCGCTTCACGCACGCCCCCTTGGATGTGCCCGGTTGCATCCACATGTGGGCAATCGGGATGAGACTTTTTCCATGCCAATAGATGTAATCGGATGGTCTCCACGGGGTCGTTGGGATGACCTCTGGACCTATTGAGAGACTTTCGTAACGCATGTTGTCGGGACAGCGCAAAGCGTGCGCACCACAAGGCTTGTTTTTCAGGCAATCCCTGAACTTCTTGGAAGTAAGGGACGTCTGCATCCAGTCGAAACAGCCCGTTGGAATGAAAGTATGGGTTTGACTTCACCACAACATCCCCTGTGGCGATTTGTGCGGCTGTGCGTGCCCATGTCTTAATTGCGGCATAGCGTAGATCTTCTGGCCTATACTCTACGGTGGATGACGCAGACAAAGACTTTGCGAAGTCCACGAACGTGCCTGGATGTACAGGCGTGGGAGTCAAGGCCACATTACGGATAAAAGCGCGTATGATCCGTGTGGGATCGTTCGGATCTCTTTCTTTCACCACCCCCTCAATGCTCATCCCGTATCTGCGAGGCCATCCCGCCTCTTTCATGGCCTTCATCTGGTCGACTATCTTCTGCATAAACGGGGTTTTCAAAGCCTTCCACTTGATCCAGAAACCCTTGCTGGTGATTTTTCCGTCTAGCGGTACGCCGACAATTGTTTCGTCTTGATGGTCATAGTTGATGTAACCGCCCGCTCCAGGTGGCAGCCCTTTGCCTAACAGGTAATCGATCTCTAACCCTTGCGGCAGTGTCTCTTCTCCTTGCAAGTCCTCGCCAGGGAGACTTGCCACGCCTTCAAACACCCAGTCTCCATGTTCGTCTTTTGTAGATTTCACGATCTCAGCACCAAACCGAAAGGTTTTCTCCGTATTCCTCACCTCCTTTCAGGGCAATAAAAAAAGAGGCGGCTACACACGCAAAGGAAGTTTCCCCTTACGATGTAGCCGCCTGTATATCAGGTGGGCTAATTGGATTAAGACTGGCTCGTTAGGATACTTTTCCGACCGCTTCCCGTTCTTTTCCCAGAGGAAATACGCAACGCCCTTTCAGGCAGCGTCTCTTGATGGATGCCCTCTTCTTCCTCTACTTCTGTCGGGCTTGTTGGCTTCACCCCAAAGGCAGCACGTACAGATTGCATTGCCTCACTATCACCGCTAGTTTCAGGGTCGTATTCCGCCAACATGTCACGTATGGCTTTCATTTCTTGAGCAGATACCTTCAACCGATAATACTTAACTTCTTCGATCTGCACTCCTGACTCCTCCTATCGAATGGATAGCAAAAACGATTTTTTTGTTTCTTCCGACTCCAGGCTGATATGAAAGTGTTTCTTGGCGTATAACCTGATCCTCTTTTCAATGCGGCTTCTTTGTGAGGAACTGTACTCTTTGCCGTTTTTGCGCGTGTGAATATAGTCCCAGGCGGCAATGACACGTTTTCTGTTCGGAACCCCACCTTTGGTGAGTGGGTAGCTGTCGTGTTCGGGATCGGCGTAAGTCTCGTCAGCCCCATACTCTTCTTTTTTTCGAGCCGCCACCTCGTGCCACTCTTTTTGCGACCTCATCGACTTTTTCACCTCCTTCCCCTTTGGCAAGCTCCCTAGCATCTCCAACATGTCTTTCTTGTTCCACGCCTTCGCAGTGGCGGCAACGTTTTGAGAAGCAGAGCCTGCCGAACCTTCGCCCAGCAACTCTTCGATATCGGACACTTTCCCCGCGAGTTTCCCGCGTTTGGACTCTTCTACCGTCCCGCTCATGACCGGAGAATAAAACATTGTATACGGGTTGGGCTGCCCTGTTCTGGACACTCGACCTTCACGCTGAGTAATCGATTTTGGAACCCACGGGGTGTCCAAGTGAATCATCGTATGGCCGCCATGCTGGAGATTGACCCCTTCTTCCCCGGCGGCAGTTGAAAGGACTACTTTGATTTTACCATCTCCAAAATCCTTAGCTACTTGGGTGCGTTTTTCGGGGGTAATATCCCCAGAGATCACGCCGATAGCATTAGAAGACAGCCCTTCTTTAACCAGAGCCCCTTTGATTTTCTCAATGGGGAGCTTGGCGTCAGAGAAAATCACCATTCCACGATTGTCCGGATTTTCTAGGTGATCTATCGTGGTTTGAACCGCCCACTCTTCTTTGGGATAGAGTTTTTTCATGTCTGCATGTGCTGGGTCTAACTCATCTGGATCGATGGCAATCTGCTCTAAGCGTTTCATTTTCACGAGGATGTTGGATGCGTTCTTTTTATACTGGTCCTCGTCCATGTCAGCAAGCTCATGCATCAAATTATCCCGCATGGCGTTGTATATCTTTGCTTGATCCTTGCTCATTTCCATGGAGTGAGTGACGTAGCGAGAACTTGGCAGGCTTGCGTTGACGTCTGGGCTATTATGATTTCGTAGCATAACTGCATCTTTCATTTTTTCCCGTAGCTGTGCTTGGTTTTTAAGTGCTACAGGCTTCATAATGTTTCCACGTGGGGTGTGGACACGCTGCATGACCGCATGTTCCCGCGCAAACTGTTTCCACGAGCCTACCTTGTCTTCTGCAACATGAGATAGCATCGTGTGAGTTTCTCGTGGCTGTCCGTTCGGGAAAGGTGTGGCCGTAAGTAGCCAACGGTATTTGGCGTCCTTAAAGGTATCCCGCCACGCTTCCGTCTGCTGACTGTAGTTTTTGATCTTATGCCCCTCGTCAGCAATGACCGCATTTCCCGCTAGTTCTTTGATTTGGTCCGCATAATTTTGGTTTCTGAGCATTTCATAATTGGTGATCACAAAGTCGGCGTCTTCTGCGTCTTTGAAAGACTGCTCTAGCCGTTTGGGCGTGGAGTTATCTAGCACTACGGCCTTTCGCCCGGAAAACTTCTCAATTTCCGACTTCCACTGAAACTTCACGGAAGATGGCGCAACCACAGCGAACCGTTTAACCTTTCCTTCATCCAGCGCAATGTTGGCTGCCGTGATTGCGGTAGGTGTTTTGCCCAATCCCACCGCATATCCTAGCACGGCTTTCTTGTTGTGTAAGAGAAACTCCACCCCTGCTTTTTGATGCTCGTACAGATTGACGTGCTTCATGTCGCCGGGCATCTCTCCATTCCAAGCCGGCTCATACTTGCGCTCGAACTGGGTTTGCCCACCTTTTGGACGTTCTTCGCTGGGCGGATGGTTAATTGTGACCGTCTCTTTTTGGGGTAATTCTGGCGCGTTCCCGAGTGCGGCTTCGTATTCCTTTGCCACACTGGAATCGATGGTTGCGTGACTGAAGTGCTTGGCTACGTTTGGAATGTCCTCCAAGCGGATATTCCACGTCTTTGACTCACCGTCAAAACGCGCTCCCATCCGTTTCAGAGCGTCTTTGTCATCAAAGTTGCTATACACTCGCGCCCATTCGCTTGGGCTTCTGTCCCATGCGGTGGGTTTGTAAAAGGCTACCGTTCCACGCCTTGCTGTCGGCCTCCCCCATTTGTCTGTCGCGTCTTGCACGCCTTCACCTATGACATATTCGTGATGACCGTTTGGTTTTAACTCCATCAAATGCGCAACGCCAATGTCGTTTAGGTGCTTTGAAAGGTGAGGCTGTGGTTTTTGCTGTTTCTTAAATGCTTCGCGCACGTTCCGGCCATGCAGATTTTTAGGAATCGAGCCGCCCACAATGTTTCCAGACGCATCGATCTTAATCCGTCGGTAGTCAGAGTCCCCATATTTGCCGACCGCGCCTTTCCCGTGTGGGTGGATGGTAATCCAGTGGTCTCCTACTGACTTTTGTGTTTCTAACAAAAGTCTCAATTTCTCCCCTCCCTTCTACCAGGGCTTTGCAGTCATGTCTTCTTTCCCGAGGGTTTGATGCCCTCCCACCCAGTCTTCACTCGTCTGCATCTCCCGCATTTTGCGCATCAGTAACGCCATAATCTCGTTCTCTTTTTTGCCATCCAGGTACACGGCGTTGTTTTCCACCGCCACCTTTACGCCATCCACCACGGTCTCTCCGTTTTTCACATCAAAGTCATACCCCGCATGCCGCAAAATGCTCCAAACGGTGTTGTGCGTGGGTGTAGAAGCAGAGATTGACTTTTTTATGGCACTGCGCACGAGACGTGGAGGTCCTTCTTTCGGCTGATAGACACGAAATTTCACGTGCCCATCGTACACCTCGTAAAGGATCCCCTTCTCATCCGTTCGAATTGCCACCGCAGACAGCTTGTTAGTAGGTGGATGACCCATTACCTTCTCGTACACTTTCTCTGCGCCCTGCGGGCCAATGCGGGCGTTTTGTGAGCCCCATTCATCCAACCAATCTGCGGGCTTAGACTGTCCATGATGCGGAGCGTTGGCAATTGCGGGGACGCCAGAGTCTCCCCACCCTTTGTTCAACTTTTTATCGTGCATTTTTCGGTCCCACGGTCCACGATCGTGTTCTCCTATAGCCACCCACGCACGAACCCTTTTAACTCCAGAATGGCTATATGCAAGCGTTCTGTGATACCCGTCTGCAATCTTAAAGCCTCCGTGTATTTCCACTAGTACAATGGGTTCCAGACGCTCCCCTTGCTCAACCGCGTTTTCCATCCTTTGCACCTTTGCCAGGTTTCTTCCTCCCGGCCTACGCGCCATCTTTATTTTAGAAAGTGGAACACGGCGCAATTCCCACGTTTCTTTTTTTACCCACTTGAGCACGCCGGGTGGGTAGCTCTTTCTCAAATATTTATAAACTTTCTCCGCTTGTTCCGCTTCTTTCTCGGTGATTGCCTTCTTTATGGCTGCATTGGGATTCTCCAACAGGAATATTACTCGATTGGCAAACACCCGATCTTTTTCTTTTTCCGACTCCGGGAGTTCGTCATAAGGGACCATCATGGATTCCCACGCTTCTGCATGGGCAGGATCGATTTCGGGCGAAACTTTTTTCGCAAAGTCCATCCACTGCTCATGGACAAGTGAAGCAACTTGCTCTCTTATTTCGTTTTTTGGCAACTCAGCGCCAGGGAGTTCGCTACTGCTAGACGTGGGCAAAGACTTGCTCAAACTCAAAACAAAGCGCATCCTCAACCCTCCTCTCTATGGCGTTGTTTCACCCGATACTCATATGGATCCCCACCCCGATACCTCAAAAACACATGCCGGCAGTTTGGGTGAAGGGGAATACAAGGAATCCAGTCTTTTACCTTTCTGCCTACGTTACTTTTCCCCACCCACATATACTGCTCGTTTTCCTGTTGTGTGGCGTTCTGGATAGGAACAGGAGAAACCCAGAACACCTTTCCCTCCAAAAGCCTAAAGCAATGTTTGCACACCTTCTCATCTCCAATTGGAGGGACAACTACATAGTCGTCGCCAAGGTGTGACAAGACTGCATCGTTATAGGCCATCGACATTTCTGTAACTGCAATCGTCTGGAAGTGCTGGCCGTAGTCGTCCCAGCGTTCGTTAAGTCTCTTGGCTAGTTCTGCGGGTCGTAGATCCTCACGAATTGCCTGTACCACTTGCCATCGTACATCTTCTCGCATTCCAGATGCCCACTCGCGCATCTTGGCCCCTGCCGATTGCCTCGCGATCCATTCCGCCGCCGCTTTGGATTTGGGTGGTGTAAGTTTGATTAAGCCGGACGGACGTGTGGGGACCTCAATCCACGGTCCCTTGTCTGGCAATTCTTTACTGTGTTCCACGCGCTTAATACCGATTTCTTGCGCACGTTGGATGTGCCTGACGACTCGTTCTATTGACACTGGGTCCGGTTCTGATTCTTTGATGACGTCATCAAACGTGGACTTAGTACGGTTTTTTAAGGCTCGTTTAGATATGAGCCACAAGTTGAGAAGCCATTCTGATGCAGACGCAGAAGCCTCCGAAAGTATCTTATCTTCCATATCTGAAAGCGCGGGGTCAGCCCATTCTTCGACGTCTCCTGAGAGTTCTCGTAAACGCTTCTGCCAGTTGAGCAGGTCTATGGGCTCCATCTAATACACCGCCCAGGACTTATGGACGTCGTCTTGCGCATCTGGGCTTGGGGGTTCATCACCAGGCGACGGAGCTTTCGGTTGCATCCCATTTTCTTGCATCCAAACTTGCAACAGTTGAGGATTCCCAGGCGCATCCAACCACTTTTGATTCCCCTCAGTGCCAGGAGGGACCTCTTCTAGTCCCATGGCTTTACGCCACTCGCGGGCGGTCAAAGCTCCTTGTTGTAACTGACCGCTGAGATACTTTGCTTTCGCTTCTTCATCCTCGGCGTTGACCCCGGTGAAGCGAAAGATATAGCCAGGCGCTATACGACTGACAATTTCTTTGTTGATGCGCGTTTCGTATAAGTCTAGCAGAGGTAAAAGTCCCTTGTCTCTGGACAAGTCTATCTTTACGGATGTGTTTTCAGAGGCACTCATGCCTCCAGTGTTGGATGCAGACCGCTGACTGATCTCCACGGGGTCTGTTAAAAAAACGCCACATATGGCCGTCCGAATCTTATCTACAAAGTCTCCCATCTCCATGTCCCGATTCGATTGTTTCATGGGTATCCAACTGATGGAAGACCCACCTGTGGCTGACGGTTCTACAGCAATTGCAACGGGCTTATGCTGGCCTACCACACCCGTGACGTCCGTTTCCCACATGGTGTTTAGCTCGCCTAAAGTGTCGTCCGAGTAATTCCCGACCAAAGCAAGTATGCCGACCGGGACGCTTCCATGGTCAAAGTAGTTCGAGTTGTATTGCAGAGCCAAAACTTCTGCGCTGATCCAATCGACTGCTGCTTCCACATTTCCCATCGGGTAGCCACCGTTGGTGATGTCTGTCAAGGGGTTAAACCCCATGTACAGGATCTCATCCGCCGCATACTCCGTCTCTATCTGCCCATCAACCACTTGCACATACCGTACAGGCTGGTCTAAATCTTTCCCGTAGCGCGTGGTCGGGATGTATCGCTCAGCCCACTGTATCTCTAAGGTGGATGCGTCTATTGCCCATGCCTCGGAAAGATGCCCTCTATCGTCATACACCAACTCCGCTGTGGCTGCCCCCACAATGAGCAGGTCACGCACGGTGGACTTAAAAAAGTCCGCTAAGTTCGGCCGCAGGTGTTCCTTGTCTTCGAGTGCGCCCATCCGCATGATGTACTGAAACACCCAGTCTGCGACTTCTTTATCGTGGTCGCTCATTTCTCCTGGGTGATCCTCACGTACAATCTCAAACCCGCGATCTCCTTTGTGACGTGGAGCACGCGCAAAAGAGGCGAGCTGAGCCGCCCGTAAACCAACAATAGCCTGCACCGTGGGAGACAGCTTCGCCAATTGCCGCAACTGTGAAAAGCTGAGATTAAAGCCGCCCCAGCGAGACCCGGGTGGTGAAAACCTCCAGGTCGGTGAAACAATGACAGACCGCCTGCGGTTAGGGATGTCTTCTGTTTCTCTTCTGCGTGTGTCTATGGCTGGCATGTTTCGCCGCCTCCTTTCCACGCCTACTTAATTTGCGGATTTGCGGCTTTCTTCCCACTCTTTTTCAACCGCTTTTCCTATTGCAAAAATCCTCTTTTCAAGTCCCTCTTTATTCCCTTCTAGTGGAATTCCTGCCACAAGCATCTCTATCAGCGCGGATAAATTGATGTTGGAAACCAACTGGTTGTTTTGGAGTGCTACTAGCTGTTCACCCATCTGCTCCACTTGTGCTTCTAATTCCTCCACCTTACCAAGATATTGCTTTACAACCCCCACTTTTTTCTCCATGTCACGCGCTCCTTTGTAAGATCAATTGAATTCCCGTAAGTCTTGTCTCCCCACTGCCAATAGAAGCAAAGAAACTTGAGACAGAGAACACCGGCTGGTCGGTATATCCTTCTAAAGCTGCGACAGCCTTGAGCATCACATAGGATGCCTCCATTCCAACTGCACGCACAATAACGCCACCTTCAGTGCGTAAACAGTTAGACAGCGCCTGAGACAGCCCCGCTACATCCGTGTCTCGTTTCACTTTCATGGTTTTCACGTGTTCGCCCTCTTCCTAAAATCCTTCCACAACCTGACCTATCAGTGCCTGAACCCACGTCTCTGTTGCCTGACAATACTGTGCCCCAGTTGATTGTACAGTGCTCAGTACACCGGAGATTCCTTCTGTTTGCGCTGTCGTCCAAGGAATCACATAGATCCCCACTTGACCGCTTGGGCTCTTTCCTGTGACGATGAGGTTGCTCCCGTTCAATGTCGCGTTTGTGATGATCAAGCTAACCACTCCCTTCATTTGGGCACAAAAAAAGAGGCGGCCACTCAGCAGCTGTTAGGCAACCAAGTGACCGCCGATTGTTCGGTAGGTCGATGAAGTATTATTTCCTCTTTGGTGGGGGTATTATATCAAAACTTTGTATAGATATTTTATCAATGATGCGTTTCCCGGCATCGTCCGTGTGATACTTAATAGCATAGCCGTGAGTTTCAAAAAAAGCTTCAAGCTCAGCCATGTGACTGATAGTGCCAGTCTCAAATTGATCTGCGTCCACCTCAAGCCAAGAGTCGTTTCCTCTCATCCCCACATGCAGTTTGACGTTTTTCAACGTTGGTATCCCTCCGATATGTCCTTCAAAAGCGTGATGCAGAGTAGGAGGAATGGCGTCCCTGCAAACACAACTAGTGCAATGGGCAACGAGTGAAAGAACAAAAGGTTCTCCAGCCCCAGAATCAGACCACCAGCAGCATACACCAGCAGCAATGTGAAATATTCCCAAGCATCATCTGAGAAGATTTTTTTCACCTTCTATTATCGCACCTCATCAGTGCTTAATTTAATCGACTTAATAACGTCGGGATTACTCCTCATTAGTTTCTTGATAGCGTCTCGTTTACTCTGTTCAGCGTCATTGTCATCAAAAAGAATCCTCCGGAAGGTGGTTTCGTATGATGAAACCAACACTTTGGTGCTTTCAGCACCGACCAGTCGGTTGAGTTTAGGAGATATCTCCTTGCAAAAACGTTTAATTTCTTTTTCTAGTTTGGCTTTGTGCTCAGTTTTAACTTTAAATTCTTCAGTCATCCAGTCCGCCTCCTTCTTTATCTAATCCCCACAATGTCTTCAAACGCTTCGGCACCTTGTGCACGGTAGGCTTCGTTGGCGGCGTCTTAAACTCCCACCACTCTGAGCCGTCATATTCGGCGCGTTCCAACCACCAATCTTCTCCAACCACTACTAAGCAAGGATCTATCTCTATACGGCCGTACCCATTATTGTAAATAAAATGGGACCACTTTGTGGCGAATTCCTCCCACGTACACTCAAACTCGCCATCAATCCCCACCCAGAGAACGTCAGCAGGTGTTTTCCCGTTTTCGCTTAGGCACTCAAGGGTTTCCTCTACAAGGTTAGTGGTTATCCCCATTGTCGGTCGCTCCTTTGATGCGTGACATTTCGTTCAGAGAGAAAAGAGCGTCGCTAGGATAAAGTTCTCGGTATTTTGCATTGTACAGGCTCAAGAGCTCCTCAGTCGGTTT
>DAHWFY010000119.1 GCA_027336365.1 Bacillota bacterium | reverse complement strand
CCAATTTGCTTCAATCTGTGGTTCATGGCAGCCACTTCAATAATGACCGCAAGGTTGCGCCCAGGACGAACGGGAATGGTGAGAGACGGGATTTCTGTATCTAAAATACGGACTGTCTGTTCATCGATACCCAGTCTGTCATAGGGCATGTCGTCCCGCCATGCCTCTAGGTGAATCACCATAACCACCTTCTTGTGCGTGCGGACCGCTCCAGCTCCAAACAGGGTCATGGCGTTGAGCACACCCACTCCGCGGATTTCCAGCAGATATTGCAGTAAGGGCGGAGGACTCCCCACAAGTGTGTTGTCCGAGACCTGGCGAATCACCACCGCGTCGTCGGCCACCAAACGATGTCCCCGCTTGACCAGTTCTAAAGCGGTCTCACTCTTACCAATTCCGCTGGACCCGGTGATAAGAATGCCAATCCCGTAAACATCCACCAACACCCCGTGCACCAGTGTCTCCGGTGCCAAACGTTCTTCGAGAAAAGTGGACAGAATAGCCGCCGCGCGTGTGGTAACCATGTGAGTGCCCAGTACAGCCAATCCACGGGCTGATGCTTCCCTGACCAAAGCGTCGGGAGGCGTCAATCCACGTGCGAGAATGACACAGGGCGTTTGCTCGTAAGAACAAAAGGCAAAGACGCGCAATGCCTGTTCGCGCGCCTCCATTCCCTGTAAAAAAGACAACTCCGTGCGGCCCAGCAACTGCACCCGCTCCGCCGCGTGATAACGCAGGTACCCGGCCAAGGCCAGTCCCGGACGATTGATGTCCACCGTGCTAATGCGTCGTTGCATGTCGGCATCCGGTGTGAACACGGTCATATCCAAGGCATCTATCAGTTCCTGAACCAGCACGGCTCGCAACTTGCTCATCGACTTGCAACCGCCTCCGCCACGTGGTGAGGCACCACTGCCTCAGTCTCTCCATCAAAGATGTGTACCTTGTTCATGTCCAATGCCAGTTTCGCACGACTACCAGGGTGCATGTCGTAGCGAGCGGCCACTCGGGCCACCATATTTTGCCCACCAACGGTACTGTGAACATAAATTTCGGAGCCCATGTTCTCTACAACCTCAACGTTCAGATCAACTATCGCCTCTGGATATGTGGACAGAAATACCTCGTCGTTATGCATATCTTCCGGCCTCACCCCAAGCACAACGCTTTTCCCCACCACACCCGCTTGCCGCAAGGCTGGGTAACGTCCCTCAGGAATGCGAAGATTGACTTCAGGCGCCCGGAAACGCACCACCCCACCATCCTCTGCCAGTTCTCCACGAAAGAAGTTCATTGCTGGCGAACCGATGAATCCTGCTACAAACAGATTTGTGGGGTTGCTGTAGACCTCTTGAGGAGTGGCCACTTGTTGGATGATACCATCCTTCATGACGACGATTCGGTCCCCCATAGTCATGGCCTCAGTCTGGTCGTGAGTCACGTAAATGACCGTAGTCTGAATGCGCTGATGCAGCTTGCGAATCTCGGCTCTCATCTGCACCCGTAACTTGGCGTCCAGGTTGGACAGAGGTTCATCCATCAGGAAAACCTTCGGTTCCCGTACGATGGCTCGTCCTAAAGCAACCCGCTGCCGTTGGCCCCCTGACAATGCCTTCGGTTTGCGGTCCAACAGGTGGGCGATATCGAGAATTTGGGCTGCGTCCCGTACCCGCTTGTCGATTTCCACCTTGGGCATTTTGCGCAATTTGAGGCCAAAAGCCATGTTCTGATAAACCGTCATGTGTGGGTACAGTGCGTAATTTTGAAATACCATGGCTATATCCCGGTCTTTCGGAGCCACATCATTGACCCTGCGCTCACCAATAAATAAATCCCCTTCCGTAATGTCTTCCAAGCCTGCAATCATACGCAGGGTTGTAGTTTTTCCGCAACCAGAGGGACCCACAAACACCACAAACTCCTTGTCGGCCACATCCAGATTAAAGTCATTCACCGCCAGTACATCACCGCTGTAGCGCTTCGCGATTTTGACCAACTGTACTCTTGCCATACAGTGCCCTCCCTTGTCTTGCGGGTCTCGTTTCACCCGTCCCGTTGTGTCCAGTATAACGCTTGCGCGACTTCCGATGGACAGACAGGTTGCCCCGTTTTACCCGCAGGATTTGGGCAAGTCGCACGACCATTACTGGTGCGCCACAGCAGTTCGTCCAGTCTCTATTTCCATCTGCCTGGTAATGGCACTGACCAGCCAAAGAACTGCGGCATCCTCAAAGCGACGGATATCATAACCCGTACGCTCACGAATTCGTTCAATCCGATTGAGTAATGTGTTGCGGTGCAGATACAGCAACCGAGCCGCCTCACTGACGTTGAGATTGGCAGCCAGAATCCCATGGAGAGTGATGCGCCATTCTTCTGGCCAGTCGCCACAATCGGTCTGACTGTCCTGTAAAGCTCCATCTAAAAAGGACTGCCAGACTGATGTCGGTAAGGCCTGAAAAAGTTGCAGCACGGGTCGTTGCCCCCAGCACCAAACCCTGGGCGAGGAGTCCAACCAAGAGCGCTGATGCCAAGCCAGTACCGTCGTCAACAAGGCCTGAGGCCAATCGCTCACGTCTTCGGCAGACTGTCCAGCAGAGGCCTGGGCAAACACCATGGCGTCCTCTTCCACCACTCCTAACAACTCACTCAATTGTTGTTGCAAATCCATTAAGTCGATCACGGGAGGCCACCACAATAGAGCAGAACGGATGCCGGCAGAAGTGTCAACAGGTCCCAGCCAGGTGTGAGGTTGATAGGCCTCCACCACCGTCCGCAAAGGCTCGTCGGCGGTCGCAAGTTCCTCCCCACTGCTCTCCCGCCAAGACCAGTGTAACCAGACAAGGCGGCCTTCCAAGCGTGCTCCAACCAGAGAGGTTGCCGTTTGCCCCTGCCAGGCTGCCCTCAGTCCGTCTGGATTGGATAACAGATGCACCAAGTCAGGTACCGACTGTTGGCCCCACTGTCCACAGCGTTCACACACCTT
Organism: Bacillota bacterium; assembly: GCA_027336365.1. Lineage (GTDB taxonomy): Bacteria > Bacillota > Bacilli > Alicyclobacillales > Alicyclobacillaceae > QXHL01. The sequence continues at coordinate 6,252 of DAHWFY010000119.1, read as the reverse complement.
GGCCGCCCACAGATCCTTATTCTGTTTTTCCGTCTGTCCGGCTGCCTGAAGCAGGGTCCAAGACAGGGCGTCGCGCAGACGAGTGTCATCAACCAATCCACTCAGGCAGGCGAAATGATCCGTGTCCAAGGCGATACACCACTGGTCCCCCTGTTGCCACCACGTCCCCACCGCAAACGGTCCTAGCTCGGAACCTGTGGAGATATGCCGAATGCGGTAGTGAAATCCTAAAGCTTGGCTCCAGTAATGCAGGGGCTCATGCCACCAATCTCGATTCATGATAGTCCGTCCCCAGTCCCGGTTGCGGCCAGTAATTCCTCGGACCCGCTCTCGGCCAACGCCTTTGCGGTACGGGCTTTGTCTCGCTCCAATACAGGACGCAAAAATTGCCCCGTATAAGATCTATCCGATGCGGTCGCCACCTGTTCCGGAGTCCCTGTGACCAGCAGGCGGCCGCCTGCATCGCCCCCCTCGGGACCCAAGTCCACCAGGTAATCTGCGGTCTTAATCACGTCCAAGTTGTGTTCAATGACCAGGACCGTGTCTCCCCCATCCACCAGCCGATGGAGTACAGCCAGCAGACGCTCGATATCTGCCACGTGCAGACCAGTGGTGGGCTCATCCAAAATATAGAGAGTGCGGCCATTGCTGCGACGGTGCAACTCAGCAGCCAGCTTGACCCGTTGGGCCTCGCCACCCGACAGGGTGGTGGCAGGTTGCCCTAATTTCATGTATCCCAAGCCAACATCCACAAGGGTCTGCAATTTGCGAGAAATCCGCGGTACGTTAGCGAAAAACTCCGCTGCATCCGCGATGGTCATATCCAGAACCTGGGCAATGTTCTTCCCCTTGTAGCGCACCTCCAGAGTCTCCCGATTGTAACGCTGGCCCTTGCACACTTCACAAGGCACATACACATCGGGTAAAAAATGCATTTCAATTTTAATGATTCCGTCTCCCCGGCAAGCCTCACATCGACCGCCGCGAATGTTGAAGCTGAAGCGTCCCTTGCGATATCCACGCATCTTGGCCTCCGCAGTGGTGGCGAACAAGTCCCGGATGTCATCAAACACCCCTGTGTAGGTGGCCGGATTGGAACGCGGTGTGCGACCTATGGGGGACTGATCAATATCAACCACTTTGTCTAAAAATTCTAAACCACGGATGGTGTCGTACTGGCCTGGTCGGGCGTGAGCGCGATTCAGGTCCCTGGCTAAGGCCTTGTGGATGACCTCGTTGACCAAAGTGGACTTGCCAGAACCGGATACCCCTGTGACGCAGGTAAAGAGCCCAATAGGGATATCCACCGTAATATTTTTCAGGTTGTTCTGCTTGGCTCCCACCACGGTGAGATATCGGCCGTCCGGCTGCCTGCGCGCCGAGGGTACAGGGATAAACTTACGTCCTGACAGGTAATGGCCCGTCAAGGACGCCGGATTATCCATGACTTCCTGAGGAGTGCCAGCCGCCACCACCTGCCCACCATGATCTCCAGCTCCTGGCCCCATGTCAATCAGATAATCTGCGGCCAGCATGGTGTCCTCGTCATGTTCCACCACAATCAAAGTGTTCCCCAAATCCCGCATGTGTTTTAGGGTACGAATGAGACGCTCGTTGTCTCGCTGATGCAGTCCGATACTGGGCTCATCCAAAATGTACAATACCCCCATGAGACTTGAGCCCAATTGAGTAGCAAGGCGAATCCGCTGTGCTTCTCCCCCAGACAGAGTCCCTGCAGAGCGAGACAGGGTCAGGTAATCCAGACCCACATCACGCAAGAAGCCCAAGCGAGCGGATATTTCCTTAAGAACGAGGCGAGCAATGGTCTGCTCTTTCTCCGTCAGGTCCAGTTGCTCGAAATAACCGATGGCTTCTTTTACGGACAGGTCTGTTAGTTCAGCAACATTCAGGTCTCCCACCTTTACAGCCAGACTTTCCGGCTTTAAGCGTTTGCCATGACAGGATGGACATGGTTTGCTGCTCATGTAGCCTTCAATCATTTCCCGGATGGATTCCGAGGCCGTCTCGCGATATCGCCGCTGCAGATTGGGAATCACACCTTCGTATGGAATGTCCGTGGTCTTAACCTGGCCAAACTCATTCTCATAGCGAAAGTGAATCCGCTCTCCCGTGCCATTCAGCACCTGGTGTAATTTTTCCTCCGGAATACTGGCCACAGGAACATCCGTGGGTACGCCGAAGTGCCGACAGGCCGCCCGTAACAGTTCCGGATAATAAGTGGAAGTTGAGCCAATCCAGGGCACAATTGCACCCTCATCGATACTCAGAGCCAGGTTGGGAATAATCATTTCCTCGTCCACTTCCATGTTTACTCCTAACCCAAAGCAATCAGAACAGGCCCCAAAAGGGCTGTTGAAGGAAAACATCCGTGGTGCCAATTCACCGACACTGAACCCACACCTAGGACAGGCTAGGTTTTGGCTAAACAACAATTCTTCCTCACCCATCACGTCAATACCCACCAGACCCCCTCCCAGACCGAGAGCGGTCTCAAGAGAGTCCGCCAGGCGAGAGCCCAAATTGGCCCGCATGATGAGTCGGTCCACCACCACCTCAATGGAGTGCTTTTTGTTCTTTTCCAACGAAATGGTTTCCGATACCTCATGAATTTCACCATCAACCCGAACCCGCACATAACCGCCTTTCTTAATTTCCTCAAACAGTTTTTGATGTTCCCCCTTTCGTCCTCGAACCAGGGGTGCCAAAATCTGTAAACGAGTTCCCTCCGGATACTCCACAAGCCGATCCACCATCTGCTCTACCGTCTGAGAAGTGATGGGAATGTGACACTTGGGACAGAAAGGATGTCCCACCCGAGCGTACAACAGGCGCAGATAATCGTAAATTTCCGTCACGGTTCCCACCGTTGAACGCGGATTACGACTGGTTGTTTTTTGATCTATGGAAATTGCAGGTGACAGACCATCAATGGACTCCACATCCGGTTTTTCCATTTGTCCTAGAAACTGCCTGGCATAGGCAGATAATGACTCCACGTAACGTCGTTGCCCCTCCGCATAGATGGTATCAAACGCCAGAGAGGACTTTCCGGATCCGCTGAGACCAGTAAACACGACGAACTTATCCCTGGGGATGACCACATCCACACCCTTTAAATTGTGAGCTCGGGCACCTTTCACCACAATCCGGTCGTGCGCCATACCTTTTCATTTGGCTCCTTTCTTGCTGTGAGCATCCCCAAAATTTAGAAGTCTTGACCCTTCTTCAAATTCACTACCTGGCCACGACTTCCTTATGACGCAGACAACTCGACAATCATGTCTCTTAATTCGGCCGCCCGCTCAAATTGCAAGTCCTTAGCCGCTTGTTTCATCTCTTGTTGCAACCTGGCAATCACCTCTCGGCGCTCCTTGATGGGCATCTGCTGGGCAGCCTGTGCCACTTGCACATAATCCGCTTTCTGTTCGGCAGCCTTGGTGGCTTCTATGACATCCCGCACCGCTTTTTGAATGGTGGTGGGTGTGATGGCGTGAGCCTCGTTGAAGGCTCGTTGCGTCTCTCGGCGCCGACGGGTTTCTTCAATCGCACCTCGCATGGAGTCTGTCATAACGTCGGCATACATGATGACCTGACCGTTGGCATTGCGCGCAGCCCGACCAATGGTCTGAATCAACGAGCGCTCCGCCCGCAAGAACCCCTCCTTGTCCGCATCCAGAATGGCCACCAACGACACCTCCGGCAAGTCTAAACCTTCCCGCAACAGGTTGATTCCCACCAACACGTCGAAAGCCCCAAGACGCAAATCGCGTAGAATGACCATACGGTCAATTGTCTTGATATCCGAGTGCAAATAGCGCACCTTAATGCCCATTTCTCGCAGATAGTCTGTCAAATCCTCCGCCATCTTCTTTGTCAGTGTGGTAACCAAAATCCGCTCATTGCGGTGAATACGCTGGTGAATTTCACCCACCAAATCGTCTATCTGGCCGTGAATGGGACGAACAAAAATCTCCGGGTCCAACAACCCAGTAGGACGAATGATTTGCTCCACCTGCTGGTCCTGGTGCTCTAACTCGTAAGGACCCGGGGTAGCCGAAATAAACACAACCTGGTGCATGCGCCGTTCAAACTCTGCGAAGGTTAAAGGTCGATTGTCAGCCGCTGAGGGAAGTCGAAATCCGTGATCAATCAAAGTCATTTTGCGGGAGTGATCACCGCCGTACATTCCCCTGATTTGAGGTACGGTGACATGAGACTCGTCAATCAATAGGAGAAAATCGTCCGGGAAGTAGTCCAACAGGCAGTGCGGAGTCTCTCCAGCAGCTCTTCCCTCCAGATGACGAGAATAATTCTCAATTCCTGAGCAAAACCCTATCTCTTCCATCATCTCAATGTCGTAAAGAGTCCGCTGTTCAAGCCGCTGGGCCTCCAGTAGCTTATTCTCGTTGCGCAGTTCGACCAGACGTTCTGCCAACTCAGCCTTGATTCGCTCCACCGCAACCAGCAGGCGCTCTTTGGAAGTGACATAGTGAGAAGCAGGATAGATTCCCACATGTTCACGCACCCCCAAGACCTCGCCAGTAAGGACATTGATCTCCGTGATGCGGTCAATTTCGTCCCCAAACAGTTCCACCCGGATGGCTTGCTCTCCTCGGGAAGCCGGAAAGATTTCAACCACGTCCCCCCGTACACGAAAGGTCCCACGCGTAAAGTTCATGTCGTTACGCTCGTATTGCATATTGACCAAACGATGCAGGATTTCGTCCCGGCTACGCACCATCCCCGCACGCAAAGACAGCACGTGACCCCGGTATTCCTCGGGACTACCCAAGCCAAAGATGGCGGAAACGGAGGCAACCACCAACACATCACTGCGTTCCAGCAAAGAGGCAGTCGCGGAGTGACGCAACTTGTCAATCTCGTCGTTGATCTTGGCATCCTTCTCAATGTAAGTGTCCGTCGCGGGCACGTAAGCCTCCGGCTGGTAGTAATCATAATAACTCACGAAATACTCAACCGCATTATGTGGAAAAAACTCCTTAAACTCAGCAGTCAACTGAGCCGCCAGGGTTTTGTTGTGCGCAATCACCAGGGTGGGCTTGTTCACTTGTGACACCACATTGGCCATCGTGAATGTTTTGCCTGAGCCAGTGACACCAAGCAGTGTTTGGAGCCGCAAACCAGACTGCACACCCCGGACCAGTTCCGCAATCGCTTTTGGCTGGTCTCCCTGGGGGCGATAATCAGATATCAAGCGGAATTCTCCAGATTTGCTGTCCGCCAAACGCCATCTCCCCTTCTCTATTATGTTACCACACAACGCAAAAAGGGAGCATACGTTCGCTGCTCCCAAAGCAAATTTTTGCAACATCTCACTTGCCGTTCTCCGAGACCTGACCAGTCAACGGCTGTGGAAAATGCCACCTATGGAGTGGTGGTGGAATTCTGAGTCAAAGGAAGGTCAGTAGAATTCCGTAAAATGACGATGTTCACACGACGATTCAACTGTCGATTGGCTGGCGTGGTATTGGGAACCACCGGATGGTATTGACCGTAGGCAACGCCGGCCAAACGGTCTGGCTTAATGCCCTCATTTGCGAAAAAATGCACCACATCGATGGCTCGGCCTGCCGATAGTTCCCAGTTGGAGGGGAACTGCGGCGTATGAATGGGTACATTGTCCGTATACCCTTCAACCAAAATAGGGTTGGATAGACTCTGCAAAAAGGGCACCAGTCCTCTCAACAACTGCCTTGCATCTGAACGTAGTACCGCCTGCCCAGTGTCAAACAGGGCCACATCCCGAAGGGTAATCTGCACTCCACGCGGCTGATTTTCAATACTGACATTCCCCTGCAGGTGATGAGTTGCTATATATGCGCTCACCTCGCTATACAGGTGATCTAAGGCTGGATCCGAGTGAGTGCTTGTCCCTGTTTTCGTTTTATCCCCTTGATTTGTAGGGTTGGCTGGAACCACAAGTCCGGTGGTCCCTAAGTCATGCATCTGCACCTGATTCGAGCTGTGCAATGCTGCAGCCAAAGACCGCGTTAGCGTCTCAAACTTGGCCACATCCACCTTAGACATGGCGTACATGATGACAAAAAAAATCAATAACAGGGTAATTAAATCAGAGTATGTAATCAGCCATCGGTCCATACTCCCCGATTGATGGCCGTCTGCCCCCCTGCGCCGATCACTCCCGCGCCGTCTGCGCACTGACCTCACCCGCCTCGACCTCCGACTTGCGTTGACGGTCCACTGGCGCCA
>DAHWFY010000118.1 GCA_027336365.1 Bacillota bacterium | reverse complement strand
GAACAGAGTGCTCGTAGCCTGCGCGGCAATAAGATGGAAGATGTCATCTTTGCGGGCAGCGAATCTCGCAAGGCGGTGAATTTTTGCGAGGTGTCTTTAACGTTAGACAATGGAGATCAACACCTTCCCGTGCCTTTCGATGAAGTCATGGTGACTCGACGCATGTACCGTTCTGGAGAAGGCGAGTATTTTCTCAATAAACAGCCCTGTCGATTGAAAGATATTACAGAAGTATTCATGGACTCCGGGATGGGCCGGGAGTCCTATTCTATTATCGGCCAAGGTCGGATTGAAGAAATGTTGTCCACTCGACCAGAGGACCGCCGGGGACCTTTTGAAGATGCCGCAGGCATTGTCAAATACAAGCACCGACGTCGGGAAGCAGAACGCAAGTTGGAGCAAACGGCGGCAAACATGGTACGGGTGGACGATATTCTCATGGAACTGAGTGCTCAGGCGGACCCACTCCGCGTCCAAGCGGAAAAAGCGCTGGCGTATCAGGCTATTGCGAAACAGTTGGAACACTTGGAAATTGGTCTTTTGGTGGCGGAAATTCGGCGGTTGCAAGTCGGATTGGCCGAGGTCCAGACAGATACGACGGCCTTGACCCAGCAGCGCAATGAACAGCAAACTGCGCAGCTTGCTGCGCGAGCGAGATGGGAAGTTGCCCGTCAGGAGTTGGCCGTGAATGTGGAAGCTTTTGCTTCCACACAGCAACAACTGCTGGTTGCCGTAGAGGCGAGGCAACGCGCTGAGGGACAACTGCATCTGTGGCAAGAAAGAGTTCAACATGTTCAAACCGGGTTGGTGGATAAGAACCGTCAGGTGGAGACTTTAACTCAGGAACTGGAGCAATTAGAGTTGCGCAAAAACCAGCAAGAACGGCGCTTGACCGTCATTGCCGAAACCCTGGTTGAAACCCAACGGCAGCTGGAGATGGCCATTCAAGCCGTGGACCCACAGGTGAGAGCTCGGTTGGAATCGGAGATTTCGTCTCTGAATGAAACTTTGATTGACCATCACCAGGTAGCGGCCAATCGGAGAAACGAGCACAAGGCTTGGTTGGAACGACTGCAAAGCGGTTCCGCCCGGCTACGAGCACTGCAGACAGCTAGAGTTGAATGGCTACAACGAATTCAGGGGTTGCAGACCCAGATTGAGCAGGCTGTGGAGACCCTGCGGCGGAACTCACAGCAGGAAGCCGTCTTGCAGAGGGAGCTGTCTGAGGATGGTGCTGCTTTTCGAACATTGACTGTTCAAGAAGCGGATGTGGTTAGCCAATTGCAGCGGCAAAAAGCGCTCACAGCGGGTCTGCGTTCTCGCATTGAGGTATTGCAAGACCTGGAAAGGGAGTTTGACGGGTATGCTGTAGGAACTCGGACGGTCCTGCGAGCAGCATCCAAGGGACTGGTGACCGGAATTCACGGTGCGGTGGCGAGTCTTCTTCAGGTTCCTCCTGACCTAGAAACAGCTATTGAAACGGCTTTGGGGGTGGCGGCCCAAAATGTTGTGACGGATGGTGAGGCGGAAGCTCGGGCAGCCATTGAGTGGCTGAAACAGCGACAGGGTGGAAGGGCTACCTTCATGCCCTTGTCAGTCATTCGTTCTCGGTCTTTCACTGCGGTTGACTTGGCGCGGGTGAACCATCTGCCGGGATTCCTGGGCATAGCGGCAGACGTTGTGACTTGTGATTCTCGGTATCGGAATATTGTGGGGCATCTCCTAGGTCAAGTACTCTTAGCAGACACCTTGGCTGAGGCCAATCACCTTGCCAAAGTCCTATCGTATCGCTTTCGGCTGGTCACCCGTGCCGGAGATGTGGTGTACCCGGGAGGTACCATGTCCGGCGGGAGTAGGGCGAATAGAGGGGTGAGTTTACTTGGGCGCAGTAGGGAAAGACAGGAGTTGCAGCAACGGTTGGCAGAATCTCAGACACAGGAACAAATCCTGGCAGAAAAACAAAAGGAGTTGCGACAGCAAGCGGCATCCGTAGAAGACAGGCAACGGGATCGTACCCGTGAACTGGAACAAAAGCGGACTCAAACTGCTGGGTTGGAGGCGGGTGTGGCGGCTCGCCGACGAGAATTGGAGAATATGCAAGAACGAATGGAGGCCTTGGACAGTGAACTCAGCCAGGTCACCAGTGATTTGGAGCAGAGTCGCGGAAAATTACAGTCGGCGGAGTTGGCAGCTTCTGCGGCGGCGGCAAGTATTGTCGATTTAGAACAGCAATTGTTGCGGCAACGGCGAGAATTGCAGGAACGGGATGCCCGCCTTGTGGAAGCACGGGAGACATTGACTCAATTACGGGTGCGTAGTGCGGAATTGACACGAGAGAGGGAAGGTCTGGAAGGGACAATGGTAGAACTGGCGGATCGCTACAGAGAGTTGGCCAAACAGCGTGATGCCACGATTCAAGCGGTGACCCAACTGAAGGGTTCTTTGATAGAAACGCAAAATAAGGTGGAGACGAACGAGCAAAGCCTGGTTGAACTGGGCAATCAGGTGGCAGACTTGCAAGATAGGCTGGAAGAATTAACGGTGAATCGCGGGGCCGCAGACAGTGCGGTGGCTCAGTTTGAACAGTTGATGCGGCAAGAGCAGCAGTTTCTCACACAAATGGACGAGCAGTTGCACCGTCGGCAGGTGCAGATGGAGCGATGGGACAGTGATTTAAAACACCGCTTAATGATGCTGGGCGAAACACACCACATGACCTTTGAATGGGCCTGGGAGCATCATGCTTTGACCGAGGAGGAGCAGCAGGCAAAGCTGCAAGCTTCAGACCTGCGCGAACGACGGGATGCCTTGGGTGAGGTGCAACTCGGAGCCATCGAGGAGTGGCAGCGAATGTCTGATCGCATCGATTTTTTGCAGCGGGAAAGGTCTGATCTGGTTTTGGCCAAGGCTCAACTGGGGACCGTGATTCAGGACATTGATGAGGAGATGTCCCGCCGTTTTGTCGAAACCTTTGAGCAGATTCGACAGGAGTTTCAGGTATCTTTTCGACAACTGTTTGGCGGGGGTCGGGCAAACCTGACGTTAACGGACGAAGAACACGTATTGACTGCCGGTATTGAGGTAATGGCTGAGCCGCCAGGGAAAAAGTTGCAAAATTTGAATTTGCTATCTGGTGGAGAACGAGCGTTGACGGCCATGGCCTTGTTGTTTGCCATCTTACGTGTAAGACCTGTGCCATTCTGTGTTCTTGATGAGGTGGAAGCAGCCCTTGATGAGGCGAACGTTACGCGCTTCACGCAGCAACTTAGGCGATTTGCTGACGACACCCAGTTCATTGTGATTACTCACCGTCGTGGTACCATGGAAGATGCAGATGTCTTATATGGAGTGACAATGCAGGAGTCTGGGGTTTCCTCTCTCATTGGCGTTCGTTTAAATCATAGTGCGGGAATAGAGTCTGCATAAGGGCAAGTAATTTTTCAGCGGTGGTGAAAAAGACTTGGGAATTTTTGATAAGTTCAAACGTGGCTTAGAGAAGAGTCGCGATGCGGTCTTTGGCAAGCTCACAGGACTGTTTCAAGGTCGAAAACTCGACGACTCCGTGTTTGACGAACTGGAGGAAATCCTGATTGCGGCTGATGTAGGTGTCGATACGGCGGTGTGGCTGGTGGGTCGAGTCAAGCAAGCGGCCTGGCGTGAAAGGCTGGTTGATACCGTGCGGTTACCCAATTTGCTGCAAATGGCTATGGAGGAGGCATTGGCTGGGGTGGACTCCCGGATGCGGACAGCAGAAACCGGTCCCAGTTTGTATCTTATTGTTGGAGTGAATGGTGTCGGAAAAACAACCACCATCGGGAAACTGGCCCGGCGTTACCGGGACCAGGGGAAGCGGGTCATTTTGGCGGCCGCCGACACCTTTCGGGCAGCAGCCATTGACCAGTTGGTCATCTGGGGGGAACGGGCTGGTTGCGACGTGGTTCGACATGGACCCGGTGCAGATCCGGCAGCGGTGGTTTATGACGCCATTATGGCTGCTCGCTCTCGCTCAATGGATGTCATTTTGTGTGATACAGCGGGCCGTTTGCACAACAAGGGAAACCTCATGGCAGAACTGGCGAAGATTCAAAAGGTGGCGTCCAGAGAACTTCCCGGTGCACCGCACGAGGTGTTGCTTGTACTGGATGGCACCACTGGACAGAATGCCCTTAATCAGGCCAAGGCGTTTCAAGAGGTTGTCTCGGTCAGCGGCATTGCTCTAACGAAGTTGGATGGGACTGCAAAGGGTGGCGTGATTTTACCGATTGTTCGAGAGTATGGAATACCAGTGAAGTGGGTGGGACTGGGAGAAGATATTGAGGACCTTGAAATCTTTGATCCAGCGGCTTTTTCTGCCGCCGTTTGCCAGCCCTAATGTTTCGGCAACACCTTTGTAAGGTGTAAAGGGGATTGACTTGACAGTGCCTGATAACCCTCGTATGATTGACAAGGTAACCCGAATGGGCAAACTTTGTGACCTGTATGGCTCTTTACTTACGGAGAGGCACAGAGAAATGGTGGAATTGCATTACTTTGAAGACTGGTCTTTGTCGGAAATGGCGACTTATTATGAAATCAGTCGTCAAGCAGTACATGACCATCTACGACGGGCCGAGGAACAACTGGAGACCTATGAAGGTGGCATGGGCCTGTTGGAAAAGGAAAGACAGTGGGTGGCATTGGTGACCCGCTGGCAGGAGGTTTGGTCAGTGGTTCGGCAGGTTGTGCCTGAACCAGACCGCTTGGTGATGGAGGAAATCAGCCAAGAAGTGGCTCGTTGGTCTCTGACGGAGGGGAGGGATGGAGATGTTGGAAGGCCTGTCTAACAGCTTGCAGAAAGCCCTGGGAAAATTGCGATCCAAGGGCAAACTCAGTGAGGATGATGTGGCCCAAGCCATGCGTGAGGTGCGGCTGGCATTGCTGGCGGCCGACGTGAACGTTAAAGTTGTGAAGGACTTTGTGGACAAGGTCCGAGAGCGTGCGGTGGGGCAAGAGGTTCAACGGAGTCTGACTCCCGGTCAGCAAGTGGTTAAAGTTGTTTACGAGGAACTCACTCAATTGATGGGTGGGCAGCAGGCACGGGTTCGGATGGCGGCTGTGTCACCCACGGTGGTCATGCTGGTGGGGCTGCAAGGTGCCGGTAAGACGACGGCTGCGGCAAAATTAGCCTTGTCTTTCCGCAGTCACGAACATCGTCCCCTGTTGGTGGCCGCAGACATCTACCGCCCTGCGGCCATTGATCAACTGCAGGTATTGGGTCGACAAATTGACGTTCCTGTGTTCTCTATGGGGGCCGACGTAGATCCGGTAAAAATCGTGGAGGCGGGTAAGCAAGAGGCAATTCGTCAGGGTGCGGACGTGATGATTGTGGATACCGCTGGCCGCCTGCATGTGGATACGGAATTGATGGATGAATTGGCACGCATTTTGCAGTTGGTGCCTGCCGACGAACTACTTCTTGTGGTGGACGCCATGACAGGTCAGGATGCGGTCCACGTGGCGGAGGCTTTTCACGAAAAATTGTCATTGACGGGAGTGGTCCTCACCAAGTTAGATGGGGACACTCGGGGTGGCGCAGCGTTGACGGTGCGGGCGGTGACGGGGTGTCCCATTAAATATGTGGGACTGGGTGAGAAAATTGAGCCTCTTGAGGCATTTCACCCGGACCGTATGGCATCTCGGATTCTCGGAATGGGCGATGTCCTCAGTCTGATTGAGCGAGCGCAGCAGACACTGGACATGGACAAGGCTCAGGAGATGGAGGGCCGCCTGCGCAAGGCGGAATTTACCCTGGATGATTTCCGGGAACAGTTGCAGCAGGTGCGCAAGTTAGGACCCTTGGATCAGATTGTGAAGATGCTTCCTGGAGTGAACAAGCTCAAAGGGTTGGACAATCTGCAGATGGACGAATCAAAACTACAGCGGATTGATGCTATCATTTCTTCCATGACAAAACAGGAGCGGTCGGATCCAGGACTGATGAACGCTAGTCGACGGCGGCGTGTGGCCTTGGGAAGCGGCGTGACGGTCCGTGATGTCAATCAGGTGCTCAATCAGTTTGAACAAGCCCGGCAGATGATGAAGCAGTTTTCTGGAGTGGGTAAGCGAATGGGCAATAAGCGAGCTGCTCTCCAATCGCTGAAATCAATGCCGGGGTTCTCCGGGTTGTCGAATCCTGCAGAACTGATGGTAGGTAAGGAAAATCCATTGTTACCTGGTCCGGGTGATGCAGTTGGGCCGCGCCGACACCACAAGAAAAAGCGACGTTAAGAGTCATCCGTGACAACGGAAGTGTTCATGAAGATGAGGTATTTCAATAGCGAAGGGAATCCCTGTTGGAGATGCTATTTGCAACAAAAATCAGAGGAGAGTGAACAGGCATGGCAGTGAAAATTCGGTTGAAGCGTATGGGAGCGAAAAAATCTCCCGTATATCGAGTGGTTGTGGCAGAGGCGCAGTCTCCGCGAGATGGCCGCTTTGTGGATCAAATTGGTACTTACAATCCGTTGACTGATCCGGTGAAGATTTCAATTGACGAAGAAAAGGCCCTAACATGGTTGAAAAATGGAGCTCAACCTTCGGATACGGTCCGTGATTTGCTTCGTCAGACAGGAATTTTAAAAAAGTTTCACGAATTGAAGTACCAAAAGTAACAGGGATCCTTTGACGGCCGAAAATGCCTTGGGAGAGAACGCTCGGTTCTCTTGGAGGGGCATGCCGGGTGGGAGGCAACCATGAAAGCATTGGTGGAGTTTTTAGCCAAGTCGTTGGTGGAGCATCCGGAGTCTGTGTCCGTCTGGGAGGAGCAACGGGGAGATGCAGTCGTATATCACATCTCAGTTGCTCCCTCCGATGTGGGTAAAGTGATTGGTCGCCAAGGCCGGATTGCCCAATCACTGCGGACTGTGGTGAGTGCGGTGGCGGTCCGGCAGAAGCGCCGAGTATTTGTGGATATTGATTCCTGAGCAGGTAATACTCGGAGTTGGGATAAGGAGGTTGAAGGATCATGTTGGCAATTCGTCAACCCGTGGCCGTCAAGTTTATTTTAACCGAAGATACGAAACAGCAAATTTTGAGTGAGCAAAGGCGGCAAGTGGAGCAATTGACTGCAGAATTGGAACAACTGGAACAAGGGGGCAGGCAGGCCTTAGAACAGGCAATGGCCCAGGGTGGAAATGTGGCCGCTCAGGTACGGGAGCAAGTGGAACAGCAGAAACAGAATCATGTACAGCAGCGAGAGCAACTGATTCAGCAAATTCAGCAGGTCCAACAAATGGCCATTGGCTCCGAGGTGCCCAACATGAATGTGGAGACCACCGTTGAGGTGCATGTTGGCGACGACTGGGGGAAAATTCTTCTGGGTTCAGAAATTATCATCAAAGATGGCATCGTTCATGAAATTCGACGGGGTGGACAGTCGTTGACTGAGGGATAAGCGGTTCACCTGGGGCAAGAAGGGACGAGGAAAAGCGAACGGGTTGGGTACGTTTGGGCACGTTCCGGGCGCCAACCTGTTTTTTTATTTCTAGTGCGTGTCATTTGAATTGGTACTCTGAGGGGTGACAGGTGGTGAGTGAGCAGAAATCGTATTTTACTGTCGGTGTAGTGACGGGTATACATGGATTGCGGGGAGAGTTAAAAGTATTACCAAGAACGGACTTTATTGACGAGCGTTTTAAACCAGGTTCCGCACTGTGGTTGAGACGACCTGGTCAATTGCCTCAACTGCAGGTGACGGTGGAGACTGCTCGTCCTCATAAACAGTTTTATTTGATGACCTGCAGGGGATATCATGACATTAACCAGGTGAAAGAGTGGAAGGGTATGGAGTTTTGTGTTTCCGAATCCGAGTTGATGCCCTTGCCCGAGGGTAACTTTTACATTCACCAAGTCCTTGGTATTGAAGTGTACACAGAAGAAGGTGAGTTGTTGGGCCAAGTAGTAGACGTTTTGCAGCCCGGGGCCAATGATGTGTACGTTGTTCACGGACCCGCTCGTAAGCAGGATATTCTAATTCCCGCCATTGCCTTGTGCGTGTTGCAGGTGGACGTGACGCAAGGACGAATGGTAGTTCACCTGTTGCCTGGGATGTTGGATGAGTGAGAGAGACTGCAATAGCGTGTCCGACAAAGCCGAGGTCAAACGGAAACCGAACGGGACCGACGTTGAGTGGGGAGTGAGTTAACATTCGAATCACCGTTTTAACTCTTTTTCCCGACATGTTTCGTGGAATGTTAGATGAGAGCATTGTTAAGCGTTCCCTGCAGCAAGGACTGGTGCAAGTGGAATTGGTCAATTTTAGAGATTTTACCGAGGACCGTCATCATACGGTAGACGATTACCCCTTCGGAGGAGGAGCGGGGATGGTTCTCAAGGCGGATCCATTGTTGCGTTCGGTGACAGCGGCGTTGGATTTCGAGAAACCAGGACCCAGTGAACATGTGGTACTGATGTCACCCCAGGGAAGGCCTTTTTGTCAAAAAATCGCCGAATATTACGCTCAACAAGAACACCTAATTCTCATTTGTGGACATTATGAGGGGTATGACGAACGAATCCGGCAAAAGATAGTCACGGATGAGCTTTCCCTGGGGGACTTTGTATTAACTGGAGGGGAAATTGCTGCGATGGCTGTGATGGATGCGGTGATTCGCTTGCTCCCCGGGACGTTGGGTAACACGTCATCTGCTATGGGAGACTCGTTTTCCATGGGACTGTTAGAGTATCCTCAATATACTCGACCTGCAAATGTTCTTGGCATGGACGTGCCGGAGATATTGCTTTCCGGCCATCATCAACGGATTGAGGCTTGGCGAAAAAAACAATCTTTGTATAGAACATGGGTCCGTCGCCCCGACCTAATAAGAAACCTCGTGCTCAACCAAGAGCAAGAGGGCTGGATAAGGGCCTGGGAAGCCGGAGATTTCAGTGAAATTGATGTCGAAGAACCGAGGTATGTTCGGAAGTGGAAAGATGAGTCGAATTCTGAAAAATGAACATTGTGGTATTTTAGTATGCTTCACACAAAAGAACTCCATTGTATACATGAATATTTCGCAAATTTATTGACAACGGACTGTGCATAAGACCGGATAGACCTTCATGCCGTTGATAACGGCACCAGCAAGGAATGTAAATCCACGTCATTGTATTTACCGGATAGACCGCCATGCCGCTGATAGCGGCACCAACAAAGAAAGTAAATCCACGCAACTGTATTTACTAGATAGAGTTGGCATCATTTGTAATAAGGCCCTATCTGGGCAGACCCTGGGTTTTGCGACATA
>DAHWFY010000117.1 GCA_027336365.1 Bacillota bacterium | reverse complement strand
ATCTTGACAATTTTCCAACGCTGAAGCAAAGTATAAACATCTAATAATCAGCATATCCGCATTTATGGATTTAAAATTTGAAACTCGTCGAAAGGGGAAAGCTTATGGGACCAACCATCCAAACGCGTTTGCGTAACGTCATCGACTTGGACCTCGTGTTTAAAGCTCTCGCAGATCCACTGCGACGCTCTTTATTGGAAACGTTAAGTCAGAAGCAATATTTTTGCACGCTCGACGGAGAAGCGGTAGATGGAATCTGTGTTCAAGACCTGACGTCCATTTTAGACGTACCGCAATCCACCATTTCAAGACACCTAGCTTTGCTGCGTCAAGCGGGATTGGTCGGCCATCAGCAACGTGGGCCTTGGCATTACTACTTTTGTAATCCGGACTCACTTCAT
Organism: Bacillota bacterium; assembly: GCA_027336365.1. Lineage (GTDB taxonomy): Bacteria > Bacillota > Bacilli > Alicyclobacillales > Alicyclobacillaceae > QXHL01. The sequence goes on along the minus strand of DAHWFY010000117.1, from coordinate 8,886 downwards.
GCGGTCAATAGCTGGATTGACTCACTTCAAAGCACGGAGGCCGAAAAAACATGTTAAGAACAATTTCTGCAGATGAACTAAAGAGTATGCGTGAGAAACATGCCAATCTGGAATTGTTAGACCTGCGCCCTGTGTCCGAATTCATGCAAGGCTCTATCGAGGGGGCGCTGAATTTACCCCAAGATGAACCTGACTTCTTGACCAATCTCAAAAAAATATGGCCCAAGCCGGGTCCCGTGGTGCTGATTCCTGTAATCCATGACGTTCCGGGAGCTGTTCTTTCCGCCATCGATGCAGTAGGTGGGAATGTGATGGGAACCGTACAGGTCCACGAATGGGCGGCAAAGAACTATCCGGTGACGAAGATCACCCCAATCAGTTTGGATGAGGTCTTGCAGGACAATGATGAATTCCGATTGGTGGATGTCCGAACTCTAGAAGAATGGCAAAAGCGGCAGATACCAGGTTCCGTGAATCTGCCGCTATCGGAACTGGAACTGGCTCGTTCTACCCTGAACCCAACCCAAGAGCACGTGGTTTTTTGTGCTGGGGTATACCGAGGGATAGCGGGCACGGCAAAACTCGCTGCCATGGGGTTTCCGGTGAGATACTTTTCTGGGGGAGTTAGTGCTTGGTACGAGCATGTGTCGAAGGTTGAAACTCAGAGTAATAAGGTCGAAGGAAGGGTGATATAGGTGGATACCCGGAATCCTCTTCGAGTTCATGCTGCCCAAATCATACTGCTCGTGATCGTGGACTTGTTTGTTGGAGGAATGGTCGGTCTCGAACGAACCGTTTTGCCTCTTGTGGCTAAACAAGATTTTGGTCTCGCCGGAACCAGTGCTGCCATTGCCTTTATCATCAGCTTTGGCATTGTGAAGACCGTGTCGAACCTGCGCTGGTTTCGGGAGTTCTCGCCGATTGGTTAGGAACCGCCATGTCGATGGAGGTTGTCGGTTGGTTGGCCATCGGATCGAGTCTGATTGTCACTGTTTTGCTTCGGGAAACGCTGGTGATCAAGTTCGCGTAGGAGGAATGGCGGTCGAGAGTCCTGCTGCATTTGGAGTTTGGTCAAATCGAAGGAGGGAGTTCCATTGTTTTTTCGCCAATATCTGCACATGAATCCGGTGGCAGTATCTTACTTATTTGGGTGTACAGGAAAAGCCATGGGGGCGGTCGTCGATCCCATCGAAGATGTGGATTTCTACATTCAAGAAGCTAAACGCGCGGGTCTAGAAATTCAATATGTCCTGGATACGCATGTGCATGCGGATCACATATCCGTTGCGCGGGAACTGGCCCAGGGTACGGGGGCGAAATTGGCGCTTTATGCGCAAGCTCCAGCCACTTATGCGTTCACGCCCGTGGAGGATGGGGAACAAATTATTCTTGGCAATACGGTTATTGAGGTGATGCATACCCCTGGTCATACGCCAGAACACATGAGCTTGCTGGTTACCGACCATCGCCGAGGACCCGATCCCTGGTTTGTCCTCACCGGACATACCCTAATGATTGGAGACATTGGACGTCCGGATTTGGTGGTGGAAGATGGGGCCAAAGACCTTTATCATAGCATCTTTGATCGGATGCTGGCGTTGCCGGATTATCTGGAGGTTTATCCCGGCGCTTTTTCTGGATCCACCTGAGGGCGTGCCCTGAGTGGAAAGGTCGTTTCCACCATTGGATTTGAACGTCGCTTTAACCTGGCCATGCAACCCAGATCAAAAGAAGAATTCGTCCGATTCATGCTCGAAGACTTACCCAACAAACCCAAGAACTTTGATTTGATCCGAGCCTACAACCTCAGAACCATTCATGAAAAACCTGCGGTCGAATGAAGAGATTCATGGTTCGAGGAACGGCTTTCGTTCCCCACTGCATTCTTAAGGGAGGCGAAACAGCATGAAAGAAAGGCAGCTGGTCTTGGGTTTAAGGCCCAATTTGGATCAATTTATTCTGCTGGCCGTGAACAATGCGTTTGTCGGAACGATGGTGGGCTTGGAAAGAACGGTACTCCCCATGTTGGGGAAACAGACCTTTCATCTTGCCTCACTATCGTTGTTACTGTCTTTTATCGTTTCGTTTGGCGTGGTCAAAGGGGCATTGAATCTGGTAGCAGGAAAATTGGCTGACCACTGGGGAAGAAAGCCGGTCTTACTCTTGGGGTGGCTGCTGGGAATTCCGGTTCCACTTCTGGTCATCGTCGCCCCGAACTGGGCTTGGATTGTGGCCGCGAATCTTCTGCTTGGGGCCAATCAGGGGTTTGCGTGGTCGATGACGGTCAGTAGTAAGGTCGATCTCGTCGGACCTCAAAAACGCGGGTTAGCTCTTGGGATCAATGAATTTTCCGGATATATTGGGGTCGCTTTGACCAGTGCCTTCACGGGCTACTTGGCGAGCCAGTTTGGACCGCGCCCAGTTCCGTTTTGGTTCGGAGAAGCGGTCGCATTGGTCGGATTTTTCATGGCGTGGTTCCTGATTCGAGAGACGCTTCCGTATGCGAAACTGGAAGCGTCGTTGTCTAACCCCTCCAGTCAGAACGCATTCCTTGAAGATAAGTTGACCCTAAAACAAGTCGTTGCCAAGGTAAGCTTTCGGGATCGAACGCTCTTTAGCTGCAGTCAAGCGGGGCTGATCAACAAGCTGAGTGATACGGCGGTATGGGGACTGGTACCGATTCTCATGGCGCAGGAACATTTTTCGATAGCGATCATCGGTCTCGTTGGGAGTATCTACGCCACCTCGTGGGGAGTGTTGCAGCTGGTGTCAGGTGCGTGGAGCGACCGAGTGGGTCGAAAGTTACCGATTGCCCTCGGCCAATGGGTGAATGGTTTAGGCGTCGCGCTCATCTTGTTCTCTCATTCTCTTTGGTTATGGATCTTTTCTGCGTTTCTCATGGGGATGGGAACCGCGTTTATTTATCCAGTTCTCTTATCCGCCGTAGGGGATGCTGCTCATCCTGGGTGGAGAAGTTCGGCCCTTGGCGTGTATCGCATGTGGAGAGACGGCGGATACGCCATTGGGGGCATTTTGCTTGGATTTGGGGCTGATTTTTTCGGACTGAGTCAGGTTTTTGGTGTCTTGGCCATGCTAGTAATGTTATCAGGATTCCTCGTGACTTTTTTGATGCGGGAAACGTTGCATCGAGCTTAAGTCGTTCTCTACTCCCGCTAACCTACTGGGGCTGGTGGGTTTGTACTTTCGTTCTGTACGAGTGGAGTGCAGTGAAAGTGTTTCAATAGTTCTCCGCATGGGCGTTAAAGAAAGGAGGGATGAAACATGTAATTCCCGAAAATCAAGTTGAACAAGAGATCGTGCTGCTAGTGGTGCCAAATCAACCAAAAGAGCCGATGTTCCGCTTGGTACAATTCTTTTCGACCTCCGCTGTGACCCGGTGCCTCATGACCGTCGATGCGTCATCCGTCATTGGCTTGTTGTCCGTTTCCAACTCACTCGACACTCCTTCGTCTGATTATATTTCATTCATCGTGATGCTTTCTCTCGACCGAGGCAGCTTATTGGGAGTAGACCGTTTCTGGCGCGATGGTTATTCTGGTCGCCAGAATACGAGAAACCTATAATGTTCCGAACCTCTCACAGGTTGTATAACATTGGGACGGGGATCGCTCTGGAATCCTCCCTCTATCTAGACTGATGTAAGCGGTGTCCTAATAAAGGGCTTGGCCCACAAGGAGATGAAATATGGGCCAAGAAATCACGGTTAAAGAATTAATTCAGCGGTTGGCGGATGGTTCGGCCTTAGTAATTGACGTACGGTTAGCCAAAGACGGGATAATTCCGGGGGCCGTCCATATACCCGTGACGGATTTGGAAGATCAAACGTTGGATTGGGCGCCAGAAACCCCTATAGTGGTATTTTGCCAGCACGGTGGTGGGGGAAGCGACTACGCCGCGGAAATATTGGAGGAAAAGGGCTATGGCCAGGTTTATAAGTTGGTAGGAGGCATGGATGATTGGAATCGGCAGTCAAATCACGTCTAAAAAATGGATAAGATTTTTACCAATCGACAATGGCTGTAGATGTGATGGCTTGACATCTTTTAATCAGTCATTGTGCCCAGGGCCGTTTTGGGATGGTCTTGGGCACTATGTTAACGTGAGTGGTTGATGCCAGCAGGTCTGGTCATTTATCTATACGCCGAGTTGATCTTCTTTTGAACGTCAAAATTTCGGACTAGTTTCTTGTCCGGATAAATTCTCATTCTAATGGTAGAAGACTGGCAGAAGTATTCGGGTTTTCGGATTGTGTGGTGTACAAGGCCCATAATTTGCTCTTCCTCTAATTTTCAATCAGAGTGTGTACTAATGAAGGTAACCTATGTTGCTGAAGCCTTTGATAACCGTGGTTTGAAAGTACAGAATTATCAATTAACGTTCGTTTTCTCTATTTAGGATCTCTTTCCTTCGCAAGTTTGGGGCCGATTTTTTTGGACTACGTCAGGTTTTGGGTGTCTTGGCATGCTGGTAATGTTATCAGGACTCCTCGTAACACTTTTATGGCGGGAAACGTTGCGTCGAGCTTAAGTCGTTCTCTACTCCCACTGATCTACTTAGACTGGCGGGTTGAGATTTCCTTTTGTGCGTGGCGGAGTGCAGATTGCAGGATGTCCCGTCCTTCTTGAGGGAGATTCAGTACTTGTATCCGTTGGTTTAAAAAGGCCAAACGAAAGTGTCTCAAGAGTTCTCCACATAAGGCATCAAAGAAAGGAGGGCTGAAACATGTAACTCCCGCAAAATCAAGGTGAACCCAAGACCCTGCCGCTAAGTCGTGCCAAATCAACCAAAATAGCCGATGTCCTTCCGCTTGGGTGGCACAGTTTTTGCCGACTTCCGCTGTGATCCGGTACCTCATGACTGTGGATACGTCATCTATCATTGACTTGTTATCCGTTTCCAACCGATTTGATACGCCCTCGTCAGACTGGTTCTCTTTCATAGTGAAGATTCCCCCTCATTTGGGTTTATTTTGTCCGTAAGCTCTCATGACCAACCGTACGTCTAAGGCAGAGGTAAGTAATTGAGTTCCGAGCGCGAGCACGGCCGAAAACGAATAAAAATCGGCCGAGAACAAGAAACCTCGGCCTTGGATGAGATGCACTGAAAATATTCGAGAAATCGTTTGTCGATTGGAATTCAGACACGGGACGTTACATAGCCTCATTGACCGCTGCCATTAATGTCTGTTCGACTTCCTCCGCCACGGCTTTCAAGGACGGATCTTGGATAACCTCCATCAGCATCGAGGGTCTGGGGAAGCCCATCTTAACGGTTCCGTGATCCTCATAAACGACGATTTTGCAGGGTAAGAAGTATCCCACCAATGAATTTTGTCCAAGAACTTCCTTGGCTTTGGATGGATTGCAGACTTCGAGAACGCGGTAGGGCTGTGAAAAATCCACACCCTTACTTTGCAAAGTCGAAGGAATATCCAAGTCCCACAGAATGCCAAAGTTATGGGTTTTCAAACTCTCTGCTAGAGATTGGACCGTCTCATCCAGCGTCTTTTTTGTTTCTACAGTGTAATGAAACACCTTCCACACTCCCTTTTGCACAAATTACGTCCACAAGAATGATTATGCTATGAGAGTACCGATGTGTGAAATGCATGTTTATCATTGATATGATGCATTTTTGTTATTCCATATCGAGATACAAACCAGCGATCGGATACCACGTATGCCACGCAGGCAAGAAAATTTAACGATGGACGAACAGATGGGATTCATTTTCTAATCGCGAACGAATCGTACCAATTTCAGCGGCGATACATCCAACTTGAGTTAACCGGTCTAAAAGTCGCTCCTTCCTGTCTTCTGATACCGCTATGAGAAGCCCACCTGAGGTTTGAGCATCGCACAATATCCAACGTTCTGCCTCGTGTAAAGTGTTATCCCATGTCACATGATCTTTGAGCATGTGAAAGTTATTTTTGGTTCCGTTGGATAACGTCTTATCCGCGATCAGGTCCCAAGCCTCCTCCATCACAGGGATGTTTTGAAGACGGACTTCCGCACATAGATCCCCATCTGCCACCATTTCGTACAAGTGTCCCAGTAAACCAAAGCCCGTCACATCGGTGCAAGCATGAACTCCGACGTCCATCATGACCTTGGATGCCTTATCGTTTAGGGTCGTCATCACGGCGATGGCCCGCTGTTCACTTTCCGGTGACGCCAATCCTTTGTCGATGGCGGTTGTGATCACTCCGACTCCGAGGGGTTTGGTTAAAACCAGAACGTCACCTTCTTTTGCGGAGCGTTTTGTGAGATAACGCTCCGGATGCACAAATCCAGTCACCGTTAATCCGTACTTCGGAGCGTGATCGTCATACGTATGACCGCCCACAATGGGAACTCCGGCCTGTGCCATCATGTCGGAGCCGCCGCGTAAAATTTCTTTGAGGTAACCCATGGGCAACGTGTTGATCGGAAAACCGACAATGTTGAGCGCAAACGATGGGGCCGCACCCATGGCATAGATGTCACTCAGGGCGTTTGCTGCAGCGATCCGTCCGAATTCGTAGGGATCGTTCACGACAGGACTAATGTAATCCACCGTCTGAACCACGGCGATGTCGTCCGAGATGCGAATGACACTTGCATCATCCCCGCAGCCCACTAAGACCTCTTGGCTTGAGTTGACTGGGTGGGTGTCCGAAAAAGAGCGCAGGACCTGCGCCAAGTCGGTTGGACCGACTTTGCACGCTCAGCCCGCACCGGGAGAAAACGCCGTCAATTGAATAGGAGGCAGAAGATTCATCCGGTCACCTCCGTCTCGAAAGAACAGGATTTTTGTTCGTCTGGTATAATCAAACTGCATGAAACGAGTATACAACATTCTCTTTGTTTATGGATAGGCAGAAGGGATGGGGCCGATTATGGACTTCCACCAATTGAACACGTTTGCTCATGTCGCCCGCAGACTCAATTTTACGCGCGCGGCTGAGGACTTAAACATGAGTCAACCGGCCGTTTCACGACAGATTGAAGCACTCGAAAGGACCATTGGGTTACCGCTTTTCCATCGAATCGGTCGAAGCATATCCTTGACCGACGCAGGATACGTCTTGTACAAGCGGTGCGAACAAATCCTCGAACTGGTGGAGAGTACGCAGGCGGCGATGGACACGCTGAAAAGTCTGGATTCGGGTTCTCTGTACGTAGGCTGTAGCTCGACCGTTGGAGATTATGTGTTGCCAAGTGCGATTTTAGACTTTACTCAAATCCATCCCGGAATTCAGGTCCAGGTGGGTATTGCGGCAACTCAAGAGATCCTGCGGCAGGTGGAAGAAGGAAATGTGGACTTGGCTATTCTTGCGGGACCCGTGATATCGAAGGTTCTTTATGTGGAACCGTTTCTGCCGGATGAACTGGCCCTCGTGATGGGCAGGAACCATCCCTTGACACAGGAGCAAGAACTGTCTTTTGAATCGATCGATCAATACCCCATGTTAGTGCGGCGTGAAGGATCCCATACTCGGGCTTCGACGCTCCAGCATTTTGTGGAACTTGGCTGGACCCCATCACACGTCATCGAGTTTGATACCACGGAAGCGATCAAGCAAGCGGTCCTCGGCGGATTGGGCGTCTCATTTTTATCGAAATATGCCATTCGTACGGAATGGCCGTGTGGTCTTCTCCACGTGATGGATACCACTCCATTTCTCATTCCTCGCTCTTTTTATATGGCATCGAACAAGGACCGGCAGCTCTCACCGGCGGTACTGGCTTTCAAGACCTTTTTAAGAAAAAATATCCGCGATTTGAAGCTTTCAAATCTAAACTCGCATTCGTGACGACAATGAAAGGGGCGACCAAGATGAAATACAGGGAATCAGGAATGCCAGAGGAAGAGTTGTGGAACACATTTTTTCAACCCGCATCCTGGCTTCGCAAAATGGGTGTCACTCCGAGCATAAGGACACTCGTGGATGTTGGATGCGGATATGGAACCTTTCTCATCCCTGCGACTCAAATCATTCACGGTACCGCCGTTGGAATCGATATTGACGACCAAATGATCGAACGATGCAGGGAGAAAGCCTCTGGGTTCAATCTGACGAACCTTGAGTTGATTGGGGGAGAGGTCTCGGATGTGAAAACGGCATCCAGCCTACAAGGGTATCAAGGGACGGTCGATTATGTTGCTTTGTTTAACATGTTACATTGCGAGGAACCGATGGAACTTCTGGCATTCGCGTATCGTCAGTTAGAGGAGAACGGAAGGCTTGGAGTGATGCATTGGAAATATGAAGATACGCCCAGAGGGCCGTCGATGGAGATACGGCCGAAACCAGAATCGATTCTTGATTGGGCGCAAAGAAGCGGATTTACCCTACAAGGAAAGGTGGACCTAAAACCGTTTCACTACGGATTCATCTTCCAAAAGTCTTAAGAAAGTGCACGGAACAAACGAACCATTACAAAACTTGAATCCTGCTAGAATTCGTGACCAAAGTTGTCAAGTATGGACGGTTCTGCAAAAGCGGGGAGCCTGCGTTCCTCCACTTTCCGGTCCGAATGCTATGATGATGGTTCAATGGTGATGTTTCAGAACCAGGTCCGAAACCAATTCTTTTCAAAAAACACTTTTCCAAAGTGCCATCGTATTCCAGGGGGATAGACTTTCACTACAGGTGTCGGGCTGGCATAGAAGTTTCCACGTGCAAATCCGGCTTTATGTTTCCCAATTTCGATAAAACACTCTCCATGACCATCAAACTCAGCCCTGCGTCCTTTTCCGGTGAGTTGCAAAATGATATTGTTTGCCACGACTTTCGCTTGTCCATGAGCAAAGACGCCGGCTTTTGGTAAAGGTTTTCCCATTTCAAGCGGGATTCCTGTAACATCACCAATCGCGTAG
>DAHWFY010000116.1 GCA_027336365.1 Bacillota bacterium | reverse complement strand
CGTAAAAATCGGTCCCTCGCTCACACTCGCTCACAAAGGAGGGCCTCCCCAATCCTTCGAGCAGGTGGGGGCCCATTTTTATCTGAAAAATCCATTCCACCGCATGACGAGTCTAGTGCCTGAAGAAGCTGAGTGAATCGACAGTCTCAAAGTGATGCCTAATTTGCCGAAACAGGCACGGTTCAGAAACATTCTCCCATAGTATCAACGACCTGAGACTGCTGATGTGCATTGAGTGTTCATGAACCGAGTCTATAAAAATTCAGGGCATGTGTGTAGAACTATTTTGAGGCACTTGTGAGTAATGTTTAGGTTTCAATGTTAGGGAACTAAGGCGCTCGCCATCAGGCGAATGTTCTCTTTTTACATTGTGTATGATATAATGTAATCATGTTGAAAAGCAGAGCCTACCGATACCGTTTCTACCCCACAGAAGAGCAAAAACAAATTCTTGCCAGGACGTTTGGGTGTGTTCGCTATGTCTACAATTGGGGCTTGCGTCTCAAGACCGATGCGTACTACAAAAAGGGCCAACGCCTATACTACAAGGATTTGTCTGCACAACTGACTGTCCTGAAACGGCAGCCTGAAACGGTCTGGCTCAATGGAGTGTCCAGTGTGGCTTTACAACAAGAACTGCGACACTTGGATCGTACTTTTCTCAATTTTTTTGAAGGACGTAGCGGATACCCGCAGTTCCATAAGAAGCGTGACAGGCAATTCGCCACCTATGCCGCATCTGCCTTCAAGTGGGATGGAGAGCAATTGATCTTGGCAAAGATGCAGGAACCCTTGAACATTCGTTGGTCGAGATATTTTGCAGGCGTTCCATCGACAGTGACCGTATCAAAAGATACGGCAGAAAGGTATTTTGTCACATTCTTTGTTGAAGCAGAGATACAACCGAAAGAACCCACGCAACCTCAAATCGGTATTGACTTAGGGCTTACGGATGCGGTCATTCTTTCCACAGGTCAGAAGTTTGGCAATCCGCGGTTCTTTCGGAAGGACGAAAAACGGCTGGCTAAAGCACAATGGAGACTGGCCAAGAAACAAAAGGGTTCCAAGAACCGACAGAAGGCGCGACTCAAAGTGGCTCGTATCCGCGCCAAGATTGCGGACCGTCGCCAAGACTTCCTGAATAAACTCAGCACACAGTTAATCAACGAAAACCAAGTGATTGCCGTGGAGAGTTTGCAGGTCAAGAACATGATTCGCAATCGTCACCTAACCAAGTCCATTGCCGATGTGGGATGGGGCGAACTGGTAAGACAACTCGAATATAAAGCAGATTGGTATGGGAGAACGCTTGTGAAGATTGACAAGTTCTATCCATCCAGCAATCGGTGTTTTGACTGCGGCTATATCCTACCGAGGATGCCCCTGCGGGTTCGCTTGTGGACGTGTCCAAAGTGTGGAGTGCAGCACGACAGAGACGTCAATGCCGCGCAGAACATCTTAGCTGCCGGGCTGGCAGTGTTCGCCTGTGGAGAAGCCGTAAGACCCGCTCGAAAGCTGAAAAGCCAACGCGCAGGCAAGCTTCAGAGAAGCAGGAAAGCCAACTCGTGAGGGTTGGAATTCCCCGGGATTTATCCGTGGGGAGCGAAGTCAATGAGTCCCAAACAACAAAAAAGCAAAAAATCACCTTAAATTGGAGTATGTTGGTTGTTAACCAGATACTTGTGGCTCGGAGCCTGGGAGCCTGTTAGATCTTGACCACATGATTCATGGTGGGAAAAGCTTCATCTTTTTTGTGCGGCAAACAGGAGAATTATTCATATTTAGTGTGGAGGTGGATTCATGCAAAACGGAAAGTTCAAAAGAAAACTTGGATTTTGGTCATTGAGTGCTGCTTCTTTAGGAGGTGTGATTGGGTCTGGATGGTTGTTCAGTGCCATGTATGCCTCAAAAATGGCTGGACCCGCTTCTATTCTGGCCTGGATCATTGGTGGGTTGGCTATGCTCTGTGTGGGTTTAATTTACGCGGAACTGGGCTCAAGTCGACCAGAAGCCGGAGGAATTGTTCGTTATCCGGCTTACGTAAATGGAACGTTAGCTGCATCCATGGTGGCGTGGGGGACATGGATTGGCTATTCTGCGAATGCGCCAACGGAATCTTCTGCGGTAATGCAGTACTTGAGCCATTTTTATCCGGCTTTATACAATGGAAAATCTTTGACTTCCATTGGATTGGTGAGTGCAATTACTCTGATGCTCATGTTTGTGGTTGTGAATTATTTCGGCATTCAGCTATTTGCCAGAGTTAATAACACCCTCACTGCTATTAAGATTGGTGTTCCTTTGCTAACCATTATTGCGCTTTTTGCAAGTGGATTTCATGCAAGCAATCTGACGAATTCCGCAGCGGGTGGTTTTGCTCCTCATGGGATGAGTGGTGCCCTTGGAGCTATTGCCACAGCCGGGATTGTGTTTGCCTACACCGGGTTCAGACAAGCGATTGACTTGTCTGGTGAAGCAGCATCGGCTCGCAAGGACGTGCCACGCGCGGTCATCACCGTGGTGCTCGTGTCCATCGTGGTATATGTTTTACTTCAACTTGCGTATTTGGGGGCTGTCCCGGAAGCTCTGCTGAAGCATGGATGGTCTGGCATTAACTTTAAGTCACCTTTTGCAGACTTGGCCCTTACGATTAATTTGACGTGGCTGTCATGGATTTTGTTTGCGGATTCTGTCATTTCACCCACAGGATCCGGATTGGTCTATGCGGCATCCAATGCGCGGATCACTTATGCTATGGGGGTCAACAAGTTCTTTCCGGGATTTGTAACAAAACTTCACCCGCGCTATGGAGTTCCGTTTGTAGCCCTATTCATTAATATCGTGCTTGGTTTTACGTTACTTTTGCCGCTGCCCAGTTGGCATAAATTGATTGCCGTCATGGGAAGCTTGACTGGGTTCAGCTATGCCACAGGAGCCGTTGCAGTCATTGCATTTCGCCAACATGGACTGTCTCAGCAGGGGAACCACATTCGCGGGATGAAAGTAATTGCTCCCATCGGTTTTGTCATTTCGGGGCTAATTTCGTATTGGGCTGGCTGGGCTCGACTTAGCACCGCCATTTTGTTGTTGGGTGTTGGAGTCTTGGTGTATATCTGGTCCTATTTTCACTACAGGAAACCCTTCAGAGATGTTGTCGGAGGGATTTGGATAATTGGCTATATGATTGTGATGCTTCTGATGTCGTGGTTGGGATCTTTTGGTGGAGAGAAAATTATTCCGGCACCGTGGGATACAATTGTTGTCGCCAGTATAAGCCTCCTGGTGTATGCCATTGGACTGAAGTCTGCGTCTTGGTATATGAAACACGGGGGCACAGAGGATTTCAAAGAATACGAGAAACAGGTTCTCACAGCCACCGAATCGATGAACCTCTGAGATGGGCCGCTTGGGGGCGAATTTGGAATTTTTCAATTGATAATGGGTTCCGTCCTGGAATATGATCAGGGTACAAACTGTTTCAGTCATTCTAACGACGGGCCGATGTGCGGTCACGGATAGGGGTGGGTTCATGACTATAGATTTCGCTGCATTTGTGGGTCAAGCTTCTTCGCCTATACGTAACGAGGTAGAGAAAGGAGCCATCCGTCGCTTCGCGCAAGCCCTGGGGGATACCAATCCCCTCTATTGGAATGAGGACTATGCTAGGTCCATGGGCTATAAGAGTGTGGTGGCGCCGCCTACGTTCAGTCGCACCTTCGACTATGGTACGATTGCCGATTTTGCCTTGCCGCAGGAAGGACTCATTCACGGCGATCAAAGTTTTACCTATTACGCTCCCATTGTGGCGGGAGATGTGCTGTACTGCTCTACTCAATTGCTTCAGGTCAAAGAACGTAAGGGGCGCCTCGGTCGGATGGTGTTTCTGGTATTGGAACAGTCTGTTAAAGATGAACAAGGCAATTTGCGTTTACAGGAACAAACTACCGTGATTTACACCGCCCCTTAGTCAGTGAGCGAGGTGGACATAGACTCACATGCCGCTGATAGCGGCACCAACAGGGGATGTAACTCCACGTAATTGTATTTACTGGCTAGGCTCACATGCCGCTGATAGCGGCACCAACAGGGGATGTAACTTAACCGTAATTGTATTTACTGACTAGAGTTGAACAAAAAGGGGGGCAATAGACACGTGATGGAAAAATACACAGTAGGGCAGACTCTTGGCCCGCTGGTTAAGCCTCCTGTCACCAAGATTCAGTTGGTGCGCTACGCAGGCGCCTCGGGAGATTTTAACCCGATTCACACAGTAGATGAGTTCGCAGTTGCCGCAGGTTTGGGGGGCGTTATTGCCCATGGGATGTTGACGATGGGGTTTGTTGGGCAACTGCTGACGGATACCATGGGACCCCAGGGAAAAATGGAATCTTTCAGTGTACGGTTTAAGGAAATGGTACATCCTGGGGATGTTATCACTTGCCAAGGGCGAGTCACTCATAGGGAGGATGTCGCCAGCGGGCAACGGGTGGACTGCGAAGTGTGGGCCATCCAGCAGGAGGGAAAGCAGGTGGTGACGGGAAAGGCCATCTTCTTTGTCCCTCACTCATCTTTACAGAATGAACAGAGGTCGTCTTAGCGGCGGGTGACGGATTGCACAAGTGTGATTGGGTTGGTCAAGGAAGACAGATGTGTGTCTGAATTGCAAATTGGAGCAGGAGATGAGGTCTTTGAAGGGATTGCAGAACCATGTGGCCATGGTCACAGGGGCCGGCAGAGGCATTGGTGCGGCCATCGCCCGCCGTCTGGCGGCGGATGGAGCGGCGGTTGCGGTCCTCGATTTAAAGGAGGAGTTGTGTCAACAGACGGTGTCCGACATCACGGGTGCCGGGGGCACAACCCTAGCGGTGGGATGTGACGTCTCCATTGCAGACGAAGTTCAGGCGGCGACAGAAAAGATTGCAAAGGCATTCGGAGCGGTCGACATTCTTGTCAACAACGCAGGAGTCATTCGTGACAACTTGTTATTTAAGATGTCTGAGAATGATTGGGACACGGTGATGCGGGTTCACTTGCGAGGGCATTTCTTGTGTAGCCGGGCCGTACAAAAATTTATGGTAGAGAGAAATTGGGGAAAAATCGTAAATATCAGTAGCACATCTGCCCTTGGGAATCGAGGTCAGGCGAATTATGCCGCAGCAAAAGCAGGAATTCAGGGGTTTACCAAGACTCTTGCTTTGGAACTCGGGCCCTTCAACATCAATGTCAACGCTGTGGCTCCCGGATTCATTGATACCGAGATGACGCGGGAAACCGCAGCACGGGTGGGATTAACTCCGGAACAGTTGCAGGAGATGGTGGTTCAAGGGATTCCATTGCGTCGAATTGGACGGCCTGTGGACATCGCCAACGTTGTGAGTTTTTTGTGTAACGAGGATGCTAGCTATATTTCCGGACAGGTGATCTATGTGGCAGGTGGTCCCAAGTCCTAAATGGCTGGCAGACAAACCTGTCGGCTTTCTGAAGATGGACTGAGCGGATGACTCTGCGTCATGTAAACGTGCACTTATTGGAGGAGTGGTGAGGAAATGGCGCGAGAACTACAGCGGGTGGTGATTACGGGAATAGGCTCGGTGAGTCCTTATGGTCTGGGAAAAGACGCCTTGTGGCAGGGACTGTTGTATGAACCCCCGCGAATTAAACGCATCACTCTGTTTGATACGAAGGACCTGCCGGTTCAGATTGCTGCGGAAGTTCCCAATTTTGATGGCCTGGGCTTTATGGATGCCAAGATTGCCCGACGTACCCCACGCTTTACCCAGTTTGCGGTGGCTGCCGCCACGGAAGCCCTGATGGATAGCGGTTTGAACCCCAATCAGAAGGAAGGTGTGGGCGTTTTCCTGGGAACCACGGGAGGACTGTTTACGGGAATAGATTCTATACAGGACTTTCTGCAACGAGGTTGGCACCATATGGACCCTTTTTTCATCACCAAGGCGGGATCTCATATGGTGGCGGCCCGGGTGGGGTCTGTCCTGGGATTGCGGGGTCCCAGTAGCACCGTCAACAGCGCTTGCGCCAGTGGGTTGGACGCTTTAGGTCAGGCTTTCAATGTGCTGCGTCTGGGTCAGGCTGATGTTCTGCTGGCGGGAGGAGCGGACGCCATCATTGAACCCCTGGCGATTGCCGCGCTGGCGCGTATCGGTGCCCTGACCAAAACTCACAACGGGGACCCAGCGACTGCATCTCGCCCCTTCGACCGTGGGCGAGACGGCTTTGTTATTGGTGAGGGAGCCGGTGTCTTAACTCTTGAGACGCTCTCACACGCGCAGCGCCGAGGTGCTCATATTTATGCCGAGGTGTTGGGCATAGGCGGATCCTTTGACGCCATGGATGATACGGCTCCCGACGTCCATGGGCAACTCCTGGCCATGAGTCGGGCGCTTGTAGATGCTGACGTGAACCCTGAACAAGTGGATGGCGTAAAGGCTCATGGTACTTCCACTGTACTCAATGACCGAACGGAGACGGCTGCGCTCAAAAAACTGCTAGGCAAACGAGCATGGCAGGTACCGGTGACCGCACCCAAGTCCAAGATTGGTCATGCCGCAGCTGCTGCGGGGGCGGTGGAGACTGTGGGGGGCATTGGCATGTTGACCCAACAGGTCATGGCTCCCACCGCAAATTTAACAGATCCAGACCCGGAGTGTGACTTGGACTATGTCACAGAAGGGGCTCGATCCGTAAGTCTGCATATCCTGTTGCTTAACGCCTTTGGCCTGGGGGGCCAAAACTGGTCTCTTGTGCTACGCCACTGGCAAGATTGACCACCGTTGCGTCAGAATCAAGGGTAGGTTGAATCTGATCTTTTTTCTGGGCGTACATGGCCATGTCAGCTTGATGAATGAGTGCGTCCAGATTGGACCACTCACCTTGAGCCAGTCCCAGGCTGAGATGGACAGGAATGGTGTATGCCAAGGCTTGATTCATCCTCGCCACGCCGTCGAGAATCTGGTGATACACGTGTTCTCCCAAGCCTGGTTGGGGAGTCGGTAGAACCACAAGAAATTCATCACCGCCATAACGTACGACAAAACCTTTGCCATGGCTGACCCTCAATAGAAGTTGGGCCACGTCTTGCAGTCGCTGATCTCCCACCGAATGACCACTTTGATCATTGAGTTGCTTGAAATTGTTGATGTCTACAAAGACGACGGTGAGGGTGGTATCTTGAGGCGAGGACAAACCAGTTACTTCCTCCAGCAGGCCACAATCCGGTTGCTCCGCCACTTCTGACAGAAAACGCCGATTCATGACGCCAGTGAGAGAATCCTTAAAGCTCGCTTCGCGCAGAGCGTAGATGAGTTTCAGAGAACGCACACCTGAACTCAATTTACCTGCAACGCGCTCCATTAATAATAGGTCCTCCGGGGTATAGTGATGAGGATGCACGGTTTTGACGGTCATCACCCCCAGCACTTGGCCTGCGGAAACCAGGGGCACGCGGACAATGCTACGCAAACCCATGCGGATAAATTCCGGGTCTTCGATAAACTCAGGATGTTGAATGATGTCTGGGTTGTAATGGATGGCATGAGTGTAGTAAACACGCTCCACACCTGTACCTTTGACAATCATTAACGAGCCTGCCGGAATAGGCTGCATATCTTGCCGAGTGACAATTTCATGAATCACGCAGTAATGGTCGTTAACGGTTGCCACTAAGATACCAAAGCGGTCAAAATCAAATCGTTCCATCATACCGTCGCGAATGTGGCTCATCATTTCGACAAGGTCCGTGGCGCTCGTGAGGGGTTCCGAGCACCTGTCGAGCCACTCATAGTCTTGCAGTTTCCGCAGCAAGGCAGCGTATGACTGGTCTCCATTCGGAATCATGCGCATCATTCCCTTCAGAACTTGAGGCGTCGGAACGGGCGAATGGGTAGATTGTCAAGAGAACCCGTGGTATAACGAAAAGGACAGCCGTGAAAGGCTGCCCGTAAAAAGTGGCGGCAGCAACCCAGCCATCTGCCATTAGACAGACCTGAGGCTTTGCGTCCCAGTGTCACCACTGGTTTGCCTTTGCAACACCGAACGTATCTTGATATCTGTTACATATTGTCTCACTTTTTTGGTTTTCTTTCAATCTATCAGAGAATCATCCAGAGGGGACTGTCGATGTGAAATTTACTCATGTGAGGTGAAGGGATTGCATTCCTATTGGTTTTGGATTGGCCCATTTCCCATCCGTTCTTACAGCACCATTTTTGCCTTGGCGTTTTTGCTGGGCTTAGGGGTTACTATGTATTTTGCCAAGGTTTTTGGGAACAAGGGGGATACGGAACACTGGTGGAACATGGCCCCCATCATCCTGATTTTTGGCATCGTCGGTGCCCGTTTTTGGCAGGTTTTTTTCTTCGACTGGCCCTTTTACGCGCATCATCTCGGCCAGATTGTCGCAGTATGGAACGGAGGACTGTCCATCCAAGGAGGGATTGTCGGGGGAGTTGGGGCGGGCATTTGGTATCTGCGTAAACACAACAAAAGTGTCCTGCTTTTTGCGGACATGGCGGCCCCCGGTATTCTTTTGGGTCAGAGTATTGGACGGGATGCCGATTTCATGAACGGCAGTGCGTATGGAGCGCCCAATCCCCATGGATTTGGCGTGGTGTTTCCGCCAGGCACCTTGGCCAATGCCCAGTATGGGGCTCATCCCCTGTGGCCAGCCGTCGTCTGGGAGGGAATGGCCGATGTGATTCTGTTTGCGATTCTCCTGGTCCTTTTACAGCGAAAAAAAGGGTGGCCTACGGGTTTCGCCTTTACTTATTACCTGGTCACATACAACGTGGTCCGGTTTTTCATGGAAATTCTGCGTGGGGACTCTCCCCGTTTTGCTTTGGGATGGGATGCAGCCCAGTACACGGCGGTGGTTTCTGTGATTGTGGGGTTGGCTCTCGGAGTTTGGATATTTAAAAAGAACCATACACAAAATGTCAGCTATATCGGTAGTCAGGAGGATGGCTCTCCTCCCACGACTTGAGATGAGAGCTTTTTGAAGGATTTTAAGTGATTATTTCATTAGATCTTAGAAGATAGATGGCTACCTATGTCTGTTCCCGGTTGACACATACCATACTTGGGTATAGTATTTATTTGTCGGGATTGTCTATCAGTCTTTCGATGATTTTATTCCAGATAGACTGCCATGCCGCTGTTAGCGGCACCAGCAAGGGATGTAAATCCACGCAATTATATTTACTGGGATAGGAGGGAGAAAAAACAAAAAGTAAACGGTTAAAATAGTAAAATGAGTAGTATATTGAGGAGGTATAAAACATGGGATGCTGCGGTGGAGGACATAGTATGAATTCCTCTCGAAGAGGGGATTCCGACAGACAATCAGACCCGATTGAACTTTTGAAAGCCCGCCTAATAAGGGGGGA
>DAHWFY010000115.1 GCA_027336365.1 Bacillota bacterium | reverse complement strand
GGCGCATAATGAGTTGATACAAGACAGTCCGGAAGCTTTCCACGGCGGCAAATGAGGGTTCGTTGCTGGTCACTCTTAGGGTGAGTTTCCCATGCTGAAGAACCATGGTTTTGGCTGGAGCAGGGTTGACTAGGGAGGCTGGCAAGTTGACAGACTCGATGAACGACGCGTCTGTTGGTGAGGGCATGGGGACACCTCCAGCATTTGATGTGACGGGGTAAGGGTGAACGTCGACCTAAGCGCGGGAGCAGTGATGAAATGGTGGCAAATTCAGCGTAAAAGTTTTATGGTCGGCATGGGTGCCATTATCGTGACGCGAGCGTGCCAATCAAGTCGGGGCAGCATGCGCAGCCAGATGGTATGCGGGACCTCACTCAAGATGGTAGAATCATCCGTAGAACGTTCAGTTTGCTGCCTCGACTGAGTGCATCGCGACGCACTCGGGCAAGCTAAACGCGTGAGAATGAATTCCAGGGAGGAAGATGAGCATGTCCAACGACTCTCCGAACTACAAACACACCAACCGCCTCATCCACGAAAAGTCGCCCTACCTGCTCCAACACGCCCACAATCCGGTCGACTGGTACCCCTGGGGGCAAGAGGCGTTCCAAAAGGCCGCCCGTGAATCGAAGGCGGTATTCCTCTCCATCGGCTATTCGTAGCCCTGCGGGGCTACGGATAGCACCATACGCTGAAAGTGGAGTACTTTACCGACCTGTCACTGATGCCGAGTCCATATATTACTCCATTGGAGGAAGATGGAGGGATCTTTATGTCGTGATTTGAACGCCATAAAGATCCCCCGTCAGTGACAACATCGCTGGTCGGAACACCGGAAATCTGGAATGCTAAAGGTCACTTAATCGCGAACAATAGAGCTCACTCATTGTCAGATGACTGTTGTATCCGATGTTTATACAATTCATCCACACGTTGGGATGTGAGAATTTCCTTCAGATGGTCAACGGGAACTGACCTCAACTCGTCAATGGTTGTAATATTGGCTTGGAGTAATGCCAGGTATTCCCCGCGCGTTAAAGAGATTGGAAGTCCCAATAAGTCGAGTTGGGAGGCTGGTATGCCAACCTCTAACTGTCTTATAAGACCATCTACATCGTCAGAAGCAGGGACTCGATCCAATAGTGTTAACGATGCAATCTGATATGCTGAACGAAGATGGTAACGCGTGGCGTCTGCGAATTTTCGAATGTCACCATGCGTAATCACTCCGCTGAATGGATTTGTGGTATACCGTTGTTCAATCACGTTTGTAGGTACACCGTCAACCCAATCTCGAAGTATAGCAGCCCGTTTACACCTTGCGTAGTAGTCAAAAAAATCTTTGGCACTCCGTTGAAGTGCCTGCGCTATCGCCGGTGAGTACTTGCTAGCAACAATAGATGGCCATCTTGCTTCCGACTGCCCCTTTTTCATCATAGGAGTATATCCATTGTCGGATTCCGGGAGTATTTGAACCAAGGCCATTATATCCGTCGCACTAAGAGCAATTCCCCCGTAAGCCCTCAAAAATTCGACCAGTTTCAGTGCAGACGAGAAGGCTAGAGATGAGTTGCCGCAGGCACGACCAAGGAGAGTAAGTTGAACAACGCTAGCCTCTTGTTCCACCAGACCTAATGCAATCATTTTCGTTAAGAGATCATCAAGGTTTTGTTCCACCACGATGCGCCAATGGGGAAACTTGGAGTTAGCCAAATATCCCCCATATGTGTTCAACAAAAGGCGCACAACACGATTCCGTTCTACTCGCTCCGTTTGTGCGAGCAACCGAATTATCCATGTGTCCAGTTGACCAATGTCAAACGACGAGCGCAGTTCTTCTAATTTCCCCATGACGTATCGCTGAAAGAGAAGTTCTCGTTGTTGAGTGTTATCGGCCAAGAGAATGGATGTTCCTTCTTCGTTAAATCCGAGGCGCCCCGCTCGACCAGCCATGTTTTTGTACTCCGCTACAGTGAATGCACGTCCATCGTCTCCGACAAATTCTTGTTCAGCAATAATGACAATTGAGGCGGGAGTGTTGATCCCAGCTGCAACGGTTGTCGTAGCTGCCAAAACTCTCAAAGTGCTGTGGGGATCACGAAACGTATCTTCAACAGCAATTCTTTCATCTCGTGAAAGGTTTGTATTGTGAAATGCTGTTCCGCCATTCAAACATTTCCGCAGTTTTGCTGACGCCGCAGAGAGGTCATGAACTGGTAGCTCAGCTGATGGTTGCACTGGTTTTAGATCTAACTCTCTGGCTAAATACTCTGCGCATCCTTCGGCTGGACCTCGTCGGTTTCGGAAGATAATGATTTTCTCGTTTTCATCATTTTGCACGAGCGTGCGGACTAAAGGAATGAGCAGGTCTTGGGAACTGGGCTTGTCCCGGCGAACTCTGACAGTACCGAGTGGTAGCAACTGTTTCGTTCCAACAGCCCCATCAGGATTTAAGTACTGGAATAATCCATTGCGATCGAGCACACCTTCAATCAGTTTCACCGGACGTTCAGTGGTCACCAGACTTTTGCAATTCAACCAAGCATCAAAACTATTGATATTGCCAATTACAGCTGACAAAGCTAAAATCTGTGGGTTAATTCCTTGTTCACGGGCCGAAAGGAGATAGGTAAACAGCAATTCAACATTAATCCCACGGCTCGGGTCGGCAATAAATTGTGCCTCGTCAAGTACTACGAGACCAATTTGATTAAGAATTGTTGGTACGTTGACGACCAGATTGAGGAACATTTCGTAGGTGAGTGCCGCTAAATCGTATTTGCCCCGAACAAACAAGTCGGTTTGATCCGTATAGTCTCCAGTGCATCTTATCACCCTTAATCCAAGTCCATTTCCATAGAGACTTGAGAACTGATTGTACTTTTCGTTGACCAGCGCTCGATAGGGAAGTAGAAATATGGCTTTACGACCTTTCACAATGGCGGATGACGCAGCCATTTCACCAACAAAGGTTTTTCCCGAACTAGTTGGTGCAACAACAAGAAGGGATTCTCCATTCAAGATTCGATATTCATTTACCGCCTGTAATTGTAAATCATTTAATCCGTCTTGGAAGTTCTTCGACCATTCGCTCAAAACGGCCTCAGGAAGTCCAAAGACTGACAACTCCTTGATATCGCGGTTAACCGTGATAGCACGCGTCTCGGGAAATTCACGATAGAAGTTTTCACCTCGCCTCAGTGGCGGTAACTGCAGTCCACCTTCGACGTATCCCAACAATACTGGAGTCTGAACAACCCCAATCTTTCCAGCATCGGCTCGTACTCGTTCCATGATATCGTTAACAGCTTCTGCAATGTTGATGTGGGTATTCGCAGCCTGCAGGACGTCAAGGACAGCCTTTGTCAAGAGCCCATGACCGGTTCCAGGAAGTTCGTATGCATATTCATCTATCTTGGCAGCGGACAGAAGTATCCGTCCCTTACCGGCAAGAATATCAAGAGAAGGGAGCGGACCGCGTGGAATCGGACTGCTTTCAAGGACACGTGCCGGGGCACCTCCACTGAAACAGCAATCCAGGATAATGAATACAATCTTTGCTCGTGTTGTTTTGAAACATTCGGCGATTTCCTCCATTGAAATAGTAGTCTCGGCGAGATTTGAAATAGTGGTGTTATGAGTGACGAGTCGATGATCACGTGTCCCATGACCTGAGAATGAAACGATGACCGTGTCTTCTTGTCGTGCCGTCTTCAGCGTCTGGTTTAGATTTTCACGAACATTGTCAATTGTGGCGTCGCTATCAACTAAGAGTGTTGCCTGTATTTCTGGAACGGTGTCCTTAAAGAGCGCCCAAAGTGCTGTTGCGTCTCTCCGGGCGCCTGTTAAATCGCTGATATTGGTATCTGCATATCGATTAATACCAATGAAGTTGGCAAGTATCGTCATTATATTCCTCATCCTATCAAGTTTTGTCGCTCACTTCGTACTCAAGACTCACTATTCAATCATAAAAGACGTCATGGAGCGATATGGCAATTATACTATGCACGAGGATTTTTGACTCTTTTTTCAGTCTGGTGGCATTTTTTACGTGGTAGATGCAGGAAATAGATGTATAGACCGAGAATTGAAGTTAAATATTACATCAATGAAAATGTAGGTGATTCTAATATGCGTCCACTCTCGTTAAAAGAATTGAGAAGAAGAAAGGGTATGACGATTTCGGACTTATCAGCTCAGTCGCAAATAGATGTCGGTAGGTTGGAGGGATTAGAAGAAGGGAGAAGACGTTTAACACCTGAAGAGGCGGAGAAGCTAAGCGTTGCACTCGGATACAAACCGCAGGTATTGCTTGAGGACAACAAGCGATACGCGGTTTCGGACGACGTATTAGAAAAGTTTGGGTCATATGCGCAGATCCCATACATATCCTTTCGGCATCA
This sequence comes from Bacillota bacterium, assembly GCA_027336365.1. GTDB lineage: Bacteria > Bacillota > Bacilli > Alicyclobacillales > Alicyclobacillaceae > QXHL01. The sequence goes on along the minus strand of DAHWFY010000115.1, from coordinate 4,996 downwards.
GGAGGTAATTGTTAATGCAATAAACGACTTTGTACACTGGATCGCTCGCAACGATTTGCAATTGTCAGATGACACGACAGAAAGGGACATTTTTCACAGATGGCTCATTAGCCAAACGAGGGAGCGATTGACGGGATCTCTCGACGACTATTTGTCATTTGTTATGAGTGTGCCCATAAACCATTATGTCGCATCAGTATGGATTACAGTATATATCCCGCCTCATGTTGAAAAAATAACTGTTGTGTTTGAGGCGATGAACGGATCTATTATCAGTAACGCGGAGAAGTACATTGATGAATTTTTAAGGCAGTGGGCGGATGTTCTAACAGAACCCACTAAGGGCCGTGGACACTCATATGATAATTTTCGTTTCATAGACTTGGCGTATCATTATGGCAGGGCAGAATACACCGAAATTGAAATGGTAAATGAACGAGCCAGGTTTCGGACGGTCCAGTTTGCTCCCCCGGTAATTCCAAAGAAATCGTACCGGTATTACCGGACTGCGGTATCTTCTGAAGAACTAGCGCAACCCTTTGAACCTGGCGATGGGGACGACCGTTGTGATCACTCAACCAAATCAGGCGTCTGTCCGCACATTTCTCGAGAAATTCCATCTTTGACTGGCGGGTGCCTAAACTGCAGAAGAATACAGTTGACCTGGCAAGCACGGGAATGGCTGATGAATCACTTTACAGATGATGAGTTGGTTCTTTTCGAAGGTGTTTTTGATCTCGAACAAAGTTACCCTAAAATCTATGAAGATTTTCATAGAGAATTTTCTGTAAGGTGTGATTCCCTCAGAGATACTTGTGATGATTTATTTAATAGGGTTCGAGAATGGTCGGGAACCAGTGTAATTGCACTGAATCAGAACGGGTCTTATTCAGATGGACATCATCGTGTCAGCATTGCGAAAATCATGGGTGCTAAATCCGTTCCTGTGCAGTTTGATACTACGGATCGTAAAAATGGTTGTTATCTTATCCGTGGCTAATTATCAAAAAACGAGAGCGTACTAACACACATAGAGGTGGTTTGACAGTTGCCCGCTGGTGAAGCTAACGATATTTACGGTGATTGGTTCACCGATATCGTTGGAACAGTCGTATCGACAACCCGTCGGGTATGTGACTCTTCCGTCGACCCCCTCTGTGGGCTTAGGGTAGAACCTACAAGTATGTGGATTCGGCCACTATACCGAGTGCGGGTGTACGTACCTCAATGGCTGCCACGGGTACACTTTGCATTGGTGCCTTTGGTGGATTCTCCAATTTGGCCACCTTATGTGAGAATCTTCGCCGAAAGTGATGTATACTGGTGCAACAGAAACTGTATTTGTTTAATGTATTTACAGTTTTACGTCGAGATGAGGTGAGTGTGGATGTCTTTGAACCCGTCAAAGTTTCAGGTGGAATTGCCCTCGGATCTTCTTCCGGTGCTCGACCAACTCGGGATCGGGGACACTGCTGATGAGCGAGTGATTATTTCGATTGCCATAGGTCTATATACGGGTCATGTTGTTTCTCTGGCGAGAGCTGCGGAAATTGCCGGTCAATCTCTTCGTGAATTCATGGATATTCTGCGTCATAGGAATATCTCATGGGTCAATTATGGGGACGAGGACCTAAAAGAAGACGCCAAATTCATCAAAAAATACACAGGAGACTTGGAGTCTGGAAATGACGAAGGTCGTCTGTAACGCGAGTCCCATGATCGCGCTGTCGTCTATAGGTTTATTTCATGTGTTGGACCAACTGTTCGAACAAATTATGGTGCCGCAGGCGGTGTTTAACGAGATCATGCGAGATACGGCGGCAGTTGGAGCGAGACAACTCAAAATGGCGCTGGAACGTGGTTCAGTTCATTCGTTTCAAGTCCGCGATCAGAGACTCGTGGAGAAACTCTCGGGGCGATTGCATCACGGTGAGTTAGAAGTGATCATTGGTGCGGTTGAGCAGGGGATATCAACGGTCATTTTAGATGATAGGCAAGCGAGAGCATTGGCGAAAACATTTAAATTGGACTGCACCGGGACGGTTGGACTTTTACTGCTCGCAAAAAACAGACGTCTGTTGCCAGAAGTCAAACCCTATCTTGAGGGCCTTGCCAGACAAGGATTCCGACTAAGTGATGCTTTGTATAGGAAGGTTCTAGAACTCGCAGAGGAATTGTGATTGTGTTGTGATGGGGACATCACTTAAAATTGGCAACTGGCTCTGAATTGCTTCTATGGAAGGCTGCCCAAATTTGTGGTTTTAGACAGTGGGCTTCATGATTTGCTGGAATGTTGAAGGCAGATGAATAAAGACGTCAATGGGAAGGGGCTTCAAGTAGGTCTCCATGATAGGTTGAACCTGCGATTCAAAGTCCAATCCTCCGCTTCCACACCCCAGTAAGGGAAAGGAAATTGAAGTAATACCCTTCTGCGCATAGGCGTCCACAAATTTCTTCAGACCAGCCTCAATGTATTCAACCTTTGAAGGTGAACGCCAGTGTTTTTTGGTTGGGAAATTGAGCACCCATTTGTGACTCGTTTTGTAGAGCCAAAGCTGACCGACGTCGAACATATGCTTTTCGCAAAGTGCCCGGTATTCCTTGTACATCTCGGGGTATATGGACGCAAATTCTTTCGCGATACCCTTGCCCATTACACCAACGGTATTCACGGTATTGACGAGAACCTGCGCGGGACTTTCAAATAAGTCTGTTGCGACATATCGAAGTATTGTAATTCACATCCTTTGACACTGCAGTCAGGGATCAAGCAATTCAGCATGTAAGCGGAGTGTCATCACTGAGCAGTTTTGGGAGTTGGTGCCGTCCCTTACACTTTCACTTGATTATACCCGACATGAAGAACCGATTGCCATGATGTATTGAATAGCCACCGATCACCATCAGGCGAACTTGGGCCGAGACTGTTTTAGGCAAGTATCATCGGAATTTGATCCGTATGTTGATTCCATATCCGTCCCGCGTATACTCAACCCGATCAATGATCTGTTGGAGCAAGCGATTCTTCTCACCTGGTTTTGCGTCGAGTTGTTCCCACACATTGCTTAGATTTTCAATGCGTTGTAGTCTGTCCCCATCGGATACGGGCCCGCCGATCTGTTGGGTTTCCTTCAATTGCTGAATTTCGTTCTCCTTCTTCGTAATGAGATCCTTTTGGCGATCCAATCTCGAACGATACTCCTGCTTGGTCAAATCTCCGGACACATAGAGGTCTTTCAGCCTGGAGATGCCTTCGTGCAAGTTTTCCAGTTCGGTCTCTCGTAGCCGCAGCATCATCTGCGGGGTGACGTCATTCAAATCCGTTTCCTGAATCGGCCTGGAGCGGATTTCTTCTTCATACTCCTGTAAGCTTTCCAGGACAGATCGATCAACATGCTCCACGTCGCATCCAGGATTCCCGCAGCGATTTCCGTAAGGGTCGATTTTCTGACACTTTTTCACGAGGACTCGGCCGTTCTCCTTGGGCTGAAATTGTAGTGCAGACCCGCATTTTCCACAGAACACGAGCCCGGAATACGGGTAAGTTCCATGTCGAGTTCGTTTTGCCTGGATGCGACGCTGCTCCAAGACCTTAACGATTTTTGCGTGTTCTTCGAGTGTCTTTACGGCGGGATGCGCGTTTTCGACCACGACCCAATTCTCTCTTGAATTGATTCGAAAAGGTGCCGTCTTGCGGTTCTTGTGCAGGCCGCCGCTGGTTTTACCGTATATGATTCGCCCGAGGTGTACTTCGTTAAGTGCCAACCGGTAAACGACACTCTCCTGCCATAGCTTCCCCTTGGGCGAAGGGATGCGGAGGCGATTCAGTTCCCAACATATCGAGGCACACGTTGCACCACTGAGGAGACGCTTCTTGATGAGTTGATAAATCTCGAATTTGTCGGGATCAATGTCGAGGGATTTGGCTTCGGAATTGTAGACGTAGGGGAACGGGGCAGGGCCATTCGTCCAATGACCGAGGCGGGCACCGATTTTCTTACCGCGTTGGAACCGCTTTTTGATCATTCGATACTCGTATCGGGCAAAGACGCCTTCAATATCGGTGATGAGTTCCTGGTCTTCGTCGTTGAGGTCATACACGCGACTCGGCGTCACGACCAACGTGTTGGAGAGTTTGAGGATTTTCTCGACACGGGCGCGGTCTTCTTTGTCGCCACGACTCAACCGATCGTAGTCCATGACCACCACCGCGTCGTAAAAGTCGTTTTCTACGTCTTTGAGAAGACGTTTGAATTCCGGGCGATAGTCGATGCTGTCGGAACTGCCGATCTCGCGATAGATGACATAGCGCCAGTTGTTCTTGCGGACGAGGTCGGTGAGGGCGGTTTCATGTTTGAGCAGAACGTCCTCTTCTCCATCTGTGTCGTCGCGGCTCTTGCGCAAATACATGGCGACTTCGTAAATCTTTTTCTGCTCCACGTGGATCACCTCGATGTTGTTGGAGTTTACAGCGGCGAGTATGATGTTTGGCTTAAGGGGCTCCGTCACATGTCCTTGTTTTTGTCTGGTCATGGAGCCCCCGTTGGATGTCCAACTTAGCTCTGCCTACGTTGGCAGTCAACGGCAGAAGATGGAGGGGGATTCATGCATGGAAACCGTTAGACTTCACGCAAAACTGGCGTTGTTGGGTGCATAGAGCCTTCTCTGCGCTGGCTTATCCGTCGAAAGAGGTATTATGGGGTTCATCAGGGACGAGGTTCAAAATTCCGTGGTCTCCCTGTATTTACGTTCTTCATATGTCCAATCCATGTCGTGGTCGTGAAAGCAGACGTAGACATGTTCGACGACCGGACGATACTTTGCGCTCGGCAACCCGCCATCCCAACCCCGGTCATAGTTAACAAGGGCATGTAGAATACCGTCACCTTTGCGGGGAACGATCATCAAGGCGGAGATTCTACCGTCGTTGATGCCAAACTTAGACGACTCGTCGAACACCCGAGCGTGCACGTAGTATCCGTCTACAACGCCTTCG
>DAHWFY010000114.1 GCA_027336365.1 Bacillota bacterium | reverse complement strand
AGCCAATCGGCCGATGTTCAACGCCATCAATCGCCGGGAACAAGAACATCCGGTGGAGGTGGTGGGTCGGCAATTGCGCAAGATGATGCCCTTTATTAACACATCGGATCAAGAGCGGGAGAACGGGGAGGTAAAGGAGGGGTATCCCATTGCGTAAGGTGGAGATATTTGATACGACTCTGCGCGACGGAGAACAGTCGGCAGGGGTCAATTTGCACTTTCATGAGAAAGTGGAGATTGCACTGCAACTGGAACGTCTCGGTGTGGATGTCATGGAGGCGGGTTTTCCCGCCTCCTCAGCGGGAGATCTGCGGGCGGTGCAGGAAATTGCCAAGCGGATAAAAAACGTTTCTGTGACAGGGCTAGCCCGCACTCGCTTGGCTGACATCGACGCGGCGTGGGAAGCCTTACGAGTTGCGCAGGCGCCTCGGTTGCATGTGTTTATTGCCACGTCGCCGATTCACATGGAGCACAAGTTGCGAATGAGTCCTGACGAGGTGGTGGATGCCTCCATTCAGGCGTTGCGCTATGCGGCGGGAAAGTTTCCAATGATCGAATGGTCTGCAGAAGATGCCACACGCAGTGACTGGGATTTTCTCGTCCGCATCATTCAAGAGGTCATTCGTGCTGGTGCCAAGGTAATTAATCTGCCAGACACAGTAGGCTACACCACGCCGAAAGAATATGCTGCGATGTTCCAATACGTACAACAGCACGTGGACGGCATCGAAAAGGCCACTCTCTCTGCCCACTGCCATGATGACCTGGGGCTGGCCGTGGCCAACACCTTGGCGGCCATTGAGGCAGGGGTGGGACAAATTGAAGGGACAATCAATGGAATTGGCGAGCGGGCGGGCAACGTCGCCTTGGAAGAAGTGCTGGTGGCCATGGCGATTCGCAAGAACTTTTACGGGATTGAAACGGGGGTAGATCTGACACAGGTGGCACGTACCAGCAAGCTGGTGAGTAAATTGACCGGCATGGTGATTCCAGCCAATAAGGCGGTGGTGGGTGCCAATGCCTTTGCCCATGAATCAGGGATTCATCAGGACGGAGTATTGAAGAACACTCTGACTTACGAAATTATTTCTCCAGAGTCTGTGGGGGTGGGATCCAACCGCTTGGTGATGGGCAAGCACTCGGGTCGGCACGCCTTTGCAGAGAAGTGCAAGGACTTGGGCCTTACACTGGAGAATGAGGATTTCAACAAGTTGTTTGAGGCTTTTAAAGCCTTGACGGATAAGAAAAAAGAAGTTACTGATGACGACATCCTTGCCTTGGCCTTGGAATCTTCCTTGGAGGACATGGGGGGGAAGTACGAATTAGACTTCTTGCATGTGTCCTATAATTCCACTCAGACCACCACTGCGGTGGGTGTGCGAACACCAGGTGGGCAGGTGGTTCGGGAGGTGGCCACCGGGAAGGGAAGTGTGGAGGCCATTTACAATGCAATTGAGCGAGCCGTTCAGGACCCGGTGCGCTTGGAGGACTACCGAATTCAGTCAACCACGGGGGGACAGGACTCTCTGGCAGAAGTGTATGTCAAGGTTTACTTCCATGACCATAGCGGGATTGGTCGTGGCTTGGACAACGACGTGTTGGCTGCTTCGGCAAAAGCGTTTTTAGATGGTCTGAACAGGGTATTGTTGAAAGAACAACTGGAGGCCAGTGTGACTTCAACCGTCATTTCGTGAGTCGAGATGCATGTCGAGGAGGTTCACTGCGACGAGGGGAAGAGTCTACACGTGGATGCTACGTTAACATGGAATGAGTCGGCGTATGGGCAGGAGTTCTAGTCGGGTCGACGAGGAAGGGATGAAGTCGAGGTGCGAGCCACCCTCACAGTCTTACCAGGGGATGGAATAGGTCCTGAGGTGACTGCACAAGCAGAGAAGTTGTTGGCGACGGTGGAGAAGGTGTTTAGCCACGAATTTCACTTATCTACAGGTCTAATTGGTGGAGCAGCATTGGATGTTTTGGGAACTCCATTGCCAGACGAAACTCTGAACCTTTGTTTGCACAGTGATGCGGTGTTGTTAGGGGCTGTGGGAGGACCTAAATGGGAAGAACTACCTGGCAACAGGCGCCCTGAGGTAGGACTGCTGGAATTGCGCAAGGGTTTAGGCGTTTTTGCCAATTTGCGTCCGATCCGTGTGTGGACTGAGCTTTCGGCTGCATCGCCGTTGAAGCCGGGGGTGCTTGCCGGGACGGACATGGTCATTGTCCGGGAACTAACGGGAGGGCTGTACTTTGGAGTTCCTCGGGAGCGGCGGAGGGAGGGCGGGGAATTAGCGGTGGTGGATACCCTGCACTACACGGAGCGGGAAATGGAACGGCTCATTCGCCTCGGCTTTGCCATGGCACAAGATCGCCGTGGAAAATTGACTTCCGTAGACAAGGCCAACGTGCTTGAAAGCAGTCGCATGTGGCGAGAGGTCGTGCAACGTATTGCTCACGAGTTCCCGGAGGTGCAGGTGCAACACATGCTGGTGGACTCGGCGGCTATGCAATTGGTGCTAAATCCACGCCAATTTGACGTGATAGTGACGGAAAACCTGTTTGGTGACATTCTCAGTGACGAGGCGGCCACACTTACGGGGTCCATCGGGATGTTGCCTTCCGCCAGTCTTGGTGAGAAGGGCCCAGGATTGTATGAACCCATTCACGGGTCTGCTCCGGACATCGCCGGTCTGAATCTAGCCAATCCCTTGGCCACCCTGTTGTCTGTAGCCATGTTGCTGCGCCATTCTTTGAAACTGAACCGCGAGGCGGAGGCAGTGGAACAAGCGGTGATGTCCACAATTCGCAGCGGATACCGGACTCGCGACCTAACCGACTCGGAACAGCCCTGGATAGGCACACAGGAAATGGGAGATAAGGTGTGCCGGTTCTTGAGGGAGGAGGTATAAAATGGCGAAGACGCTGTTTGAGAAGATCTGGGACCAACATGAAGTCACTCGTTCCGATGATGGGCAAAGCCTGTTGTACATTGATCTTCACTTGGTGCACGAGGTGACTTCTCCCCAGGCGTTTGAAGGATTGCGACTGGCAGGTAGGTCTGTGCGACGTCCGGATCAAACCTTTGCCACCATGGACCACAACATTCCCACGGACAATCCGTTTGTGGTTAGCGATTCAATTGCCAAGCGGCAGATAGATGCTTTGGCAGAAAATTGCCGTGACTTCGGGGTGCCATTGGCGGACCGGTCTAGTGCACAACAGGGAATTGTCCATGTCATTGGGCCGGAACTGGGTTTGACTCTGCCGGGTAAGACCATTGTCTGTGGGGACAGTCATACGGCAACTCACGGTGCGGTTGGCGCTTTGGCTTTTGGTATAGGGACCAGTGAGGTGGAGCATGTTTTAGCCACTCAGTGTCTGTGGCAGAGCAAACCTAGAACGATGCAGGTAGAATTGAACGGGCGGTTGGCGCCAGGTGTGGCCGCCAAAGACGTGATTCTCGCTTTGATTGCCGAATATGGCATTCGGTTTGGCACAGGGTATGCCATCGAATATACAGGTTCACTGCTTCCAAATCTGAGCATGGCAGAACGGATGACCATTTGTAATATGTCCATTGAGGCCGGAGCAAGGGCGGGTTTGATGGCGCCTGATGAGGTAACTATCGGCTATCTTAAGGGTAGACCCTATGCTCCCAAGGGAGAGGATTGGGAGCAGTGTGTGGCATCATGGCGTGAGTTGACAACAGATGTGGATGCTGTTTATGACGAGACCGTGGTCTTGAATGTTTCTTCCCTGTCTCCCCAGGTTACGTGGGGAACCAATCCTGGCATGGGAGGCGGCGTGGATGGGGTGGTTCCACATCCGGAGGATTTTGCCGATGAGATGCAACGTCGTGCTGTAGAACAGGCTTTGCAGTATATGGGGTTAACGCCAGGTACCCGATTGACTGATATTCCAGTTCAACATGTGTTTATTGGGTCTTGCACCAACGCTCGCATTGAAGATTTGCGTTTAGCTGCTGCAGTGGTTAAAAATCGCAAAGTTGCGTCTGGAGTGCGCGCCATGGTGGTTCCTGGCTCTAAAGGCGTCAAACGACAGGCCGAGTTGGAAGGTCTGGATGAGGTGTTTCGAGAAGCGGGTTTTGAGTGGCGAGAACCCGGATGCAGTATGTGCCTGGGCATGAATCCCGACTTGGTGCCCGCCGGAGAACGGTGTGCCTCCACTTCAAATCGGAACTTTGAGGGCCGTCAGGGCAGAGGAGCGAGAACGCATTTACTCAGTCCGGCCATGGCCGCCGCCGCCGCAGTGGCTGGTCATTTTGTCGACGTTCGTCAGTGGGATCTGGAACAGACAGGAGGGGTAGCCGATGGAACCGTTGGTTCGGCATAAGGGAAAAGTAGCCTGTCTGAACCGGGTGAACGTGGATACGGATCAAGTGATTCCAAAACAGTTTTTGAAACGCATTGAAAGATCTGGCTATGGTCCGTTCTTATTTTATGATTGGCGTTATCTAGAAAATGGCGAGGTTAATTCGGAATTTGAACTCAATCAACCAGAGGTACAGGGAGCATCCATTCTCTTGGCTGGAGATAATTTTGGTTGTGGGTCTTCCCGCGAACATGCCGTGTGGGCCCTTCGGGACTACGGTTTTCGTGTCATCATTGCCCCTTCTTTTGCCGATATTTTTTACAACAACTGTTTTAAAAACGGCGTGTTGCCAGTGACGTTGAAGGGAGATTCATGGTCCCGATTGGAACCCTATTTCAAAGGGAATGAGAGGTGGATGACCGTGGACCTGGAACGGCAGGAAGTGGAGATTTGTGATGGAATGGTGTTGTCTTTTGAGATAGACCCCCATCGTAAACAAATGCTCATAGAGGGCCTGGATGATATTGGATTAACCCTGCGCTATCAGAGGTTTATTGAGGAGTACGAGCAAGAGCAGAGAGCCCCTTATCAAAAGGTGTATGGTTGAAAGGAAACCGGGTGTGGCATCGTTAGGCTGTGGAAGGGTGACGAGAGACGACTTGCCAATCCCATGAGGGTAAAGCGTTTAGGCTTTGGACCAGGTCCGCGTGGTTTGTGGGCTGTTTCCAGAGCCTGATTGCTGTTTCATGAAGAATCGGGTAGTATGCAACTGAAACCGATTCCGGAAACAGATTCCGGGAACAGACTCAGGGAGGTACAACCCCAATGATGCAAGATTGGTGGAAGTCAGCAGTTGTTTATCAAATCTATCCTCGCAGTTTCATGGACAGCGATGGTGATGGCATTGGCGATTTGCGAGGCATTATAGGTAAGCTGGATTATTTACAAGATTTAGGAATTGATGTGGTATGGTTGTCTCCAGTGTATGATTCCCCTAATGATGACAATGGGTATGATATCAGAGATTACCGTACAATCATGGAACAGTTCGGGACGATGGAGGACTTCGAACAACTACTGACGCAGATGCACAGCCGCGGGTTAAAACTGGTTATGGATCTTGTGGTTAACCACACATCGGACGAGCACCCCTGGTTTGTCCAGTCCAGGTCTAGCCAGGACAACCCGTATCGAAATTATTATTTTTGGCGTGCGGGAAAAAACGGTCATGAACCAAATAATTGGTTGTCATACTTCAGCGGTTCAGCCTGGGAATATGATTCCACCACGGGAGAGTATTACTTGCACCTTTTTTCCCGCAAGCAACCTGACCTCAATTGGGACAATCCATCTGTTCGACAGGACGTTTATGATCTGATGAGATTTTGGCTAGATAAGGGAATTGATGGTTTTCGTATGGATGTGATAAATCACATCTCCAAGGTGCCGGGTCTTCCAGACGGGTCTCACCCCAATGAAAGAGGGTACGCTTGGGGTGGGGATTTTTTTGTCAACGGACCGCGAGTTCATGAGTATCTGCAAGAAATGAATCGTCAGGTATTGTCCCACTACAATATCATGACCGTTGGCGAAACAGGTGGGGTGAGTCCTGCAGATGCTCGGCTGTACGCGGGTTTTGACCGACAGGAGTTGAGCATGGTTTTTCAGTTTGAACACATGGGCGTAGATTCTGGATCTGGTGGGAAATGGGACATCAAACCTTGGAAGTTGACAGATCTGAAACAGGTGCTGAGTCGTTGGCAACAGGAATTGCACGGTGTGGCTTGGAATAGTCTGTATTTTGGTAATCATGATCAGCCGAGACCGGTTTCTCGGTTTGGTGACGATGGGGCCTATCGAGTAGAGTCGGCAAAAATGCTGGCTACCTGTTTGATGTTGCAACAAGGAACACCTTACATTTATCAGGGAGAGGAAATTGGCATGACGAATGTCGCATTTCCTTCCATAGAGGACTACCGAGATGTGGAAATTCTCAACTTTTGGCGGGAACGCGTGGAACAGGGGGGAGAGGATCCAGAACAGGTCCTTCATGCCATTCACGTCAAGGGTCGTGACAATGCTCGCACGCCTATGCAATGGAGTGCCGACGATAATGCAGGATTCACCACTGGAAAACCCTGGTTGGAGGTCAATCCCAACTATCGGGAAGTTAATGTGGCAAAGGCCGTGGCGGATGCAAACTCGGTGTACCACTATTACCAGGAGTTGATTCGTCTACGCAGGCAATATTCCTCGTTGGTGGATGCCCGTTACGACTTGATTTTGCCAGACCACGAGGAAATCTACGCTTACACTCGTAGCCAGGCGATGGAACAGTGGTTGGTGGTCTGCAATTTCTTCGCTGGACAACCAGAGTTTATCCTGCCAGCAGGGATCTCTTATGAAATCTCCGAACTGGTGCTCAGCAACTATCCGGTAACTGAATCGGCGGCGGTGAATCAATTTACTCTTCGCCCTTACGAGTGCAGGGTTTACAGGATGATGCGACAGGCCTGAGATGACCGTTTTGGGAGAACCATTGGTGAAGGGCTCTGACGGCAACGAGAGCGGGAATGAGGGTTGGCTCTGGTTGCCGTCAGGTGTTCACACAGCCCAGGTTTCCAAGAGATGAGTCACCATTTATTGTGAGGGGGGTGTCTTTGGATCATTCAGTTGGTTTAAAATTTCTAGTTCTTCTGCTTTTAGATGAATGGAGTGTTCCTGGGCAGGAAAATTGCCCGAATTGACATCGTCAATGTAGGCTTGAACCGCCGTACGGATGGATTCTGCAAGATGCGTGTAGACACGGTTGTGTTTCGGCACGTAGCCGTTGGTATAACCCATAGCATCATGAAACACCAGGACCTGTCCGTCACAGTTAGGACCTGCTCCGATGCCAATGGTGGGAATTTGTAGTTGAGTGGTAACCGTTTGAGCTACCTCTGTTGGAATCACTTCCAGTACAACAGCAAAGGCACCTGCTTTTTGCAGTGCTAAAGCGTCTGCAAACAATCTCCTGGCGGCATGAGCGGTGCGGCCCTGAACGGTGTATCCACCCAATGCGTGAACCGATTGTGGAGTTAAACCAATGTGTCCCATGACGGGAATTCCCGCTGAGGTTAAGCGAGAGACCGTGGGAGCGATTTCACTGCCCCCTTCAACTTTAATCGCTTGGGCACCTCCTAAGCGCATCAACTCTGCGGCGTGATGTAAGGCCTGCTGCGGAGATTCTTGGTATGTCATAAAGGGCATGTCCACCACAATCAAAGCTCGTTGTACCGCACGCGAAACCATTTGAGCGTGGTAAATCATGTGTTCCAATGTTACCGGAACGGTGGTTGTATTCCCTTGAACCACCATACCCAGGGAGTCTCCCACAAGAATTGCATCGATGCCCGCCTCGTCTAATAGCTTCGCGCTCGGGTAGTCGTAAGCCGTCATCATGATGATTTTTTCTTTTTTTTCTTTTTTATTTAAAAAAGTCCGTATTGTTACTGGATGCAAGGAGTTCACCCCCGAAAAAAGATGTGTGTGTTGGTTCACGATGATAAAGCAGTTGACGCAATTGTTGGCGTCTTTCTCCGACCTGTTCTTGCGGGAGAGTGCCTTTGGTCATGGCCAGTTCAACCGTTGCGACAGCTAAGGAGAGGTAGACATCGTATGCAGTGGTATTCCTTTTTAGGGTCTGCAGGTGAATAGCCACGGTCTTCCAATCCCCTCGGTCTATCGGTCCCGTGAGGGACTGAGGCAATCCCATGCGGCGGACATTGTCAAGTGCTCCTTGCAATAAGGGAAGCAGAGGGTTGTCAGGTTGTTCCTTAGCGGCTTCAGGCAGCAACTGGGTGGCCACCTGCAACAAGGCCAGCACTGCATTAGATGCCAGCACTGCTGCAGCGTGATAAGCGGGCCGCTGGACGGCAGGTACTTGAATGGCATATCCCCCCAATTGTCTTGCCCATTGTGTTGCCAGATCCACGGCTTGGTCGTCTCCATCCAGGCCAAAGGCAATTCCTGTGAAACATTGGGGGCTCACGGACGTTTCTGTGAAAGTCTGCAGGGGATGCATGCTGGCGCACGCGAGTCCTGAGGCACGCAAAGGTGCCAAAACCTCACTGTCTCGAGAACCTGAGGTGTGAAAAGCGCAATTGGGAACTACCTGAGGCAGCATTGCAGCCAGTTCCTTTGATATTTCTGCAATTGCCCCATCGGAGACGGAGATTACGAGAGCATCGGCTGTCTTCAACCAATCTGTGGCTATGCCGGAGGAGTGCATTCCTGAAAGGGAGTTTATGGGCAATAGAGCCACTGGACCTGCGAGGTGTTGGAACCTGCGCGCATTGTCCGAGTGGATATCCCTTACTAAGGCGCCTAACACGCGGTGGCCTACCGCAGTTAGACCCAACGCCAAGTTTACTGCCACTCGACCGGATCCCACAAAAACAATACTTATAGGCTCAGTGTCCACCGTGGAGGTCACCTTCATTCCAGTAAATACAGTTGCGTGAATTTACAACCCTTGTGGGTGCCGCTATCAGTGGCATGAGGTCTTTCCTGCATCTTAGTATATCATCATTTGATTCCACAAACTTGGCGCAATCGAACAAGGGGTGTCCATTGGTTCACGGTCAATGACCTAGTTCATTCATACCATTGACAAGATGGCTCGTTCAGAGCCTGTACAACGGAACTAGGTCAGGTACCATTAAGAGCAGAATAGTTGCACATTAATCAACTGGAAGGGGGTGTCGTAGGTGGCAGAAACGGAACGGCGGTACAAAATGGTCCGACACCCGGTTGTCAAGGGTCGCGTTCATTGTATGCTCCAAGGAGAGTTGGACATTGAGACCTGCTTCTATTGTCCGAATTTGGTAGCCATTGATTTAGACAGCCCTCGGCCCAGTATGACTTGTCATGTGCCTCTTGTCACATCTGAGGATGAGCGGATTGCTTATGAGCGATTGAGCATATTAGAACTGGCGAAGTCCCTTGGCAATGTCAGTCAGGCTTGTAGGGTAAAGGGTGTCTCACGCCGACAATACTATCAATTTAAGCGTAAGTATGAAACCGGTGGATTGGATGGTCTCAAAGGACCCGGACGTCGTACGGCCAAT
>DAHWFY010000113.1 GCA_027336365.1 Bacillota bacterium | reverse complement strand
CCCGCCCGATGGCCTCCGTGGCATTCTTGGAGACTCTTGATGAAAACCTTTGAGAGAACGGAATGTGGCTAAGTACAACTTGGATGTCCTGCTTCCCATAAACAATCACCCGCCCAACCGCGGGTTGCCCATCTAAAACGACGACCAACCGTCCATCTTTTGGGACCGTTCGTGCGGCAAACGCCCCCTCGTCATCCGGCTCCGTGATCGATATCTGATTCTCCATGACAGACACGTCCATGTTTCACAGGCTGAACCTCTATCTCAGAGTCCATCGGTAACTCTGGTTGTGTTTTAGGTTTTCGCACGCTAGACATTCGACATTTGAAAAACCACTGTTTGATGCACGAAACACTTGCATAGGGCTGCCACTCCTGTGTGCCATGTGACACGGCCGGAATCCGTCCCATACAAGTACTACCATGGGTGGTGGAATCGACAGTGTTGTGTGAGTAAGAGGTCGAGTTCTTGACTCTTTGTCACCACGTCGTCGTCCGTCAAGATACCACCTTTTTTCTCCACCAGTTGGATGAGCGCTTCTCTCTGTTTCTCAATCTCTACGGTCAGCAACATGTGGTCATCCCCCGTGACAGGAGGAGACCAATAGTACCCTTGACTTAACCGGACACCACACTCACGAATCGCCAATAGATCCTCACGATATTCCACGCCCTCCGCGATCACGGAATTCTCACATTGCATAAATTCCGTTAAGTACTTTAATAGTCGTTGCTTCGTCCAAGAAGCGGAGATCCCCTGAATCAAGGAGCGATCGATCTTGATAAAATCAGGTTCAGTTCTACGAGCGCCAGAAGATTTGTGCTCCCCACACCCACATCGTCCAAAGCAATACGGACCCCCAACCCGCGCAGAGGTTCGAGGATTTCCGCAATCTGGGACGGATCGTATGAAACGTATTCGATGATTTCCAAAACCAGTTCTTGGGGCCGACAATGCCCTGCCTCAAATAGGAATTCAATTCCTTCACGAAATGACTTCTCCCCAACACTACTCGGCATCACATTCACAAAAAGTGCGGCAGAGGTTGACGCACCTTGTAAGGTCCGTCGGAAATGCTTTATACTCGAAAACAGAGCGAGTAGGTCGGCTTGGACAGATAGGTTGCTCTCACAGGCGGTGCGAAACCATAGATCGGGGGGAATCAATCTGCCTTGGTACTGGGGCCGACTTAGGGCTTCGTAAGCAAAAATGGAGTTTTCCGCATGATTGATTATAGGTTGATATACGACATCGAGTCGTTCCAGCCTATCTGCGAAAGTTGCTAGGAGATTGGGTATTGTTGGATAATTAGGATAATAATACCCCCCGAAGGGTTTTTTTGCCATTTTTGGACGCATTCCATTTTGTGCCTCATTATTTCTCACCCTTTCTCCCCCAAGGTGCACAAAGGCAGCCCTGTGATCTCTCGGGCCGCCCTCCTGTTACCAAGATCCCTTGTGGCAACCCGGCGATCCTAGATACTTCCGTACCCTTAGACCCGTAGCTTTGCGTCCCAGTGTTTCCACTGGTTTGCCATAAAACATTCTGCTCTACTCGATTCTCTTTGCCAACATAATCCTACATTTTTCAACATTTTTCAAGGATTTTGTGATGCTATGCTCACAGCTAAAATTTTCGTCCTCTTGTCTGATGTTGTGTCGACATGCTTGCTCACCCGTGAAAGGTGATGGGACAATGGCTGAACCGTTGGCAAATTGAAGTGTTGTTCTAGACGTGATCCGGACGGCAACCCAAGACTTTGGAATGCCGGCCTACCATTTACCGAAGAGAATTCAAATTCATGCTCACAACATGACACTAATTTGGACACGACACCCAAACAATAGGCAGAACTCAACTTGAACTTGTTTCCAGGTCACCTAAAGCATTGACGTGGTTCCCACCTACAAACGCGCAATAATTGAACAAAAACTATGAGATTACCACATTTCGCCACAAAGATAGATAGATGGTTATCATCCTATTTTCACAACAAATCTCCACATAGCTCTATCTTCGTCTGTTTCTTCGTCGAATTTCCCGTGAGACCAGCGCCTCGACCGACGTATCTTGTATTTATCCGACAAACGAACCCATCTCAGTCCATACTTAAACAAATCTCTTTTCTCATCAATCTCTTTTCTATACAATATCTGAGTGAAGGGAATTCCTGTTCTTCAATAGAAGATGCAGGTTTAGCCTCAACGTGAGCACAGGTACGATGAGGGGTGTCGTGATGCGACACCCACCCCCGGACATATCTACAATCAAGCAGTCCCCCCAGGATGTCAGATATTGACCGTTCTTCAGACCCAATCGAAATTTCGCATTTTGCAGGATTGAAAACCGAAAGAATTCCCTTTGGTTTTGGTCCACATATCCCCAACTCCACAAAGGCGAGTTCGCGCGTTCCCCTTTCTGTCGATCTACATTCGTATGAAAGATGTCACATCTTATCATCATGGGTGATCATGGGAGTTTAAATTTTCAAAAAATATGCATAATCAAAGTGACTTTGATAAAGACGTATCGAGTGATAGTCCGCTCACCTGGTGTATCACATATACAACGCTCGTTCCGATGCCAGATTCTGTCTATGCAAAAAATACAGTTTTCCGACTTCATGGGGCCCCGATTTTCCCTACGCGATGTGTCACAAACATACATTAGAGTTAGATAGTAACCCGCCTTCGTCCACCTTCTGGAAATCGCAGTGTGAACAAAGTGCAAGAGGATAATCCCACCCGTTTTCTTGATGAAAACCCGTTTTAAAAATCATGGCCATTTCTTGTGCTGGTCTTAGTCTTTGACATCTCACACAATACGTCAACCCGTCCGCCCCATAATCGATTTCGCAACTCAATTCCATCTCACCCTTTCCGTGCTTGGAATTTGTGCTCTGCTCAAATGTCGTCGGCGGAAATTTCTTCATGAAGGATGAAACTCACCAGATGTTGATATCCTCATTACACTGATGACGGTGGCATAGAAGCTATCGCACTCTAGTCACAAGAATCACATTTCGATACACAATTTACCTTTCCTGCTACCCCACGGTATTGACGGAGTCACAAGTTGAAGCCGGCCGTCACCAAGTCCGACATACCTACTTTTGGATTCATCCTTGGCGGGAAACGAGACGAATTTCTCCTCCTATAATGGGAACAATTGCTGTTGTCAAAAACACGTTTTACTTTATCTCGTACCCAGGCGATTCAAATTCTTTGGCCTCCGGGTTCGATTCCCAGAGCGTCGGGACCCTGTCATTGATGCACGCTACGTCAGTTCAAACCAAACTCCCCATGGGCGGCGGTGGTTTCTATGCGAATGGACTTTGATCGATACTCATTCAGACAAAGCTCGGAAGCAGTAACCGGAATGCGGTGAAGAACCTCAGAGTAAATTCGTACATGCAGTACATGATTAGCTTACTTAACCTCCAGTCGCACCCTCCTTTCGACCCCTCTCATGAACCAGTTTCAGGCATTGATTCCCCAACAAAAACTAGATGCATCGGCAAAGGGCACACCGGTCACACGATCGCATCGTAAGCATTTGACAACCACACGTCCGTTCGTTTGTAAGAGGAAAAACAAGGGAAACCGTAGAATTTGGAGCCACAAATTCTAGTCACGAGTCGAGTCATTGTAATGGAACAATTTCAACGCCGGGTTCACAGTCCACAGTACGGCGGAAGCTTACCGAGGACGCTCTAAATTCGGTCCAGAAGCGGTGTTGGCAGACACAAGCTATACCGGACACGAAAACCATGGGCCAAACCAACGACGACCGGCTGAAGGAGCACAAACCTCTCACAAACGCATTGACGGTAGAATGGTGCTGAAGGAAACGCGATCGAGGGCGAATGGCGTGATGGCAAACGCAATTTTGAACGGTTTGGGTGTCTCATCATTCTGTTTCTGCACGAATGCCTGTTCAGACCGACGAATGCCGCTTCTCTTCTTTTAGCAATCTAAACAGTGGTTCAGCAGGTCCTCATATGAACTGGACCTGTCAAGGACCAGCTAGGCCACAAGACACGGAGCTTCAGTTTCCTCATGTTCTGGGTAGACCGACGGTGCGCAGCCGGATATGCGTGGATTGGTTACCATAGTTAATCGTTCCGTCTCAAGGACCTGCCACGAACGTATGACCTACGTTCAGTGAAGATGTCGACACCGAATACAGCGCCTGCTTCGTGGATTTTCCTTTAGGGTTCCCAATCCTTCAGCAAAATGAATACACAACCTATCAATGCTCAACTTTCATTCTGCAGAATTCACGTTATCTGCTCGTAGACTTCGACTGCAATTGTCCCCACAAATCCGACGAGGCCCCGTCCTCCAGCTACCAACTTCCTTGATCTTTGGTTTTCTTTTCGATGTCAGACGGGTGAGCTTACGGTACAGGCGATCCTATGCATTCTAACATGCGCAACATTTGTGCCGGTTTCCCGCCTTGCTGTCTTCGGACGTCTCCCTTAACGTATATTCTCGCGCCCTCGAAAACGGGTGGGAATGTTCCACTTCCAACGTCTATGATTCCGCCGCAATCTTCGGGACCCCCTAAGTTTGTCTTGCTTGGGCCACTGGCGCACCGGACGAATAGAGCGCTAGCTCGTGAATCTCTTTATCCAATCTTGCGAGGCGTCGATACGTCCCGTTGGACGTGTCAATATCCTTGAAACCTTCGTTGGTGAACCTGATTCTCGAATTTCAGAATGTCTGACGATTGTCGATGTGCTCTCGTCCACTTCGTGATGTGCTTGGTCTGGTTGATAACGTGACGCAAATAGGAACTTAGACAATCGGCGTGTTGCTCGATCTGCTTTCACACGGTCTCCCGACTGTTGCGCGATCGACGTTGGGGCAACGACGACGAGGCGCGGAATCCCTTGACGACTGAACAGGCAATGCACTGCAGACCGAGCGCGCCCTACTTCATAACAAGCAAGGAGTTCTTCAGTCCATCCGACTGAGAAAACAATTTTCTTACCGCCTCTAGCGTATGAAAAATAATTCCTCAGTATCTTGCCTCACGACGACCTGCGTCTGCCACGGCCACTGTTATAGCATCCATCGATACGTCAAAACCAACGTACTTTGCGATATCCGGGAGGGTACCGGCGCTTTCACCATGTGACCTGCGGAATTAGGACATGAGGCCGACCCCGAGTTCACCGGCATCATTCAGGGGATCCCCCAGTCCTTCACTTCCCAGTAAACAGAAGCCTTTCCACTAGATGCTTTAAACACGACTTAACCCATCACTTCGGTCGCAGCCTTTGCACAATTCTCGCAGACCCGTTTACCATGGAACTGGATGTAGTCTTCAGCCACTTCGCCACACATGACGCACCCCGGTTCATACTTCTTCAAGATAATCTGATCTTCATCCACAAAAATTTCCAGATGATCGTTGGTTACAATATGAAACGTCTCGCGAATCTCAATCGGAATGACGATTCTCCCTACGTTGTCGACCTGTCGAGTCATCCTAGCCATTTCCCCAGCCATTTCCCTACCCCTTTCAACTCGTACAGCTTGTATGCGCCCTGTGTCGGATATGAACTTCGCGAAATGCCTATTATTTTCCTTCTGGATTTGCACCCAATCCCTTCGCTTTCGCGCTCCGGTGAACTCATGCCTACCTCCGGATCTTCGTGCAACCCCCTATCATCCAAATCTAACATTCCCAAATAGGCTCCCAATCACATTACTACTTGGCCCCCCTTGAGGAAAAGTTATCAAGAACTCAAGGAGGACTTTTTGTTCCTTTTAATGAAGGAGATGTTGAGATTGCAGTTTTCATCTCTGGCCTCCTCAAACGGATTGATGAACTTAACCAACTTGTTGTGACTCAAGCCAAACGAATCGAAGAACTCGAACAGCGCGTTCACGATTTGGAACGCCAACTCGGACAGAACAGCCGCAACTCCAGCAAACCGCCTTCCAGTGATGGATTCCGTAAACCGACCAATTCACGTCAATCCGGTGGAAAGAAAGGAGCCCCAAAGGGGCATGAAGGGCATACCCTTCGAATGAGCGAGACCCCTGATGAAATCATTGTGCATAAACTCAACACCTGTCCCCATTGCGCTACGTCATTGGAAGCAGTGGAGGTTTCGGGTTACGTGAAACGTCAAGTGGTCGACATGCCACCTCCCAGCATCGTTGTCTCGGAGTATCGGGCAGAAGAGAAACGCTGTCCCTGCTGCCACACAGTACAGCGCGCTTCCTTTCCGGAGGGAGTCAAGGCCCCGGTACAGTACGGGGATGGATTTGCCGCTTGGACGGCATATTGGAGCGTCTATCAGTTGATCCCCTTGGATCGAATCGGACAGCTATTTGCTGACTTGACGGGATATCGCCCCAGTGAAGCCACATTGTTGAGCCAACTGAAAAGAATAGCCCATATCGTGAAGATCGACACGATTCCCGTCATTCGGGAACAATTACGCAACACGCCGGTGCTTCACACCGATGAATTATGCAAAGCTTCGCATAATGAATAGAGAATTATCGAAAATCGAGCACAAAGAGGGGCATTCCGTGAAGGAACGCCGATTTTGGATAATTCTATTGGACTAAACTGCGGTCGCCAGCGACTATGGGGAAAGAAACATGCTCATGGTGCCTGGATAAACCGATGTTACAGGTTCAGGGACGCTAATTGGCGGAAAACAGGCGGTGATTGGTCGGATAATACGGCAAGCGGATACAGTTTCCCCCTCCCCAATCAAGAGGCCCTCTACTAAGGCTATGCAATTCCTTGTTCTGGTGAAGCTCTGAGATGACCAATGCCGCAGCAAGGACAAACGGTGAAATCTCTCCCAGTGAGCTTCTCCAAGAAACCCAGAGCGGACAGCTTGGGAAGTGGGGTGGTTCTTACGGCGCTCTTCGTAAGTCGTTTACACAGTTTCAGTTTGGTTGCTTTGTTTCTGGAACTGAGTAGTCCGTAGTGCCGAATCCTCGTGAATCCGGTAGGTAACACGTGAATCAAAAAACGACGGATGAATTCATCTGCAGTCAGACTCATCTCCTTCTGTTGGTTGTTATCCTTGTAGTCCCGCCACTTGAACGTCACCATTCCCGCTTCCAAATTGACAATACGTCGATTTGAAATTGCAACGCGGTGGGTGTAGCGTCCGAGGTATTCCACAACGTGTCCGGCGTTTTTGAAGGGCGGTTTGCAGTAGACCACCCATTCTTTTTGGTATAGAGAAGACATCCAATCCTGAAACTGGCTCTGCTCTTGCAAGTGCACGATGGCGCCGTAAAATTCAAGCTTCGCCTGTTTCAGATAATGCAGGAACTTGCCCCTGAATTTCCGAGACAGCACCTTCACCGGGATGAAAAACTTCTTTCGGGAGTTCACCCACTTGCCATTAGAAGCCAGCCCGCCACCGGGGACAATGCAGTGCAGATGTGGATGGTGCATCAAGTTCTGCCCCCATGTATGGAGAACGCCTGTGAAGCCAATTTGCGCACCCAAATATTTCGGGTCAGCGGCGAGTTCGGACAGGGTTTCGGCCGCTGACCTGAAGAGAAGACCGTAGATAGTCTCGGGATTTTGATACGCAACGGAATTGAGTAGGTCAGGCAGAGTAAACACCACATGAAAATACCCCACGTTGAGCAATTCGTCTTTTCGAGCCTCAATCCAACGTTCCTTGGTGAGCGTTTGGCATTTGGGACAATGACGATTACGACACGAATTGTAAGAAACCCGCACGAATCCGCATTCGTCACATTCATCCACATGTCCACCTAACGCAGCAGTTCTACAGTGTCGAATCGCACGGACCACTTTTTGCTGGTCAGGTGGAAGACGGTGTTCGGCTTGATACGCTTCTCCATATTGCACGAAGATATCTTGTAATTCAGGCATGTGAAGGAACCTCAAACCGAGCATCTGTGGAATGACTA
Source organism: Bacillota bacterium (assembly GCA_027336365.1). GTDB lineage: Bacteria > Bacillota > Bacilli > Alicyclobacillales > Alicyclobacillaceae > QXHL01. Next base: position 1,562 of record DAHWFY010000113.1, on the reverse strand, counting down.
TCTAGTGGACTTACGATGCCAGATGGCATATTCGCCAGATGCAGATAGATTGTCGTGGACTGGACACTGGCATGCCCCAGTAATGATTTGATTTGTAGCAATGTGGCCCCATCTTCCAGAAGATGTGTGGCGAAGGAGTGCCTCAGTGTGTGGATGGACGCTTGTTTGGTGATGCGAGCTCTTTGGACCGCTTTAGTGAAAGCATCTTCAATCGCCGCAGAGGTAATATGCGTCACGTTGTACGTGCCAAGAAACAGCCAGTCCTCGGGGTGGTTTGGCCGGTATTCCTTCCAGTACTCGCGCAAAACGTTTAGGCAGGCGTCTGAGAGTAAAGTGTAACGGTCTTTCCCACCTTTACCGTACTGTATTGTTCCTGGTGGTGGACTTAACTCCTATGGTAAGTGGGTAAACTCAAGAAAAAAGTTTTTCATTCCAGTGAAGGTTCTATCCCGAAAGTTCAGAGGAAAATTTCTTAACTATTTGAAGCAGGCGAAGCTTGAATTTTACGGTTCCATAGTGCATTTGCACGACCAGAATCAGTTCCAGCAGTGGATATCTTCTTTGTACCAAAAAGAATGGGTGGTCTACTGCAAACCGCCCTTCAAAGACCCTGGACATGTAGTGGAATATCTAGGCCGATATACCCACCGTGTCGCCATTTCAAACAACCGTATTGTTCGCGTGCACAATGGGATGGTGACGTTTAAGTGGCGGGATTACAAAGACCATAACCGGCAGAAGCTGATGAGCCTAACGACGGATGAATTTATTCGTCGCTTTCTGGTGCATGTTCTCCCCACAGGATTTATAAGGATTCGGCACTATGGATTGCTCTGAACCAGAAACAAGTCAGTTAAGTTAGCATTGTGTAAAAAGCTCACAAAGACGACCATGAGGGAGAAGTTCACAGCCAAGTTATCTACCGTGGAACTCTTCGAGAAGTTAACTGGGCGAGACTTCACTCTTTGCCCCTGTTGTGGTATAGGTCATCTCACAAGAGCTTCGCCGGACAACTGCATAATGTCTGCCTACTGCCTCTTCATTGGGGAGGGGGGAATTGTATCCATTGTGCTATACCAAGCATACATTTTTCCTCGACTTTCCAAGAATAGCCTGCATGATAGTAAAAACATTGCTCTATTTTAAAACCATGGGCTTTTTTATTTCCCCATAGCGACCAGTGACCGCAGTTCCGTCCAATAGAGTTATCTCAAAGTCGGCTTCATCCTGTGGAGGAGCCGATTTTTCGTGCTCGACTTTCAGATAACTCTCTACTCACTTTGCACAAGGTGGCGTCATCTCACCACTACTGTCAAATATCATGTTACACGAATTTGACCAGTGGATGGAAGTAAATTATCTAAACAAAAAGGTGAGAAAAGACCGCTGGGCGTGGAACTTCGGAATACAAAGCCGACGCCCTATCGCGATACGCGAAAACCGACAGTGGAAACCGGCAATTTCATATTGCCGCTATGCAGATGATTTTGTCATTTTCGCAAGAAGCAAGGAAGCGGCAGAGGATATTTGTCAGCGATTGGCGGATTTCCTGCACGATGTAC
>DAHWFY010000112.1 GCA_027336365.1 Bacillota bacterium | reverse complement strand
TGCGACGAAATTTTCTATGAATCCTCCAGAAAGCCAAGTAATTCAAGAGATTTGAAATTCATGCGTCAGCACTGTTTCTTGAGCTATTTGCGCTGTTGTTTTTTGTGAGTTGAGCAACCATATTTCCCCTTGTAGTTATACACCCCGTTCTCTCAGCCATTGTGTTTGGCAAACGAGGCATCACCGTGCTGTCCATCACTACATGCTCGCCAAACCCCGATAGTTCTTCCCGCAGTTGTTGCAACAGCTTCCCAAACTTCTCAAATAGATCCAGCTGAATGGCAGTCGACAGACATAATCATAATTGATATGATTCGTTTGTATTGTGCTTCTGCAAAACAAAATGTAATTCTCACAAAAGGAGAGGATAATCTTTCATGAATCAAATGAATATAGTGGCGCTTGCAGACCTTGATGAAAACGAGCGTTTGATTAAGATGGGAGAATTACTGCAGAAATTGGGTTCCCTTCCCGAAGACCAACAACTGACCGCATTAAGTTCGATGATCCGGGAGATGGCCGAAGTAGCGACGGATGCTCAGTATCAGCAACTATGTGCCACGAATCTGAAATTGGCTGCCGCAATGCCTGATAATCAACTCAGTGCTTTTCTCATCCATCGAATGAAGGCTTCTGCCAGTCTGCCCACTGAATTTGCTAATCGAGATATGAATCACGTTCAGGAGGCCATCCGCAAGGCGGAACCTGACATACGCGAAAAAATCACTCGTAATATGTAGCGATTTCTCGTCACACGCCAAAATTTGGCCTTTGGACTCGCAGTGACTCTTGTTTCTGGAGGAAAAACCATCATGGCAGAAAAACCCGTGTTGATTACTCTGACGACTGGCAAAGAAGAATTTGTCCGTGCCATGGCTGTCTTGCAACTGACACTGTCAATGGCTCAACAGGAACTAGATGTGGAATTTCTCGCATTGGGCCCGGGAGTAGAAATTTTGCGTTCGAATCAGCGCAATTCTCCGCAGTTTGGTGAGATGCTAGACAAGTTGAAAAATGTAGGAGTGAGTATCAAAGTCTGTGGGATGTCCCTTGAGAACATTGGTCTCACGCAAGATCAGATGTTCCCCGCAGACATTGTGATGGGTGGAGTAGAAATAGCTCAGCGCATCAAGATAGGATACACCGTACTCACATTTTAAAAATTGCCGTGGCCATTTATAGAACCAAAAATTACCGATGGATGATATTTTGCCTCTGTTTTATCGCAGACCTTTCCACATCAGAGATAAGGGCGTTACTTCATCCTGAAATATTCATAGCGATGTGAAGAGGGCGGTGTGAATGGAGAAGATAGGGATCACCCGGCAAGGAGTGGTCGGGATTCGGCTTTTTTTCGTGCTGAGGATGGCCGTATGGCATCACTCTCGCTCCGGGATTTGCGATATGGATAAATGTGGTTTGGGATGAGGGCGCAGTTCCCCCTTGTTATCCACCGACGGTTTCAAGTCACAGGACCACCCGTTGAACGGGTGGTCCTGTGACTTTTCGATGGCCGTGTTCTTCCACCGATGAAGCATTGTAAAGTGGACACCGTACTCGGACGAAATCTATAGTGGTCCCACAATTTTGGTCAATTCAATTCCACCCCAATCCCTTACAGCCCCACCAGCACCGCTGCATTCTCCCGGAACAAGCTGCCCTCGCAAATGTATCTGCGGACCATGTGTACACTCTTATGCCCCGTTTGCGCCATAATCGCCCGTTCCGAGGCCCCGGCCATCGCCGCGGACGTCGCCAGACCCGCGCTCGTTGAGGCCAATGCCCTCCGCATACTTTTTGACCACCCGTGCGACGGTCTTGTCCGAGAGCCGTTCGCCCCCTACCTTGCCTGCTTTGTCCACGCGGTGAAAGAGGGGGCCAGAGTCCAGGCCCGCGGCCTGCAGCCAGTCCTCCAACGTGCGGACGGGACAGGTCTCGATGTGCGATCCGTAAGGGATGCCCACTTTTCTTCCCGCTCCCTCCTGGTCCGTCTTGCTCCGACGTAAAGTGAGGGTCAGCCCTTCGCGCGTGAACGTGGCGTCTTCCACGTCCAACGACACGAGTTCCGAGCGACAAAACGCGCCCGCAAAGCCAATCAACAACAGGGCACGGTCCCGCAACCCCAGCAGATGGGGTGGTGCTTGGAGAAGCATCCGACGCAGGTCTTCCACAAGGATGGGGGTTTTGGGCGAGACGGCCACCCCGTGGGTGTTGCGAATTCCGCGCCAGACCGCTTTCACCGTCTCGGACGCTGTGGGGGACGTGTACCCCCTGGACTTGTGGGCCAAGCCGATGGAAATCATGCGGCGGCCAATCGTGCTGGTTTTGTGTCCGTTTTCCGCCATGTGGACCAGGTACAGTGTGACGGTATCCTCGTTCGCTGGCAGCGCAGAAAGGTCCTGCAACGCACACCACGCGGCAAACGCACGCCAGTCCGATTGGTAGGCTTTGACGGTGTTGCGGGCTTTCGAGTGCTGAATGTATTCATGGGCGTGCGCCGCCAACTGCTTTGCAGGCACGACCCCCGACGCTGTGTCGGCAATTTTGACGGAATGAGCCATACAGAATCCCCTCAAAAAGAAAGTGTGTTTGTATTTTGATTTTCGTTTTTTCTTGTTTCTAATCTAATATCCCGTTCAAAATCGGTTTTGTCTCTTGTAACCAGTGCGACTTTATCATTGGAGATCCATAGCTTGTTCTCCTTGATCTAAGCCGACATAATGACACAGGAGACAAGCAAATCTGTCAGCTTGCCCCCTGCGTTGCCAGTTGTTTTGATTCGATTTCAACAATACTTGGCCATGCCACAAAAAAAGATTCTCATAGACTAGAGCTTCATAATTCCTGGCGCCACCAAGTAGTAGAAAACGCCAATCACGATAAGGTAACCGAGCGCAATCAGTGTCCATCCCATATTGTGCCGGATGACTTCACCCTCTTTGCGAGTGAATCCAGTGGTAGAAACACCCACACTGGCGGTTTGCGGGGCAATGGGTTTACCCACCTCAGCTCCAACGGAGTTTAGAGAGGGAAGTAGTAGCATAGGAAAGCCTAGGAGTTTACCCACCATCATTTGCAAAGCGCCAAACATGGCGTTGGTCGAAGTGTTGCTACCAGACAACGCGACTCCAATCCAGCCTAAAACGGGAGCAAAGATGATAAACACGGGTCCCAACTTGGAGATGTCGGAAGCCAAAGACGAGGCCATTCCGGAGAAATTGAACACGTTGGCCAGTCCAAAGATGAAAAATCCAACAAGCAAAGCACCCCACATTTGGGCAAAAGTCTTGCGGAAAATTGCCCCGGCGACTTTAAAAGACTTGTTCGCAAACAACAGCATGACGATGATCCAAGAGAAGAAGATCCAGGTGCCTCCAGCAAACGGAGTCCAATTGAATAAAACAGCGGTTGCTTTATGCGTAATTGACGAAATCCCTCCTACTTGCAATTTCAGCCAACTGATGTCTCCCAAATGGGACCAAGGTCCGGTTCCCGCCAAAACCACAATCACGAGAACGGCAAAGGGCAGCCAAGCTTTAAACACGTCTCGGGTAGCCATGCTTTCCGTCTTGTTGGTACTAGAACTGAGCTCCACACCGCCATATCCCAAAATGGTTTTTGGACGCCAGACCTTCAGCAACAACAGCAGACAGACGAAAGAGACAATGGAACCGGCAATATCGGGGAGATAGGGACCCAAGAAATGAGCCGTGGGCCATTGCCCTAAAATGTAAGACAGAGATCCAACTACGGCGAGAGGCCAACCATGCCGGAATCCCTTTTTGCCACTCACGAGATAAATCAAAATCCAAGGAGGCGCCAATGCGAGTAGTGCCACCACGTCCCCAACTGAACCCGAGAGCTTCATTAAAGGCAATCCCGTTACAGAAGCCAGCACAAGAATAGGAACTCCCATTGCACCATAAGATACTGGGGCATTATTCGCGATAGCGGTAACACGCAGAGCATCCAAATCTGCAATTCCTAACCCCATCAGAATAGGAGCAATGACCGCCCATGGGTATCCAAAACCAACCAAACCCTCTAAAAGTGCTCCAAATGCCCAAGCCATTAAAATGGCCTGAACCCGCACATCTGCGGTTGCAACCTGTATCAACCACTTCTTAAAGATATCAAACAATCCAGTGAGTACCAATGTGTAGTACAATGTGACACCCCAAAAGGTAATCCAATCGATGGCCCAAACACCGGTGAGTCCTCCGTAAAAATACGCCTTCATCCCGATTCCAAAGGGGAGATGCCACGCCCAAATAGCAATCAGTATCGTCACGATGGAACCAACAATGACGGCCAACCAAGCGGTCATTCGGACAACAGCTAATAAAAATAGCAGTAATACGATGGGAATGAGCGCCAAAATGAGCGTGAGCCCAACATTGCCTGTTGGATTTAACAACTGGTGAAACATGTCATCACCTCAATCGTAGACTGTGAAGTCGGATTACTGACAGTTTCGTAAAGAGGATTTGCGGTGAAAATGTAATCGCTTTCTCTGAGTGAATAAAGGACTTCCTCCTTTCAGCCATCAGGATGCCAAGGGTCACTTCCTTTCTTTTGCTTATGGTTTTTTGTTGAGGACCATAAGTCTGAATTTTAAAAGATAAATACTAAGCTCGAATCTTGGCTCTTATCATAAACGGCGGAAAATTTTTAGTCAATAGTTGTAGAACAATGTTATGTATTACAGAACACAAACTTGAGTGTGCCGAGGAGGGCTCGATTTGAGGTAGCATAGGAGTCTAATCAGTAAATACAACTGCGTGGATTTACATTCTCTGTTGGTGCCGCTAACAGCGGCATGGGGGTCTATTTTGAAATTTTCTCATTAAACGGCGAGGATAGGTCTTGATACTTAACGTAAAGAGGTGTACATTGGTGCCATCAAAATGGAACAGTGTTCTGTAATACGGTACACGAAACGGAGGAGGTATTTGTGCAATCAAATCTATCTGTGGATTTGGATGAGGTCGCTAAGATTTTAAGCGAGACACTTGGCGACAATAGGGTGACAAAGGAGCATTTCAATGGTCTAGAAACTGCTGAAATGGGTGATGCAGGTTTTCACCGTTACGACGTCGTTCGAGTCCGCATAGAAACGGAAGATCAAGTTGCAGAAGTTTTGAAAGCGGCTTCAGCTTATCAATGGCGCGTGTTACCCGTGGGTGCAGGTTCACAGTTGCATGCGACACATCTGGGGGCAGGAGTGGATATTCTTTTAGACCTTACTTCATTAAATCAAATTATAGACTATTCACCGGAGGATATGGTGGTATCTGTGCAAGCCGGTGTCACACTGACGAACTTGCAGGAGCTCCTTTCAACGCACAAGCAAATGTTGCCCTTAGATCCGGTCTGCAGACCGGGGGCCACTTTGGGGGGGTTGATTGCCACTGCGGCAAATGGTCCCCGCAGAACGGGCTATGGGACTTTCCGAGATGTTGTGGCTGGCGTACGGGTGGTTTACCCTTCCGGGGACATCATGAACTTTGGTGGGAGGGTCATGAAAAATGTTGCTGGATACGATATGACGAAGCTTTTTATTGGCTCCTTTGGCACGTTGGCAGTTATTGTAGAAGCGCATTTAAAATTAAAACCTCTGCCCTTGCATCGGGAAACGGTCACGATGCAGGGGAGAAGAGAAGACCTTAAAATCTTACAAAAGCGTCTCGTTCATTCCAGCTTATTGCCCACACGACTAGAGGCGGTTTCCTCCAGGGTGTTCCAAAACGGGATTTTATCCAGGTCACAAATTCACCATCCCTGGTTACTTGCCATCGATTGTGATGAAAACGCTTCTGCAGCAGCTTATCAAACGTCTCAACTAAGAACATGGGCAGACGAAATGGGACTATCCATTGATGTATTCCAAGGTGTTTCCGCTGATGATTTATGGACTCATTATCAGGAGAGTTTATTGGGCTTTGATTTTGTCCTTCGGTTGAATATCGCGCCGACGTTGTTGTGGCAAATAGTAACTCCTCTGGAAAAAATATTAGGGGAAGCAGAGGGAGAAGGTGTCTTCTCGCTGGGGATGACCACTGGAGTCGGGCGTCTCTATGGGAAAGGATTGAGCTTCAAGGTTCAAGAGGAATTGGTCCAGCAAGCCCGTGGTTTGGTCTCGGAGTACGCAGGCAGTGTGGTTATTGAGAAGGCAGAGCCGTGGTTGCAAGAGAAAGTGGATGTTTTTGGTTCAATCGGGGATTTCCAACCTTGGTTGCAGAGAATTAAAGATGCAATCGATCCACAGAATATCCTCAGCCCTGGGCGATTTGTGGGAGGAATGAAGAATGCCTAAGCTCAGCGAAATGGCCAAAGTAGTGACAATGTCTCCCGTCGACAGGGGGATTTACAGCAACTCAACCTCGGATGTCTTAGGATTTCACTGGGCGGATGCGCCCGAGGCAGAAAAATATTCGGTATGTGTACACTGTGGACTCTGTTTGGAGACATGCCCAACCTATCAAGAATTAAGAGATGAGAATCAGTCACCCAGAGGGCGAGTTTATCTCATTAAAGAGGTTTCTGAGGGACGTTTACCCCTCAATGAAGTGGTGGTAAGTTCTATTTTTACTTGTCTGGATTGTCGTAATTGTGATTCGGTCTGTCCCTCAGGAGTCAAGGTAGGAAATCTTATTGAAGAAGCCCGCGGCCAAATTTACGCCTCCATGAGGGCAAAAGAACTAAAACCTGAAATGACCCAAGTTGCTCACAGCGGAACGGCCTTGGAGCGGTTTTTTGAGCGGAAAATATTCCCGCATCCAAAGCGGCTGCAAACTTTGGGGAAGCTTTTGCGATTCTACCAACATTCCGGGTTGCGCTGGATTGCTCGCAATAACAATTTTTTGCATCAGCCAATTAAAAGTATGGAAAGCATTTTACCAGATGTGCCTAAGATGGGGGCATTAGAAAGTTTGCCACATCATATCCCCGCTCAAGGGGAGGAAAAGGCTACGGTCGCCTTGTTTACGGGCTGTGTCATGGATATCTTTTTCGCCCACATCAATGAAGCCACCGCTCGGGTGGCCGTTCGCAACGGACTTACGGTGGTGGTTCCCAAGGAGCAAATTTGTTGTGGAGCCCTGCAGACTGCTGCTGGGGATAGAGAGCAGGCCCGTGAAATGGCAAAGCGGAATATTGAAGTGTTCATGGCGTCTCAAGTGGATTATATCGTAGTCAACGCCGCAGGATGTGGAGCCGCCATGAAAGAGTATCCGGAATTATTTAAAGACGATCCTGTTTTACTGGCCCAGGCTAAATCCTTTTCCGAACGGGTTCGGGATATTAGCGAACTGTTGGTGGAGGTTGGGTTTGAGCCTCCTAAGGGCACCGTGGAGCGGACAATTACCTATCATGACTCATGTCACTTGTATCATGCGCAACGAGTGCGTTCTCAGCCTCGGGAAATCTTAAAAGCGATTCCTGGGTTAAAAGTCGTCGATATGCCGAATTCTGAGCGATGCTGTGGGAGTGGGGGTATTTATAACGTGACTCATCCTGAAATGGGATTACGCTTGGGAGATCGGAAGGTCAACGATATTCCAGATGGAGTGGATGGGGTAGCCATGGGGAATCCCGGCTGCATGTTGCAGATCTCGGCAGGAATTCATCGCCGGGGGATTGACGTGGATGTTCTGCATACAGTGGAACTCCTCGATGAGGCATATCAAAAAGAAAGGAACGATTGAATCATGGAAAATCAATCGGGCACGAACGTCCTCGTAGAGCCGACTAACCCTCGTGATATGAGAGGGAAGGTAAAGTTATCGAAGGCGGAACTGGTCAACTCGTTGGTCAATATTGTCGGAGTCCATCGGGTGATTCATGAACCTGATTATTTAAGGGTGTATGAGTGTGATGGGTATGTGGCAAGGAATGGTCTTCCCAGTGCCGTTGTGTTTCCTGAAACCACTCAAGAAGTGGCTGAGATTGTACGTCTCTTGGCCAAACATCAAGTTCCCTTTTTGCCTCGGGGGGCCGGAACAGGATTGAGTGGCGGGGCCACGCCTCTTAATGGGGAAGTCATTTTAAACTTTGCGCGCATGAATAAGCTAATTTCTGTGGATCTAGATAACCTACGTGCAGTGGTACAACCTGGGTATATCAATCTTACCTTGTCAAAGGAGATTGACAAAGACGGCTTTTTCTATGCTCCGGACCCTTCGAGTCAGTCCTCATCCACCATTGGTGGAAATGTCGCCGAAAACTCAGGAGGTGCTCATTGCCTGAAATATGGCGTAACAACGAATCATGTGGTGGCGGCTACGGTCGTTTTGCCCACAGGGGAAATCGCTCATATTGGAACTCCTTTTGGAGATGCCGTGGGCTATGATCTGATGGGATTGTTCGTTGGGGCTGAAGGGACACTGGGAATTGTCACGGAAATTACAGTAAGAATTATGAAAAAACCAGAAGCCGTGAAAACGGTTCAAGCCATGTATGACAGCATTGCGCAGGCGTCCGATACGGTGTCAGACATCATTAGGGCAGGAATACTTCCGGCAGCCATAGAGTTTATGGATAAATTGGCAATTCAGGCGGTGGAAAAGAGTTCTTACCATGTGGGGTATCCCGAGGACATCGAGGCGATTTTGATTATTGAGGTGGATGGCCTGACAGCAGGGTTAGAGGAAACAACTGACAAAATATTGGATATTTGTCGGCGCCATGAAGTGCGTACGGTCAAAATGGCCACGAATGCAAATGAACGAGCCCTGTGGTGGGGAAATCGAAAAATGGCTTTTGGAGCCATGGGCCAGATTTCTCCAGACTATCTGGTGCAGGATGGATCAGTTCCTCGGACTCGATTGACGGAGGCATTAGCACGAATTCAAGCAATGAGTCGAGATGCGGGGCTGCGAATTGCCAATGTATTTCATGCGGGGGACGGGAATTTACATCCCTTGATTCTGTATGATAGTGCAAACCCAGAGGAAACAGAACGCGCCATCCAAACGGCATCCAAAATTTTAAAAGTATGCGCTGATTTGGGCGGAACGATTACGGGCGAACATGGGGTTGGATTGGAAAAGCTAGAAGAAATGAGATATGTCTTCAATAAAACAGAATTAGAGGCTCAATTGGCGCTACGGAAAGTTTTTGATCCGCAAAACTTATGTAATGCGGGGAAATTGATTCCATTGCCGTAGTTCTGTGCATCGGGAGGTCATGGGTTTCCATGAGAGACTGTGGACCGCATTAGTCTGATAGACCGTCATGCCGCTGTTAGCGGCACCAACAGGGATGTAAATCCACGTACCTGAATTTACTGGGATAGGATGAGGACACGCAGCCTAGAGGAGGGATTTGCATGGGGAAATTATCGGAACAAAGACTGGAACAATTGACGGAAATCTGCAAACGAGTCCGTCGAACGACACTCCGAGCGGTGTACGAGGCTCAGAGTGGACACCCAGGGGGCTCTCTGTCTCAAACGGAGCTTTTGACCGTTCTTTATTTTGAAAAGCTACGACATCATCCACAACAACCGGATTGGCCGGAACGGGACATGGTCTTTCTTTC
>DAHWFY010000111.1 GCA_027336365.1 Bacillota bacterium | reverse complement strand
GAGGATCTGACCGGACCCCTTTTCGGACACGCACTTTAAGCAAAAACAATTCAATTCACTTCGCTTTATCTCGTGAATCGGTCCGTATTTTCCCCTTGGTGCCCGATTTTTTCCACAGCTTCCACTTGGCAGCGCCGCCCTTGGATTTACCCGATTTATCCTTTTGTTTGCTTTGCTTACCGGGAGCCGGAGCTAATACATATCCGATGTAGTTCCCTGCGACATCCATCTTGTAGCGGTGTTGAGGCTGGATTTTTTCATACTCTGACTTGGTGGTGTGAAAAGTCATGGCCTGAACCCGACTCATCTGCACACCCTTAACCTTCTGAGACACGCTGATGCGCCCCACAACCTGGTAGGTTTTAAACTTCATATACTTTAACCATTTGGACTGCCCAGCTTCCCGAACAACCTTTTTGTTCAACACAAACACGTCAAAGCGCTGTTTGGCAGCCATATACTGCTCATCAAAATCCCGCTGTCGTTTGCGTGTGTATAAGTACAGCCAAACGTACAGACCCACCAGGACAACCACACCGACAATAATTCCAATCCATCCCCACACCAGACATTCATCCTCTCGGCCCTCTACGCCGCACAATTTTCACCCTGGCGAAAAAGCAGGGACTTTTGGCGACAATTCCGTAGTCTCACCCTATTTTCTTCATTCTACCATGACTGTCTCGGTGGTTGCACCTCTACTCAGTGAATGTTCGTTGGTTTATCCTTTGTATGAAAATTTGATTTTACCTCCGTGTAGTTCCTTTTTGTTTCCTTTTTTTGAAACCCCTGCAACACACCGTTGGCAAGTGGAGGTGAAGACATCTGAGATGCCAGCCGAACATGGCGATCCGGCACAATTTTCAGTCCGATACTGGGGTGAAACATCACCGTCAGCTGTTTTCCCGGGACGCCTTGAGGAGAATTAGGTGGCATTTCTTCATCGCCTGTTCTGTCTTTTCCACTTGCAGGGAGGCTATCCGCCATGGACAACACAACACCCTCGCCAAACTGAGGATGACGCACCTTGTCCCCAACCGTCAGATTGGCAGGTAAGTCCTCCACAAGGAGTAATCGACTCACCTTATCCTCCGGAAGTTCACTGAGAAACCGTGATGGCTCCCGAAGGTGCACCTGACCATACAGGGTCCGTTCCCGGCAACAGCAAAGGTGCAAGCTGTCTTTCGCCCGAGTGATGCCCACGTAACACAGGTTCCGCTCCTCTTCAATGCTCTGATTATCCTCAAGACTGCGGGCATGAGGAAATACTCCCTCTTCCATACCAATGATGAACACCACCGGAAACTCCAAGCCTTTACTGGCGTGCAGACTCATCAAGCGAACAGCGTTTTGTTCTTTTCCCTTTTCCTTATCCACATCACTGAGCAGCGAGACCTCACCGAGAAACTCCAGTAATGAACCATGACGTCGGCGGTCGAAAGACTCTGTGACGCTAAACAGTTCATCAATGTTTTCAAGTCTCTGCAAGTCCTCCTGCTTGGAGCTTTCGACATACATGGCTCGGTATCCCGTGGCATGCAACACCTCAGCAAGGAATTCACTCACTGGCATACCGTCCATCCAGGACATCAGTTCAATGAACACATCGTGGAGTTTCCCCGCCTCCATCGCGGCCTTTTCTGTCAGGCCTGCTGCTGCACCCAACGCCAGAGCTTCCAATAACGTGATAGACTCTCCATGGGCAAAGTCCAACAGTCGAATGAGTGTTCCTTGACCCAGTCCTCGTTTAGGCGTATTAATGATGCGCAGCAAAGAAATTTCGTCTTGGGGGTTGGCTAAGACCCGCAAATAAGCCATAACATCCTTGATTTCCCGGCGATCATAGAAGGTCAATCCCCCCACCACAATGTAGGGAACGGCATGCTGCATCAGTTTCTCTTCAATCGCTCGGGACTGAGCATTCGCCCGATAGAGCACGGCGCAATCTCCAAACTGCCCACCATTTTGTACATGGGCAATGATTTGATCCGCCACATACTGGGCTTCCTGGTCTCCCTCTTGGACTTCACACACCACAATTGGCTGCCCCTGCCCCCGAACGGAACGCAGGTTCTTCTCTTTGCGCCGCAGATTATTGCCAATCACGGCATTGGCCGCATCGAGAATGGTTTGCGTAGAACGGTAATTGGTCTCCAAAGTAATCACGGTGGTGTCGGGGTAGTCCCGTTCAAAATCGAGGATGTTGCGGATGTCCGCTCCCCGCCAAGCGTATATCGCTTGATCCGAGTCCCCCACCACACAGATGTTGCCATGACCCGCCGCAAGCAGGCGGATCCATTGATATTGAGCGCGATTTGTGTCCTGATATTCATCAACGTGCAAATAATGGAATTTTTCTTGATAACGTCGGCACACATCTTCGTGATTCAGGAACAGTTCCACAGTTTTCCCAATCAGGTCGTCAAAGTCCATCGCATTAGCAGTCTGCAAGCGACGTTGATAGAGGGGATACACTTGGGCAGCAATGGCTGAAATTCCATTTCTCTTAGCACGGTCAACCAAGCCCATGTCCGGAGCCAACAGTTCATTCTTCCAATTGGAAATAACCCCATGGACTGCACTCGGATCAAATTTTTTCAAATCGTAGTTGAGATCCAGCATAATCTGTTGCACGGCCGCCAGTTGGTCATCCCCGTCCAATATGGTGAAGGCGGGATGATAGCCAATTGCTGCCGCCTCGCGGCGTAAAATTTTCACACAAATGCTGTGAAAGGTCCCCATCCATAAGTCGTGAGCCCTTTCCCCCACCCAGGGGCGGATTCGTTCCTTCATTTCCCGCGCTGCCTTGTTCGTAAAAGTGATAGCCAAAATCTCATGCACGGGCACCTGTCGGACTCTCACCAAATAGGCAATACGGCGAGTCAGCACACTGGTTTTTCCACTGCCCGCTCCAGCCACAACCAAGACGGGGCCATCTACCGCAGTGACCGCCCTTTTCTGTTGCGCATTGAGACCTGCCAGCAGGTCTTGGTTGACCAAGACTGAGCTGGATTTGAGCCTATTGTCAGAAAAATTCATTCCAGCCCCTCCAAACAACTCAGGTCAACAAGTGTCACGGTTGACGAACTTGCAACTCTCTGAAATGGACTCACCAGTCCCCTGCAGAGAGTTTCACTTGGACACAGAAACCCAAACCACTATAATGAATAAACAGTGCCATTGCAATGGAGGGCACATCGGGTCTGATGAAGGGGGGCCGGGGAATTGTTGGAGCGTTCCACGGAACTTGAAAATATGGATTCCCACCATGAACTGGATGGTAGACAAAGACAACTTGCTTTCCACGTACGGGAAATCCTCCGTCTCACCGGTGAAGACGACACACGGGAGGGATTATTGGACACCCCGACACGGGTAGCAAAAATGTTTGATGAATTATTGGGCGGTATGAACATAGACCCGGACAGCATGCTCAGCACCACCTTCAATGAACACACCGACGGACCGGTGATTGTCTCGGATATTACCTTTTACAGCCTGTGTGAACACCATATGTTGCCGTTTTTCGGTCAAGCCCATGTGGCTTATCTGCCGGACCAAACCATCGTCGGCATCAGCAAATTGGCTCGTCTGGTGGATGTGCTGGCTCGTCGTTTACAGGTGCAGGAACGGATGACCCAGCAAATTGTCGATTCTCTGCAGAGGGTTCTTCATCCCTTGGGAACCATCGCCTTGCTGGAAGCCGAGCACACGTGCATGGCTGCTCGCGGAATTAAAAAACCTGGTTCTAAAACTGTTACCTTAGCGGCCACGGGCGTATATCGAGAGAACGAGAAACTCCGACGGGAATTTCTGCAAATGCTGGGCAAGGCCTGATTATGGAACCCACACTTCACCGCGTCACAAGGAGGTTACCAACTCGTGAATAGACTGCAACACTCCACAAGGCAATTCTCTGTTTATCGCAAAGTCATCACCGCAGGGGCAGCAGGAGCCATAGCTCTATTGTTGACCGCCTGTGGAACTCCGGCAGCCAATAATGGGACACCAACAAACGGTACTTCTGGTACTCCATCGAGTCTCTCCGGCAATGCCACCGGAGAAACCCAAATCCCGCCGCCTCCGCAGTCGCAGGGCTTTCATATGCATTGGTCGACTCCACCTGCGATGACGATTGATGTGAATAAGCAGTATGATGCGGTGTTTACTACAAACTATGGTCACTTCACGGTGCAACTTTTTACCAAGGATAGTCCCCATACCGTCAACAATTTTATCTTTTTGGCAAATCACCATTTTTACAACAATGATGTTTTTTTCCGTATCGTCAAAAGTTTTATGATCCAAACCGGAGACCCTTTAAATAATGGTACGGGTGGCCCCGGGTATCACTTTGCCGACGAATTGCCGCCCAAACACCCTTATGAACCGGGCATTGTCGCGATGGCTAACGCTGGACCCAACACCAACGGCAGTCAGTTTTTTATCTGCACTGGACCCGAAGCCAACCAGCTTCCTCCGGATTACACGCAGTTTGGCCAAGTCATCCAGGGGATGAGCGTGGTTAAAAAAATTGCGGATATCCCAGTGGTACCAAACCCCATGATGGGCGGGGAGGTGAGTAAGCCTACCCAATATGCCATCATTCAAAACATCCAAATCCAGGTGCACCCCTAGACGCTCCGACGTGGATGGCCATCATCTGGCATGCGAAGAAGCTGACCCACGACTTACCGAAAGGAGAACTTCCAATGCGCAAGAGTTCGTGGATCATCCTGGCGTTGTTGGTGGTTGGATTTCTCGCCTATCGCCTGCAGGGAGTCCCAAGTGCTCCTTATCCCACCGCCACTGTTGCGATGGGAAACCAACTGCAGGTACTGGCCCATATGAGCCCACCCACAGGTGGGGAGTTTTGGTTACTATCCCGGCGGTCAGACGGACACTACGTGATTAGTGTGTGGGTTCAGAAAAAAGAAGTGCAACAGTTTGTGGCAGCACAGCCGGGTTTACCGGGACGAGTCTACGCAACCCGTGGGGAAATCCGTTTGGGTGGGACTTTGTACCAAGGAGTCTCTATGCAAATTTTTGCAGATGGTCGCCAAGGCTACCTGACCTTGGCCCCCGTTAGCTCCCCCTCTGCTTCAATCTCTTCCAACATCTCGTAAAGTTGTTCAAAGTCCGTCACAAATCCGTCGGCAAAGGGAAATACAGCCCACTGTCCGACCGTGCTTTCCAGCACCTGCCGTTCCACCTGCGTCCCATCCGTACCTCCCACCACCCGCCGGAGTCCCTCCGCCGCGCTATGACGAGGCTGAAATACAAACCACACCCGCCTTCCCCGGCAACTCTTTCCCATCGGCACGGGGATGGCCTTCTCCGCTCCCCAAGCCCACGCCACTCTTTCGTCCGGGGTAAACAGTTTGCCGTTCAGGGTCTGTCTTTCCCCAGTTCCGTCTATAAGATTCTCCCAAACGGTCAGGGACAAACTGCCATGGGGTGACTCCTGCCAACGTACCAACAGGGCTTGGTGCCGCAGAGATTGTGTCCCAGTCCCAATCGTCCGTAAAGCAAAGGAGGGGTGCATCTCCGCCATCTGATGGTCCACGTCCACACTCCCCTCCCATAAGGATTCATCTCTACTCACTGCAAGGTCCGGTTGATGCAGGGCACAGCGCACCACGTCCTCCAAGATGCCACTGGCCGTAGTCCCTGCTCCCGCGCCAGGACCTTCAAAAATCAAGTTCCCCACTAAGTCTCCGGAGATTGACAGAGCATTGTTGACTCCGCACACCTGAGCCAAGGGATGCCCATCAGGCAACAACTGGGGTCCCACATACACTGATAAGTTCTCACCACTGGCCGTTGGAACGGCCTCAACCACGTGCTTCAGAGTGCAGCCCAGTCGTTTGGCCAAACGGATGTCCGCCGTCGACACCCCGGTGATTCCTGCAGCCAAGTCTGGATTCACCACAAGGGGTTGCCCCCACGCGTGATAGACCAGCACCGCCAGTTTATACAGGGCATCCCTGCCTTCAATATCTGCAGTTGGATCCGGTTCTGCATACCCCTGACGCTGGGCTTGCATCAAGGCCTGATGAAAATCCTCTCCAGACTCACTCATCTGTGACAGAATGTAGTTGCACGTCCCATTGACAATGCCCTGCAAACGCATGACTCGATTCGCTTGAAAGTATGCATCCAACATGTACACCACCGGAACTCCGGCCATGACACTGGATTCACAGGCCAAAAAGGTTCCCCGAGAACGTGCCAGTCCTGCCAACTCCTGTTGATGAAAAGCCAACAATTCTTTATTGGCTGTCACCACAGGTTTGCCCAAAGACAGCGCGGCCATCACCGCTTCTTTCGCAGGTTGACGTCCACCCATGGCTTCAATCACCCAGTCCACATCGTCCGCTTGGCACACCTGTTGCCAGTCAGACACCAATAGCGAACGGTCCACAAATGGTGCTCGAGGGCGTTGCAAATCTCGCACCGCCACTTTGACTAAGACCAATTGAATGCCAAATCGGTGTTCAATCTCCTCACTCTGTTTCTGCAGAGCGGCAATCACACCCGTCCCCACAACCCCACAACCGAGCAGCCCCAGACGTAAGGTTTTAACCTTTTCTGTCATGCTTTTCTTCCCTCCCGGGACTCCCCAATAAGATTTGCCAGTGCATCTTGCTCAATCAGAAATGCATCATGGCCGTGTGGAGAATCTAACTCCACATAGCGACAGTCCACACCCGCTGCCACCGCCTGACCAG
Organism: Bacillota bacterium; assembly: GCA_027336365.1. GTDB lineage: Bacteria > Bacillota > Bacilli > Alicyclobacillales > Alicyclobacillaceae > QXHL01. The sequence goes on along the minus strand of DAHWFY010000111.1, from coordinate 2,858 downwards.
CGGTGGTTCGCAGTTCCTCCACCGGATAAAGGTAGTCCGTACGAATTCCCACTAGAGTCAAGTGAGATTTGATCAGAGTGAGCGCTTGGTTCATCCCACCCCGGTTACGCCCAATATCGTGACCATCCATGGCTCGGATGAGATAGAGGTAAGCATTGGCATCAAAACGACCCACAAATTTACGGCCATTGTAATCCAGGTAAGATTCCACCTGATACTGGGGCCTCACAAATGCCTCCCAGGCAACCTGCGGTGAGTCCGAACGAGTTGATGTCCTACCGAAGCGTTGCCGATATAGTTCACTCGCTCGATAAGTCAATAAACCAATTTGCCGGGCGATAGCCAACCCAGTTTCGGGTTGCCGACCTGTGCCGTAGTAGCTCCCATTTTGCCAATCCGGGTCTGCGGTGATGGCTTGACGCATCACCGCATTGTATCCCATGCCCAGAGGTGTAAAGGCTGCATGGGCAGCCACTACCACGGCTTCCCGCACCCGCTCAGGCGCCATGCAGGCCCACTCCCACACCTGCATTCCTCCCAGCGAGCCGCCGATAACTGTGGCAATTTCGTTAATTCCCAATACGTCCACCAATTGCAACTGAACACCCACCATGTCCCGTACGGAAACCAGAGGAAAACGCAAACCGTAAGGTTGATTGTCCCAGGCCACAGTGGCAGGTCCCGTGGTCCCCCCGCAACCACCTAACACGTTGCTGGCGACTACGAAAAACCGCTCTGTATCCAGGAACTTCCCGGGCCCAATGAGTCCAGACCACCACCCAGGTCCCTCTTCTCCATCTCCAGCGTGGGCGTCCCCGGTCAAGGCATGGCAAACCACCACAGCGTTGTCCGCATGGGCGTTCAGTTGCCCCCAGGTTTCAAACCTCAACTGCACACCTAACAATACCTCTCCGCTCTCCAAATCCACACGGGGTAAGTCCAGTTCTCCCGTCCGGTGATTTGCTTGGTCCTCACGTACCCAGCGCAAACGTGGTTTGAGTTCTATCTGTTCTGACCGCACGGCCATGCTCGCAACCTCCCTTCCCCATCCTTGCCCGCTGTCAGCGGGAAACACCCACGGCCCGACCCGCCGCCGCAAGGGCTTGGTCCAGGTCTGCCAGAATGTCCTCCAGAGTTTCCAAACCAATTGACAGCCGAATGAGGTTGGGCAGCACCCCGGAGGCCCGTTGTTGTTCCTCAGTCAACTGCTGGTGAGTGGTGCTGGCAGGGTGAATCACCAAGCTCTTAGCATCCCCCACGTTGGCCAAATGGGTCAGCAACTGAACGTTGTTGATAAATGCCTTGCCTGCCTCCGTTCCACCCACAATCCCAAATGTAAAAATGGCCCCTTGCCCCTTCGGCAGATACTTTTGTGCCTGACCGTAATATGGATTGTCCGGCAATCCCGGATACTGGACCCATTCCACCTGCGGATGCTGGTGCAAAAATTGGGCAACAGCCAAGGTGTTTTGGCAGTGACGCTGCATCCGTAAAGCCAGCGTCTCAAGTCCTTGCAAAAACAGAAACATATTGAAGGGCGAAGGTGCCGGACCCATATCTCGCAACAATTGCACCCGAGTTTTGACAATATAAGCTGCAGGTCCCACATCCCTCACATAGGACACTCCGTGATAGCTTTCATCCGGTTCCACCAGACAAGGAAAACGCCCGTTGTCCCAGTTAAAACCGCCTCCGTCCACAATCAGTCCACCGATGGAGGTCCCATGGCCACCAATAAACTTGGTTGTGGAATGAACAACAATGTCCGCCCCCCACTCCAGAGGTCGGCATAGATAAGGAGTGGCAAAGGTGTTGTCAACAATCAGCGGCACACCATGGGCATGAGCAAGATTTGCCACACCTTCAATGTCCGTTACGTCAATGCGAGGATTCCCGATGGTTTCCACATACACAGCCTTCGTGTTGGTGCGAATGGCAGCGGACACCTCATCCAAGTTGTGCGGGTCTACGAAAGATACCTCAATCCCCAGACGACGCAAGGTCACATCCAGAAGATTGAATGTCCCCCCATATAAATTGGTGGAACTGACAATGTGGTCCCCCACACCCGCGATATTTAAGATTGCCAACGTGATTGCGGCCTGACCAGAAGCCACGGCGAGAGCTCCCACACCCCCTTCCAACTGGGCCATGCGTTGTTCAAACACGTCCTGGGTGGGATTCATGATGCGGGTATAAATATTTCCCGGCTCCTTGAGAGCAAACAGGTTGGCCGCATGCTCACTGCTGTCAAAGGCGTAAGACGAGGTTTGGTAAATAGGCACCGCTACCGCTCGTGTGGTGGGTTCTGGCCGATACCCTCCGTGCAAAGCAATTGTTTCAAAACCTTGGCGCTGTTCCGTCATCTCTGACCTCTCCTTCTTTCTCTTCATTTCTTAACATCCATTTTTTTCATCCGGCGGTGGCATTTCAGGACTTATCAAAACCTTTCAGCACACCAAAAAGACCACCCCGAGAGGAGCGGTCTGTCAGCACATTACCCCGACCCCGCGCTCCTCTCATCTCTCAGACCCATGCCAGATAACCTGACAAGTCTGCAGGAATTGGCACCTCTCCGAGGAGTTAACCTCGGTGGTTGCCGGGCTTCATCGGGCCAGTCCCTCCACCACTCTAGATAAGAGTTGCGTTGCTTATAGGAATTACTTGTTGGCGACAATATAGCACGGGTCCTGGTCTGTGTCAAACCAGATTTTTGAACGACACCGCTTTTTTCAATGCCCTCGCTGTGATGAGTTGTTGGCTTTCCGTTTACCCTACCGCAGCAAAAGCATCACTCCCTTGTCTCGTCGATGTCCCGATGGTACATTACCAGTGGCAGGGCTGAAATCCCCCGTCTC
>DAHWFY010000110.1 GCA_027336365.1 Bacillota bacterium | reverse complement strand
TTTTCAATCACAAGAGGGATTGGGCGCACTCCAGCCAAGGGTGTTCCAACCTTGACATGGATATAAGGCAGGCGAGTCGTCACCGAAATCCCATCAATTCTATCCATTTCCACCACTAGGGGCCCATCCACCCACAGCATTCCGTCATAGGCAGCCCGCAGCACCACCTTGCCTTCTTCCACCTCGCTAAACTGGATGCCTATCCCAGCAATTGCTTTTGCCATGGTGACGGATGCGACATCCTCATGCATCTCGTCGTCTCCAATTTCCAACGCGTAAATATAGCGTTTGCCGATGTCCAGCAGAACTGGGATGTCTTCTTCCTGAATTACGTGTCCCTTGGTAAAAACTCGTCCCTTGAATTCCCCAGGTACGATTTTCGTCAAATCGTGTGCCAGAGCCATCCCCACCGCCTGTTCCACTGGAACTTCTCGCCGTACCGACATGACTCCACACTCCTTCCCTATGAGGGGCTGTCCGAAACAACCATGGCCCGACGACCGCACCATACCCTGCACTGCATGCGAGAATTCCCATCATCGCAAATCCTGGTCTTTTTGCTGCAACCACTCCTGGTAGTCTTCCAAAGTGTGCACCGGTCGTAGCCACCAGTCCGGCCAACCCAGAGCCAATCCATCCACCATCCGCAATGTCAGTCGCTCCAAAGCGGCAGACAAGTGTTGCTCCCCATCCCCATGAGTCTTGGCAAAAGCCTTCCCCGCAGAGAAGCGATAACAGCCCAGCAAGGGCTGCCAGCGTCCTTCCCGCAGAGCCAATACTCCATCCACCATAGGCCCTGCCGTTTGCAAGACCTCAGCTAGGGTACACAACACCTCCACTTGTACCCCTGGCAAGTCGCCAGCCAGCACCCACACCCAATCGGGCCTCGAGAGACAGGCCAACACCTGCTCCCATCCGTTGGCCAGAGCCGCCAGGGGTCCTTGGTAGGGTCGCTTGTCCGCAATCACCTGTATCCCCAACCCCGCGGATTGCCCAGACACCAGTTCCCCTGCAACGGAAACCCGAAGGTCTCGGCTGAACCTCCTCCCATCGGTCGACGACGGGCCCAGCAGCCACACTCGGTCTGCCACTTGAGCCGCCGTGTCTGTGACGTGGTCTAGGACGGTGACATGGGAACCTTCCGCAATGGGCAGGCTCAACTTGTCCCTTCCCATGCGCCGGCTGGCTCCTCCGGCAACGACGATGGCGGCTGTAGACAATTCCACACCCCTCGTTCTGTGATGATAAGATGCAACAACTGGTCATGCGACTGCGTCGGCAAGGATTGAGCCCATTGCGTGCTATACCCCACTCCCACCCGCAGAGCCGACACCTGGGAACTGGCCAGTAGGCGGTCGTAGAAACCCCCGCCATAGCCTAGGCGCACTCCCTGTCGAGTAAAGGCCAGTCCCGGGACCACCACCACGGCCAGTGCCGCTTCGGGTACCGTCCCTTGTCCGGAGTCCGGTTGCGGTTCTGCAATTCCGAAGGAACTGCACTGCCAGCGAGTGTCCGCGGTGAACTCGTAAAAATCCAGGCGTCTCTCCTGCATCCGTGTGACGGGAAAGGCCACCCGTCCACCAGTAGCCTCAATGCAAGCGATGACAGGAAAAATATCCACTTCTCCCCGCATCGCCCGATACAGGGTGACCACCCTTCGCCCCTCGCCAGACGCTAAGGTCAACGGCGGCAATGCCAGCCCTTCTGGGATGCCGCTGTTTCGCAAGGGCAACCCAGACTCTCCTGAAGACCCACGGTCCAGCGATGCAAATCCCGCTATCTCCGGTAGGACGCGACGCAGCAATTGGCATAGATAACGCCGAATTTCCTCATCTGCCGCTTGCCTCTCCTCTGTCGACAGCCCTTGCCGCATCGCTAGGTAGCGTTGGCGTAACTGGGCCTTGTCCAGTGCCATCCCCGGGGCTTGGCCGTCCTTGGATGCGAATGTGTCAGCCCTGACAGCGCTGGTAGATCCGACATGCACGAGCGCATGGAAATCATTCCTGGATGGTGTGTTCAATAAAGCAACCTCCCTCGAGCGGCCACCGTCCTTTATACATGGTGTTTTCGGACACCCTCTTTAAGCCATGCGCACGGGTTTTTGGTATAACCCCGCCAGTCCAAACACGTAAGGTGCCCCCAGGGTCCCCCATAGTCCAATCAACAGATTGGCGACACTGACCCAGATCAGGTTTGCAGGCCACTTTATCCCCCATTGTAACGCAATAAGTCCCGCCATGCCGATGATTACAGCCGCCACCCGCCTCCACAAAATCGGGTTGAGTTCAAGTCCAAACCAACGCTCTTGCAGCACGTTGCCCAAGCCTAAGCCCAAAAGCAACGCCGCGTAACCCGCGTCTTCCAATCCACGGTGAATGACCCACAGGGTCAGGGGAAAGACGATGGACAGTGCCATACGAACATTTTCCCGGTACCCCCGGTACGTCCACCACCCCCCCACAATCCAGCCTACCCAGGCAAAGGCGGCTCCCAACACCCAGCCCACCAAAACGTCTTGTGGCCAGTGCACACCGAGGTACACCCGAGAGACGCCGATGCCAAGAACCAGTATCAGAACCAAGAAAGTGAACCAGGACCGCTTAACCCACCAGGCCAACAGTCCCCCTATAGTGACACTGCCCAGGGCGTGACCGCTGGGCATGGCATATCCGGTTGAGTTGGCCGTCAGGTCTGAGCGAATGCCGGGTATGCCAATCGGCCGAATCACGTGCAAAGCGTACTTCAACCAGTAATTTGTGTACATCGAGGCCACAAAAATGTAAATCACTCGCAACCCTATGCGAGGACTGACCGCCCAGAACAGGATGGGTAGCATAATTAGGTAAAATCGTTCCCCACCCAGCCAAGTAAGCCACTTCATTCCTTGATGAAACCACGGCCAGGACAAAGTCTGTATCCAACGAATCACAATGTATTGCCAACGATACCCCATAGGCAGCGGAAAATCCGGCGCCAGCATAGACCCTCTCCTCTCCTCTGTTCATCGTGTCGCGTTGCCCCCAAGCGCCACAGTGGGATACACTGATTCATGTGTCATATACCCCCATGTACGCAGCGGTATGATTGAGACAGGATGACATCACGAGGGCCCCCATGGGGGACATCCTCTGATTAGAATATATGAGCACAGGGAGACGAACTATGATCCTTTTGCAAGCCAGCCATATTGTTAAACAGTACCCTGGACATGAGGTGCTGCAAGATGCCAGCGTGCAAGTGCAAAGCGGGGAACGTGTGGCCTTGGTGGGACCAAACGGAGCGGGCAAAACCACCTTGTTGCATATCCTCACAGGCCAAGAGACAGCAGATGCCGGTGAAGTGAGTCTCGCCAAGGGAATCACATTTGGCTATGTGGAACAGTTTGTGGAGGCGGGAGTAGACGAGGCGGTATACGACTATGTGGCTGCTGTGTTTGCCGAATTATATGGCATGGAAACGCGCTTGCGAGAAATGGAAACCGCCATGGCGAATCCGGCAATCTACGCAGACCCTGCACTTTTCAGCCAATTAGCAGCCGCATATGACCGCTTACGCTTGGAATTCGAGGCTAAAGACGGGTATGCGGTGGACGCTCGCGTGCGCCGAGTCCTGATTGGATTGGAGTTCCCCACGCCAACTCATCGACAGTCTGTGGCTAGCCTCAGCGGTGGCCAAAAAACCCGCTTGTCACTGGCACGTCTCTTGGCCTGGCAACCGGACCTTTTGGTGCTGGACGAACCCACCAACTACCTGGACACTGAAACTTTGTCCTGGCTAGAGGATTACTTGCAGAATTACCCCGGTGCGGTCCTCATGGTGTCCCATGATCGGTATTTTTTGGACCGTATTGCACACAAGGTGGTTGAACTAAGCAACGGCGTCACAACGGCATACGTTGGCAATTACACCCGCTACATCGAACAAAAGACGGCGGATATCACCATTGAGGGCAAGCGCTATGAACAGCAACAACGGGAAATTCAGCGCATGGAAACCTTTGTGCAAAAGAATATTGTGCGTGCCACCACCACTCGTCGGGCACAGAGCCGACGTAAGTTGCTGGATAAGCTGGTGCGGCTGGAAAAACCACAGGAGCACACCGCCCAGATGACCCTGCGCTTCACCTGTCAACGTCCTTCAGGTAAGGACGTGTTGGAGGTGCGCGACCTATTCCTGGGATATCCGGGCAAATCTTTACCCGGTCCTTTCAATCTCCGCTTGGTACGCGGGCAACGCCTGGCTCTACTGGGTCCCAACGGAGTGGGCAAAACTAGTTTTCTGCGCGCCTTGGTGGGGCAATTGCCCCCCTTATCAGGATCCATCCAATGGGGCCAATACGTGGATGTCGGCTATTACGACCAGGAACAAATGGACTTGCACCCAGAAAAAACCGTGTTGCAAGAGGTGTGGGACGCCTACCCAAACCTGGACCGTACGGCGGTGCGCACGGCGCTGGGAAGGTTTTTGTTTCGCGGTTTGGAAGTAGAAAAACCTGTCTCTGGTCTGTCTGGAGGGGAACGCAGCCGGCTTGCCCTGTGTCTCTTGATGTTGCTCCAAGCCAACGTCTTGGTCATGGATGAGCCCACCAACCACCTGGACCTGGTGAGCAAGGAGGTTCTTGAGGACGCGCTGCAAGATTACGAGGGGACTCTCATTTTTGTCTCCCACGACCGTTACTTCATTGATGCATTGGCCACCCGCGTTCTCATATCGGAACCAGGTGGATGGGCGATACACCCCGGCAATTACAGTGAGTACAAGGAGAAAAAAGCAGAAGAAGAAAAGTGGCAATCACCTCCTCCCCACTTGACGCCTGGCGGTAACCCTGCCATCCCCGGCAAAAATCGCAGTACTGCAAGAGAAGACACGCAGTCAGAGACTTTTACAGAGCTCTCTGTAGGTACGGCGATGAACGCCCCCCGGCGAACCGTGAGGTCCGCAGACCTGCGTAAGTTACGCACCACCGTTGTAGAACTGGAAGCAAAGATTGCGAACAACGAGGAACAGCAGTCCACCGTGGGGGAACGGTTGGCAACGGCCGCCCAGCAGGCCGATGTGGAGCGGCTGTCTGCTCTGGATCAAGAGTTATACCACTTGCAGCAACATCACCAGGAACTGCTGACAGCCTGGGAAAATGCCGCCCTGTCCCTGGAGAATTTGGAGCAACAGAATTCGGAGTAGCGGGCCAAGCATTGGTGACATACCAAAATGTACAGGCGAATTCTCCTTCTCGTCAATAGAATAAAAGGCAGGAGACTCTGCGCTGTAAACCGGGTTCGCAAACTTCAAGAAAATACAAATAAAGGAAGTGAGAGTCGTGATGAGGGCCATCGAGACCACGAGGAGTAGAAGCAACACAATCCGTGTCTGGGTTACCTTGGGTCTCATAGCCGGGTATGCCATTCTCATTCGTCACGAATTGACTGAACACAAAAAACCAAGTGTGGTGGCCAACGGCATCCTGTTGCCCACCAGTTTGGTGTGGTTGTGGTTCATTCGTTGAGATGCGCTTTTTGCATCCCCTTCTGAAACCGTTCAAAATTCGTCTACGCTTCTACTTTATATAATGGAGTAGACAGGTATCGTTCCCCATTGGAGGGGGATAAAGTGAGCACCCGGTGACCCGTCCCCAACTCTTTGGCCACCTGCAGAGCCACCGCGATATTGGCTCCAGAAGAGATTCCCACCAGCAACCCCTCTTCCCGGGCCACCCTGCGAGCGGTGTCAAAGGCAGCGGCGTTGCTGACTGTCCGAACCTCATCGTAGATTTGGGTGTCCAGGGTGTCGGGCACAAATCCTGCCCCAATCCCCTGCAGTTTATGAGGGCCTGGGGCACGCCCCGACAACACCGCCGAATCGGCGGGCTCTACAGCAATCACTTTACAGTCAGGAACGTTCTTCTTCAACACGCGTCCCACTCCGGTAACCGTTCCCCCCGTACCTACGGCTGCCACGAAGGCGTCTAATCGTCCCCCGGTCTGTTGCAAGATTTCCTGCCCTGTGGTGCGCTCATGAACCTCTGGATTGGCCGGATTCGTAAACTGTTGGGGTATGAAATAGCCATGATTGTCCGCGAGTTCCTCTGCCTTGCGAATGGCGCCTTTCATTCCCTCGGCACCAGGAGTTAACACCAACTGCGCCCCATATGCCTGCAGTAAACTTCTGCGCTCTGCGCTCATGGTGTCTGGCATGGTGAGTATTACCCGATAGCCTCTCGCGGCCGCCACCATAGCCAAGCCAATGCCGGTATTGCCACTGGTGGGCTCAATCAGGGTATCTCCAGGCCGGATGTCACCTGACTGCTCAGCTCGGGCAATCATCGCCAGCGCAATCCGGTCTTTCACACTACCTCCCGGATTAAACCACTCCAGCTTGACCCAAACCTCCCCATAGTCCGATTCCACCACTCGCTTCAGTCGGACCACTGGCGTATGACCAATGAGGTCTAACACGGAATCCGCAACCTCCATAACCGCCCCTCCTTAATTCATATATTGCATATATAAATACTCGGGTTTATATGCCTATTGTATCACATGCACCCCACCCGTCAACGATATTAGCACAGGTTCTCTCCTCGGATTCACAAGTTATGCACAGTATCCACAGAGTTATCCACAGGCTCACTCCATGAAATCAGCCACGAGTCCTTTTTTCCACAGGCACGTCTGGATTTTTGTCCACACCCGAGCCTCCATTCAGTAAATACAGTTGCATGGATTTACATTCCTTGCTGGTGCCGCCATCCGCGGCGTGAAGGTCTATTCAGTCAACGCCTGCCAAACCGAGGCTTCATTCACATCACACGCCAGACGCCGCCTGCCAGTCCTGCAAAGCCAGGGATGATGTGGCATTCAATTCCAAGTCGCTGAAACGACCCGATTGGTACAGCCAATATCCTGCCGCAGCAATCATGGCTCCATTGTCTGTACACAACTCCACTGGCGGCACCACAAGATGGAATCCCTGCTGCAAGGAACGCCGATGCAACGCCTGGCGCAGCCCTCGATTAGCCGCCACTCCCCCCGCCAACACCAAGGTGTTCACGCCCGTTTGCTGCAGGGCCGACGTGGCCTTTTCCACCAGCACCTCCACCACAGCCGCCTGAAAACTGGCGGCTACATCGGCGACATTCACTGACCGTCCTGCTCGGCGTTGACGAATCACCTCATTGGCGACTGCAGACTTCAAACCGCTATAAGAAAAATCCAGACTGCCGTCTCCCAACAGAGAACGTGGAAAATGATATGCTGTGGGATCTCCTTCTGCCGCCAGCGCGTCCACCTTGGGTCCCCCCGGATAAGACAATCCCAACAGGCGAGCCACCTTGTCGTACGCCTCGCCAGCGGCGTCGTCCTTCGTGGAACCTAGAAGATGGAAAACAAAATGTTCATTCACTGTTAGTAATTCCGTATGCCCACCGGAAACCACAAGGCTGAGAAAGGGAGGTTGCAGGGACGAACCGACAAAACTAGCGGCCACGTGTCCCGCAATGTGGTGCACACCCATGAGTGGAAGCCCCGTGGCTAAGGCAAACCCCTTGGCAGCCGACACCCCCACCAACAACGCTCCCAACAATCCTGGACCTTGAGTCACTGCAATGGCATCCAGTTCTCCCCATGTCAATCCTGCCTTAAATAAGGTCTGCTGAACCACCCGGGTGACCGTCTGCACATGGCGACGGGAAGCAATCTCCGGTACAACTCCGCCAAATTGGGCATGGGTTTCTATCTGCGAGGCAATGGTCTGAGCCAAAAGTTTGCGGCCGTCCACCACGACCGCTGCCGCTGTTTCATCACAACTGGTTTCAATTCCAAGCACACGTAATGCCGTTGTTGACACACTCCTTATGTCGGTCAATCCTGGGGCATTTGTGCCCCGTTGGGAGGCAGTTCAGCCCACATGATGAGGGCATCTTCCCGATTGTCCGTGTAGTATCCCTTGCGCACTCCAGAGTCCACAAAGCCCAACTTGCGATACAGGTTTTGCGCCACCTCATTGGTTACTCGGACTTCCAGTGTCACTCGTTGCATCCCGTGCGCCACACATTGGGCCATCAGCGCTCGCAGTAGCCGCTCCCCCAAGCGACGACCGCGAAATTCGGGATCGATGGCGATATTGGTAATATGGCCCTCGTCCACAATCAACCACACCCCGACGTAACCAATGATGCGACCGCGGTACTCCATCACCCAATAGCGGGCAAATTGATTGTCCACCAATTCCGTCAAGAAGGCTTGGCGAGACCAAGGGGCGGTGAAACTGCGCCGCTCCACCCGCAACACGAAGTCAACGTCCTGCAAGCGCATGGGGCGCAAAGACACGCCAGCAGGATCCCACGCTTCGGCAAGTGCCATTAGACTCCCCCCTTTTGTTGAACCAACTTGGCCTCTGCTTCCACGGGTAGAACGTATTCGGGCGCCAAGTTGTGCACCTCATCTCCCGACCATACCCTTCCCCCCATCGCGGTTCCTAGGTGCAACAATCCAGGGCCCAAATTACCCGCCACCTCCACCAAATGTAACCGAGGTTGCAGCCAAAACTGTTCTAGCTGAGGTGCCACCCCAAATCGAGGTTCAAAATCGTGCACCACCCACATCCTGTCGCTCCCCGCCCGCTCTTTGGCCCATGTGACCCACGTGGTCACCAGTTGCACCTGAGGAGCCACAGAACAGTTCCATGTGTAACCTCGTTTTTCATAGATGGCTCCAAAGGCACGCTGTCGCCGGGCGTACAACAGAGACATCACCCGAATGGGGGAAAGCGCAACATAGGGTACCGCGGCCTCAGCCAGCCCCAACAGGGTGGAGACAGAGATCACCGGTAAATGCAAAGTCATTGCCATCGCCTTCACTGTTGTCACGCCCAAGCGCACTCCCGTGTAAGAACCGGGGCCCACCCCTACCACGAAGCCAGTTAGGTCTGTTGATGACATCCCTGCCCCGTGCAGAAGTCCGGCCACAGCAGGCTGCAACCAGCGGGAGTGTCCTTTTGGCATCAGGGAGGTGTGGCTCCCCCACAGGTGTTCACTCTCTCCCAGGGCAACAGCCAACACCTGAGTCGCCGTATCCACCGCTAAAACAGCCATTGCTTCATCCACTCCACCATCAGGTTACGGCTGCGCGTTCCCGTGGATCGCACACGCAAATCCCGTTCATCCACACGGGGTAGAGGATGGCGGTAGAATTGTATCCAGAGGGAGTCTTGCAACCCATCTACCGCCCCCAGAGGCCACTCCACCACCACTGCCCCGTCTCCTTCCAGGTAGTCTTGAAATCCGATTTCGGCCAAATCCGCACCAGTGACAATGCCATTCTCCCCGGCAGAACCTTCCTGCAGGCGGTACAGATCCATATGCACCAAGGGAATGCGGCCCTCATACTCAACCACCAAGGTAAAAGTGGGGCTCGTAACCTCTGCTGCAATCCCCATCCCCGTGGCAATTCCCTTCACAAAGGTGGTCTTCCCGGTCCCCAAGTCACCAGACAGGCACACCACATCCCCTGGTTCCAACAGACCCCCGAGCTTAGTCCCCAGCCTGCGCGTTTCATCTGCGGAGTGGCTGGTGACCGACATCTCATCCAAGACCCTCACTCTCCTCTTCCTGAGGGAAGTGG
>DAHWFY010000010.1 GCA_027336365.1 Bacillota bacterium | reverse complement strand
CAGATCAGTATTTTCGCAGTCGCGGAATGGCTGTAGAAACCATTGTTTTAAGCGGATCGATTGAATTGGCCGCAGTCATTGGCTTGGCAGACAGGATATTCGATTTGGTACAAACGGGATCGACCCTGCAGGCCAACGGTTTGATGGTATTTGACCGCGTGTTGGAGGTTTCGGCTCGACTCATTGCCAACGGCAGCAGTTATAGAACTCAGCGTACTCGCATGGAATTGTTGCTGGATCGGCTTCGCAAAGCCGTGGCTGCCCACCATCAGGAGACTTGACTGACGGCAGGTTGGAACTGTTTCCATTGACGCTGGCGAGGTCAAGACATATTCAACTGTGAGTTGAGGGAGGTATCAGAGCTTGAAACTGCCAAGAATTCAGGCTGCACAGTTTCACTGGCAGCGGACTCAGGACAGCAATCCCCAGGCGTGGCGACAGGTGCAGGACCTGGTGGCACAGGTGCGTCAAGAGCAGGATGAGGCTTTGCGGGTGTACACGCAGCAGTTTGACGGCATTGCCGTGGGAGTTGAAGGATTTCGTGTCCCTAACAAACAACTTCACGATGCGTGGGAACAACTACCTTTAGAGTTGATGGAGGCACTTCAGCGAGCGGCCACTCGCATCCGTCGGTTTCACGAAGAGCAAAGACCGGAAGATTTTGTGCTCAGTGGTGAATCCGGAGAAATCTTGGGTATGACTTGGCGGCCCTTGCGGCGTGTGGGGGTGTACGCTCCAGGAGGTACGGCGGCTTATCCCTCCACGGTGTTAATGAATGTGATTCCTGCGCAGGTGGCGGGTGTCACGGAAATTGCCTTAAGTTCTCCACCTCAACGGGATACTGGTTGGCCACACCCGCTTGTTTTGGCAGCCGCATATCTGACTGGAGTGACGGAGGTTTATCGACTGGGGGGAGCCCAGGCGGTGGCAGCCATGGCCTACGGAACGCCTACCTTACCTCGCGTGGATAAGGTGGTGGGTCCAGGCAATTTGTACGTGGCCTTGGCGAAGAGAGCTGTGATGGGGGATGTGGGCATCGACAGTATTGCTGGCCCGAGTGAGGTCTTTATTGTCGCCGACGAAACGGCGGACCCGCGTTACATTGCAGCGGATATGCTGGCACAGGCTGAGCACGATCCGGAGGCGGGCGCGGTCTGCATCTTGCTCAAATCGTCTTTGGCGGACGCGGTGGAAGCGGAGTTGATTACTCAGTTGGCAGCCTTACCGCGACGTGAGACGGCTGCTGCTGCTCTGGCTCGTTGGGGGGCCTTGGTACTGGCAGAGACTTTGGCAGAGGCTTTGGCGGTGGTCAACGACAGTGCCCCCGAACATGTGGAGTTGTTGATTGCAGACCCGCAAGAGGCGCTGGCGGGGGTGCGCTGTGCGGGTGCCGTTTTTTTGGGGCCAGTTACACCGGAACCAGTGGGAGATTACTACGCAGGGCCAAACCATGTTCTACCGACACACGGCAGCGCTCGTTTTGCCTCCGGGTTGGGTGTCCTGGATTTCATGCGACGCATGACTCATGTCTCTTACACGCCCGCCACGCTACGGGCGCACGCTGCGGACATCATTGCGTTGGCGGAGGCCGAAGGGTTATCTGCCCACGCTCGCTCCGTGACCGTGCGTTTGCAGAACGCGGCACCCAAAGTGGAAGAGAACTCCCTGTCTTTGCTTCAAGCTACAAATGAAGGAAGTGGAGCACAATGACTCAACGCCCTGAAAAATCCGCTGAGTTGCAATGGACTTCTGGGGAAGAGGGGCAGGGTTCTATTCCTCTGTCCGGGGAACCCGTTTTTTACGGCAAGGTAGATCGGCGAACGGAGGAAACGTCGGTTTTCCTGGCATTGAACCTGCATGGAGAGGGAAAGGTGGATTTACAGTTTCCCGTCCCTTTTTTGCGCCACATGTTGCACTTGTTTGCAGTCCATGGGCACTTTGACCTGACGGTGAAAGCAGACGGAGACGTGGATGTAGACGACCACCATCTGGTGGAGGACATCGGTCTATGTCTGGGACAGGTTTTATTGCAGGCTCTGGGCAACAAGCGGGGCATCGCTCGCTATGGAGAACGTCATACTCCGATGGATGAAACCTTGGCTCGGGCGGTGATTGACTTGTCTGGTCGGCCCACTTTCGTTTTGTTGGGGAATATTCCTGATTTGCGGATTGGCAGCTTTCCTACTGAATTGGTGCGAGAGTTTTTTAAGTCCTTTGCCAACGAGGGTCGGTTTGCTCTGCACTTGGCCGTCTTGTATGGAGACAACAGCCATCATATGGTGGAGGCCCTGTTCAAGGCTACCGGTGCAGCATTACGTGAGGCGGTCACTGTGGTGAGCCATCAGGTGCCAAGCAGCAAGGGGGTGTTGGCGTGATTGCTCTGTTGGACATAGGTATTGGCAACCTCTCTAGTGTCACAAGTGCGTTGGCACGAGCAGGCGAGACCGTGGCCGTAGTAGCTGATGAGGGGGACTGGTCACGACTGATGGTGGAAGAGCCATCCATATCAGGGATTATTTTGCCAGGTGTCGGGGCTTTTGGGGATGCCATGATTCAATTGAAGACCAGCGGATTGCTCAATGTTGTGCGCGGGGCGGTGACAGAAAATCGGCCTCTCTTGGGCATCTGCCTGGGGATGCAACTGCTATTTGCGTATAGCGAGGAACACGGAAACCATGTGGGGTTAGGAATACTTCCCGGTAAGGTGGTTCGTTTTACCAACCAAGTTAAGGTACCTCACATGGGGTGGAACGACTTGACCGTAGTGCTCTCTCATCCCCTGCTTGAGGGGATTCACAAGGGGGATTTTGTGTACTTTGTCCACTCCTTTTATGTGCAATTGGCCGTGAATTCTCCTCTGTTGGTGGCGGCGGCTCAGTATGGAGATACCTTGGTGCCTGCGGTGGTGGTGCAAAATCAAGTCTATGGGACGCAATTTCACCCGGAAAAAAGTGGTGAGGTGGGAGCGCGGATTTTGCAGAACTTCGTGACCATCAGTAGGCAGTGGGCAGCCTCCCAAGGAGGGGTGTCCCATGGCTAACGAAGATGGGAGTGTTCCGACAGCAGGGAACTTGAAATTCACCTTGTTTCCTGCGGTGGATGTTTTGGATGGGGAGTGCGTGCGCCTGCGCCGTGGTGACTACGGAGACAAAACGGTGTATGAGCGGCGTCCTCAGGATGCCGCGCATCACTGGCTGGCGGCGGGTGCCCGTTATCTTCATGTGGTGGACCTGAATGGGGCTCGGGACGGAAAGTCCTTGAACCAGACCGTCATTGCTGACGTGGTGAAATCGGCTGCCCAGGTGGGCGCCCGTGTGCAAGTGGGTGGTGGGATTCGTCATTTAGACACGGTGGCCCGTTGGCTGGACTTGGGCGTGTCCCGCTGTGTCATTGGCACCGCTGCTTTGACTCCCGATTGGTTGGAACAAGCCTTGCGACGTTTTGGTTCCGAAGCTTTGGTGGTAGGGTTGGACGGACGCGACGGAAAACTGGCAGTGCGGGGTTGGCTGGAACAAACGCAAGTCGAAATTGCCAGTTTGGCCAAGGAGTGGGCCGGGTTGGGAATCCGCCACGCGCTGGTTACGGACGTGGGGAGGGATGGCATGTTGTCCGGAGCGAACTTGGAATTGGCGCGACAGGTGCAAACTCAGGGGCTGCAGGCCATCGCTTCCGGTGGCATTCGCAACCTGGATGACGTGTTGGCCGCTAAGAGAGTCGGGTTGGCCGGAGCGGTTGCCGGACGTGCCTTGTATGATGGTAGCCTGGATTTGGCACAAGCCATGGCCGCCTTAGAGTAATCACTGGATGAGGAGGCTAGGGACCTTGTTAACGAAACGGATTATCCCTTGTTTTGATGTTCTGGATGGACGAGTGGTGAAGCATGTGGGGTTCCTGCAAAATCGTCGGGATGCTGGCGATCCGGTGGCTCTCGCACAACAGTATACCCGGGACGGGGCCGATGAGTTGGTCCTGTTGGACATTTCTGCGTCCGAGCAAGGGCGTTTGGCTACCCGTCGGGTGGTAGAAGAAGTGGCCGCCCAAGTCAATATTCCATTGACGGTGGGAGGGGGCGTATCGACTCTTGAAGATGTCCGTTCTTTGTTGCTGGCGGGAGCGGACAAGGTGTCCATGAATACAGGAGCCGTGCGTGACCCACAATTGATTCACCAGGCCGCCCAACGATTTGGTGACCAGTGTGTGGTAATTGCCGTTGACGCCAAGCACAATCCCACCATGGGAACTTACGAGGTGATGGTTAACGGAGGTAAAGTGGGAACCGGTATGGATGTCATGGATTGGGTTGCAAAGGCTGTCAATTTGGGGGCTGGCGAGGTATTGTTAACGAGTTTTAACCAGGATGGCACTCGGGAGGGATACGACTGCATCCTGACTCAATGGGTGGCCAATGCAGTCTCTGTGCCAGTGATTGCCAGTGGGGGCGCCGGCAAGAAAGAACACTTTGTTCAAGTCTTGACCGAGGGGAAGGCGGACGCAGCCTTGGCCGCCAGTGTATTTCACTTCGCAGAGACATCAATTCCCCAAGTCAAGGCGTATCTGCGCAAACGGGGGGTGCCAGTTCGTTGGCAGAACCAGGTCAGTTGACGGATTTTCGTTCAGAGAATGGGGGTCCGCTGCAGGAGGGATTGACCCAGTGGGCGGTTCTGGAAGCGGTGCACTATGACGAACGGACGGGACTAGTGCCAGTGGTGGTCCAAGACATAAACACCAAGGAGGTACTCACCTTGGCCTATGCTAACCGGGAAGCCCTTAAACGTACCTTTGGCAGTGGCTACGCTTGGTTTTGGAGTCGCTCTCGTCAGGAGTACTGGCAGAAAGGAGCTACCAGCGGTCATGTGCAGAGGGTGCAGGAGGTGCGAGTGGACTGTGACGGGGATGCTGTACTTTACCTGGTTGATCCGACAGGTCCTGCCTGTCATACCGGCAACCGTTCTTGCTTCTATCGGGGGTTAACCTACCGCGGTCATGGGCCGACAAAGGCGGGGGATAACGCTGGAGAGTCGGAGATTGGGAGGGTTGCGGAAGGGGCCCACACGATGGAAAGTTTCTCTCGTGATGATGTCACTGTCTCAGAGAGTGAGCGCACGTCAATGTCAAAGGCAGGAAATGAGCCTAGAAACGAAACCATGGGTGAACAGAAAACTGTGGGGGAAATGATGAAGATTGGGACACACAACATCCTCGATCTATCTGTATTGTCCCAATTATGGGAAGTGGTGGATCGGCGGTACAGGCAGCGGCCTGCAGGCTCTTACACCACCTATCTGTTTGCTCACGGGGTGGATAAGGCAGCTAAGAAGCTGGGAGAAGAGGCGACAGAAGTGGTCATTGCCGCAAAAAACGCCGAATCGACCGTGGCTGGCAAGCAAGAAGTAATTGAAGAAAGCGCTGATTTGTTGTATCACCTCTTGGTGCTTTGGCGTAGCGTACAAGTATTTCCTGACGAGGTGTTGCAGGTGTTGGCCAGCCGCAGTCAATGAGACGGGAGATTTTTGCAGTCTGACAAGACGGTCACGATGATTTACAATTAAACAAGGGATATGCTATATTCAGTCTGATAATTGCATAGGGGTAAGGCGCTAGGGGTGCCGAACAGGCTGAGAGGCGGGAACGCCGACCCTGGAACTCGATCTGGGTAATGCCAGCGGGAGGAAGTGCCATTGAGACAGGATCTAGAATCCTCAGTGATGCGCTTCCAAGCATCACTGAGGATTTTTTGTTTTCTGGCAGGGTTGGTCGTGGCGTGGTGCAGTTCAATCATATTCACGACAGGAGGCAAGAAAAGTGAATTGGAAGTTGCGAGACATTGTCTTGGCAGTCATTTTTTCCGTTGTTTGTGGGGCCATCTACATGGGGTGGGATTGGTTAGATAATTTAGTGTTTGGTACTTGGTCCCCTGCATTGCAAGGAATTGTGAATGGGATGTGGTGGATTGCCTCAGGGTTGGTGGCTTACATCATTCGTCGCCCGGGAGCAGCCTTGTTTGCTGGATTTGCCAGTGCCTTTTTTGAGTTTGCCTTCGGGAGTCCCTATGGTACGGGAGCTTTGATTTCCGGACTGGTACAAGGGGCAGGAGCCGAAGCTGGCCTCATGCTTGGCGGCTGGCGCCATTACAACGCTTGGATGATGATGCTATCGGGTGCAGCGGGCGGCGTGGGGAATACGGTACAATGGTTATTTCAGTACCAAGGCATTCACTACTCCTTCTCTACCCAAGTGGGTTACTTTGTATTGACGATTATCAGCGGTGCACTGCTGGCTGGGTTGCTGGCCAAGTCGGTGGCCGATGCCCTGTACCGCAGTGGGACCCTGAACAACTTTGCGGTGGCCATGCAAAAACGGGTGCATGGGCAATGAAGATGGGCGGGATGAGTCCGACAGAGAGGAGCAGTCTGCTGTTTTCTGTACTAGCTACATCGGCCACCCCGCTGGTCACACCGATTGTGCCCACACCCTTGATAAGTCTCAAAGACGTCACCATCACCTACGAGGGGGCGGATCTACCGGTTCTGTCTGGCATCAACCTGGATATTTTTCGCGGAGAAGCCGTTTTATTCCTTGGGCCCAGTGGTTGTGGGAAAAGCACTCTCGCCATGTTGTGTGCAGGCTTGATCCCTCGTGCCGTGGAGGGTCAGGTCACTGGCCAGGTTTGGCGTCATGCGGAGTTGGAACGCCCGGGTAGCATTGGTTACGTATTTCAAGACCCGGACACTCAGTTTTGCATGCTTCAGGTGGATGATGAACTGGCTTTTGGACTGGAGAACCTGTGCATTCCAAGCTTAGACATGAGGGCACGGATGGATGCGGCCTTGACGGCAGTGGGACTATCAACTTTTAAACGAGCCAGGCATGAGCATTTTTCCGGAGGCATGAAACAGAAACTGGCCATTGCCACAGCCTTGACCATGTCACCAGGGATGCTGGTGTTGGACGAACCCACAGCCAACTTGGATCCTCGCTCAACACAACAAGTGTTCCAGCAGATTGTGCGACTGCGTCGACAGGGACAGACGTTGTTGGTGATTGAACATAAATTTGAAGCCCTAGTGCCTTGGATGGATCGGGTGGTTTTATTTAATCGCGGGGGTCAGGTGGTGTTCAGCGGCCCCATTAGAGAGACACTCACCGCACACTGGCACTGGCTGGTGGAGCAAGGCGTGGTATCACCTTGGCAAAATCCGCCATCACCGGTTACATCTGATGCTCAAATTCACCCCTTGGCGGTGAGTCGAACCTCTTCGGAAACTCAGCAGGGGTGGACATTCCCTGGGGGGAATACACGAGGAACGGGTTCTCAAAAAACCGCTTCCTCTGTAAGTCAGGTTCCTGCTGTCTGTGCAACGAAAGGAGAGCGAACCGCATTTGCATTGTGGGACGGCGAACTGTATTACGGCGTACAGCGTGTGTGGACAGGGGTGTCTTTCAACATTCCCGAGGGGTCGTTTACGGCCATTGTGGGTCCCAACGGTTCTGGTAAGTCATCCCTGTTGCAAGTGCTCGCTGGTTTGCAACGATTGACCTCCGGAACTGTTGAGGCCTACGGAAAGGCGCTCAAGGACTGGAAGGCTAAAGAGCGAACTCAACTTTTGTCCTTCAGCTTCCAAAATCCAGAATATCAGTTTATTTACGAACGAGTGGGGGATGAGTTGGCCAACCGGATGGTGGGGGACAAGGTCCCGGCGGAGATCTCGCAATTGTTAGCGGAGTTTGGATTGGAAAAGACCACTCAGCAGAGTCCCTTTGCTCTTAGCCAAGGACAAAAGCGCAGGCTGAGCGTAGCCGCCATGTTGCGGGATTCCCACCGGGCCTATTTATTGGATGAACCCACTTTTGGACAAGATGCCCACACGCAGCAAGTGATAATGGAGAAGATGGAGCGACTTCATGAGGCAGGGAGTACGATTGTGATGACCACTCATGACATGGACCTAGTGCGGAGATTTGCTACGCACGTGCTGGTACTCGTTCCAGGAAAATTAAGATTTGTCGGGTCTTCGCAGGAGTTGTTCACACAACCAGAAATCATGCAGGAGGCCCATCTATTGGCGGACCAGGCGGTCGCGGAGGAAGACTCAGACCGCGGCTCTTGTGACTCGGTAGCAGATGAACAGCAACAGGTTTCATCCGACCAGTGGGGTGTGGTGGACACTCAAGTGAGGCGGGGATGGACCCACAGTTTGAATCCTCCCTGGCATCTCTTATTCACTCTGGGGGCCATCGGTGTGGCGCTGGTGGCTCATTCCCTAGCCCAAGCCTTAGCGGTCTTTCTCTTACCGGTGGTGTTGATGCTTGCTGCGGCTCGCTTAGAGCCTTTGCAGGTAGTGAAACGACTGTCCCCCTTTCTGGCCTTTTATATCCTATATGTATGGTCCATGACAGCCTATGCAAAGGTATCCCCAGGTACACCGGTTATCCACATTCTATGGATGCACCTGAGTTTCCCGGGTTTTATTCTGGGGCTTATCCTTGCTCTGCGTATGTTGGCCACCGTTTCTTTTGGACTGCTGTTGATTTCCTCCACGGATATCACAAACTTGGTGGTGGGGCTCTCGCAAAACTTCCATGTCCCTCCTAAATTCGCTTATGGTACCCTGGCTGGCATTCGCTTTGCTCCACTGTTTCAATCGGAATGGGTCAAGCTCCGGCAGGCGCGGCAGCTACGGGGCAAGGATGCCCGTTGGCGGGCGATGCGGCCCATCACGTATGCCCTGCCTTTGCTGACCCAAGCCGTGCGCATGAGTGAGCGAGTGGCTCGAGCCATGGAGGCGCGGGGGTTTTTTGGTCCTCCGGCAGATTTGCCCCAGGGCCGCACTTATTATCGCTCAGTAAGGGTTCACTGGTGGGATTTTGCCTATGGCATTGGACTGATGGCCGTTGTAGCGACACTACTTTTGGTGATTCATTGATGTCTAAGAGGCCAACCCGTCCATGAAGCCGTCAAATGGAATTTAAGGAAACATGGCCACGGGACGTACCCAACTCCCAGATGCATTTTCAACAAGAATTGGAAATGCGGCGACCTTGAATCCGAAAGGTTGTGGCAACAAGTCAAGATTGGCAAGCTTTTCAATATGCACGTATTCGATTTTAGTCCCCAAGAAATGGGCCTCCCATAACACATTTGGATCCCCGGTTGCACGATATTGTTCGGCTTGCAAGTTTAGTGGGATGTCCCAACCCCATCCATCCGTTCCGGTCAAGCGTATGCCGTGGTCGAGAAGATAACGAGTCGCTTTGGCACTCATTCCAGCGTGAGCGACAAAATAGGTTGGATCAAAAAATTTTTTATCAGCATCGGTCCGAATAAGAACGATGTCTAGGGGTTTTAACGCATATCCGATGCGTTTCAAAGCGGCATCGACGTCCTCAATTTCTATGCTTGAGCCCGGTTCTTTTTGACTGAAATCGAGCAGAACACCATCACCATAACACCATTCGAGGGGGACGTGGTCAATCGTACGAGCTGGCTTTCCGTCCGAGAGTGGGCCATAGTGATAAGGAGCATCCATGTGTGTCCCGTTATGGGTGCTTAGAGTTACAGTTTCGACGGCCCAGGCCCTTTCGTTCGGGAATACATTGAGGGGCACTCCCAACGCTTCAGCCGCTTGTCGTGCCCCTTCTTCATGAGAATGATAAACGATATGCGGAGGGAAAGGCTCGGCCGCACGGTTACTAATGGGAACGCTAAGATCATAAAGTTTCATTCGTCGTATCCCCTTTATTTTTACGCTTCATCGCATACATTCGATGATCCGCGTTTGAGATCAAATGGTCAAGATTCCATGACGCTTCTTGTGCAGTCGCGCACCCGACTGATATTTGCACGGTATTTTTAGGTTTTTTTGTGCAACCGAGCCTCGATTGACGTATGGCTTCCGCAATCGCGTTCTCTGTTGTTGTCAAATCACCTTCAGCATAATAAATGGCGAATTCATCTCCACCCAGTCGATAGATTTTGTGTGGAGGAGCGAGGAGGCGTTGCAAACAAGAGGATACCTGTTGCAAAACTGTGTCACCAGCCAAATGTCCGTAGTTATCGTTAATGTGCTTGAAATTATCGAAATCAAAGATGGCAAGGCAAAATGTATCTTTTGCCTGCAAATGTTTTTCCATGTCCAACATGAACGCGCGGCGATTACCGACGCGGGTCAACTCATCGGTGTAAAGAAGGCGTCGGTGTTCTTCGAGATAATAAAGACGTTGGAGTCCCATGAAAATCAGTTGTGCTACTGCTACAAGAATTTTTTCTGCCGTTGTGTCCCAAGGTTCTGTGCGGGCATCTCTGTGCAAAGTGATGAGGCCCAGTTCACTCCTCGTGTTCCCCACAAAAGGAATTAAAGCCACTGATGCAGAACCTGTATCAACAAATGCCTTTAGAGCCCCCGGATGAGCAGGGTAATCATGAAAAAAAAGGGGTTGCGTTAGCTTTAACAACGGGCTCAGTTCTTTCTCCTTACTGCGGAAATACGCTTCAATTGTTTCCTTGGAAAAGTCGCTGTCTCCCGCATAGGCAATAATTCTTGGCGAACCCGTATACGTACTGACGAATATGACTCGGTGCAACCGCAATGTCTCTTTCAGTGTTGTCACCGTTGCTTCCGCCGCACTTTGCGCATTTTCAGCTTCAAACAGTGTTCTTGCAACTTGTTCAAATAAAAATCCATCAATGGATATCGTCATGATTTCACTCCTATTTGCGGGCAATCCCCCAAAATCCGTCTTCCCTATGGCTGAGCCTGATTCAATAGGAGTTTTGCCCAACTCACCGGGTCAGTTCATACAGCGCCTGAGCATAAATGGAAATTGCATCCAACAGGTCCTGCACCTCGACAAATTCGTTGGCTTGATGCGCCGTCATTGGTTTGCCGGGAAATACGGCGCCGAAAGCTACTCCGTAAGGAAGAGAGCGAGCATAGGTGGCGCCACCGCTGGACAGCAGGGTAGCCGGTTGCCCAATTTGTTCCTCGTAAACTCGTTGGAGAGTTCGCACAGTTGGGTGGTTGTCAGGAACCCAGTGACCCGGAGAAGTGCGCAGATCATTGATGTTCCAACCAATGGAACGGGCCGTTGTTTTCAAGGCTTGAGTGCAAGTATCTGCACTCAGACTGGCTGGGAATCGCACATTCAACTGAATGGCGGCAGTTCCTGTTTGACTATAGTCGAAAATCCCGGCGTTGACCGTCAAGGGACCTGAGATCTCATCATGGCAAGCCATGCCCAGTTTCTCTCCATAAGGGTCATCAAATAAGACTTCCGCTACAACATGTAGGAACTCCGCCCCACGGCCGCGAAATGGCAGAACGCGCAGGAACCTTCCCAGATGCAGGCCGGCGTTGATGCCTGCAAAGGGCTCCATGGCGTGTGCGGCTTTCCCATGCAAGGTGAAACGCAATCCGTGGGCGTTTGGATTTCCGAGCATAGAGGAGAGAACCTCCACTTCACCGTGAATCCCGTGTTCCTCCAGATACCGCTGATAAAGAGTCGAAATATCCTCAAAAAGAGGCTGGGAGGCAAACTTGCTGGGGAACAATACCTCAGCCGTTGCCAGGTTGGGGACCATGTTACTGCGTTCACCGGAGTGGAAGGAACACAAGCACCACGGTTCTGTTTCACGGAATGTGCCCGTTGGTTTACCATCTGTTTGAGGGAAAGTAGTGATGGATTGTGGCGTGATCTCAGAGTTTGATGGAGATAGGGAAACTGAATTTGTCAAGGTTGCAACAGGTTGTTCGGGCACTATGGACAAGTTGTTTGGTTTGTTATCTGTCGGCAGAGTCAGAGTGGCATGAATCTGCCCCTTTTCGGCATTCACCACAGGAAACTTAGCGTCCGGGGAAAATCCGGTTTGCGGAATTTGTTCGGTTTTTTTAAATTGCTTCATACACAGCCAACCACTCTCTTCATCTGTGCCAAGAATCAGGTGTATGGGTTGACGTAAGGGCAATTTACTGTCTCGGAGCAATTTCAAGGCATAGTAGGCTGCCAAGGCCGGCCCCTTATCATCTATGGCTCCGCGTGCGAAAATTTTACCGTCCTGCAAAACTGGGGAAAAAGGAGGAGTCATCCACCCATCTCCTGCCGGGACGACATCCAAGTGGGCCAACACGCCTACAGGGGTGTCTCCTTGGCCATATTCCACAATGCCGACGAAACCCTCCAAGTCGCGTGTCACAAATCCGTCTGTTTGAGCTCGTTGCAGCATGAATTTTAGGGCCTGATCTATTGAACGCCCAAAGGGTTGTCCCGGTTTCGCTGTTGTCGGGTCTTCCACGCTGGGGATGGACAATAATTGTATCAGGTCAGCCAAGAACTGCTCTTTACACGCATGTGCGTGCAGTTTCCAATCCACTCTCGGTCCACCATCCTTTGTGTGCTTAGGACCTACAACAAATGAACTTGTTCAGTTTTCCTATAAATACAGTGATGTGGATTTACATCCCTTGTTGGTGCCGCTAACAGCGGCATGAAGGTCTACAAACAAGTTAAATTCGGCGATCAGTACGAAATTCCTGTTCATTTAACTCATAGTTGTCCCAAATTTTCACGTTCTGTTTTCCCCACGCTTGTGTGCTTGCAGATAAACTTGTGAAAACCCAGGGGAGTGTTATCATACACACAGACAAATGGGACAAGGAGTGATGAATGATGGGATTTGACGAAACAGACAGGTTGGCCGTGGAAACCATCCGCGCCCTTTCCATTGATGCTATTGAAAAGGCCAACTCTGGCCATCCCGGCTTGCCCATGGGTGCGGCACCCATGGCGTATGTGCTGTGGTCCCGGTTTTTGCGGTACAACCCGCAGGACCCTCATTGGCTGAATCGGGATCGCTTTGTGCTGTCGGCAGGGCACGGGTCCATGTTGTTGTACAGTCTTTTACACCTGGCTGGCTATGACTTGTCGATGGAAGAGATTCGACGGTTTCGTCAGTGGGGGTCTAAAACCCCGGGACATCCGGAATATGGACACACCCCAGGAGTGGATGCCACCACTGGTCCCCTGGGTCAAGGGGTAGGAATGGCAGTGGGCATGGCTATGGCAGAGGCGTTTCTCGCTGCGACATTCAATCAGGCAGAATATCACTTGATGGATCACTACACCTATGTTCTGTGCGGAGATGGGGACCTCATGGAAGGTGTTTCCGCAGAAGCCGCATCCCTAGCGGGTCATTTGGGTCTACATAAACTCATTGTTCTTTACGATTCGAACAATGTCTCCTTAGACGGCCCCACCGACTGGATTTTTACGGAAGACGTGGCTGCTCGTTTCCACGCTTATGGGTGGAACGTTTTGCGAGTGGAGAATGGCAACGATTTAGCCAGCATTGAAAAAGCGATTGGAGAGGCTCAACAGGAACAGCAACGCCCAACTCTGATTGAAGTCAAAACGGTCATTGGCTACGGAGCACCGAAAAAACAGGGCACCAGTGCGGCTCATGGCGCTCCGCTGGGACCCGAGGAAGCGGCGGCGGCGAAAGAAGCGTACGGTTGGCACCATGACCCATTTTATGTCCCTCCCGAAGTTTATGAACGGTTTGCACAGCGGGCCGCCATGGGGCAGGAACTGCAAGTCCGTTGGGAAGAGGAGCTTGAGGCCTATGGGCATGCTCATCCCGAACTGGCTCAGGAGTGGGTGGATGCAGTACAGGGAAGGGTACGTGTCGACTGGGAGGCTGTGTTGCCCCAGTTCACGGGCGGAGTGGCCACCAGGGATGCGTTTGCCAAGATTGTGAATGCTATTGCGCCTCATGTTCCCACGTTGATTGGCGGGTCTGCTGACCTCTCGGGATCCAATAAAACGATTCTCAATGGCACTCCTCACTTTGAGCGGGAGAGTTACGATGGACGGAACTTCTTTTACGGGGTGAGAGAACACGCCATGGGTGCAATTCTCAATGGCTTATCCTTACATGGCGGAGTTATCCCTTATGCAGGTACCTTCTTGGTGTTTAGCGATTACCTGCGCCCGGCCTTACGAGTCTCCGCCCTAATGAAGCAACCCGTTTTACATGTTTTCACTCACGACAGCATCGCTGTCGGGGAAGATGGTCCCACGCACGAGCCTGTAGAACAATTGGCCGCCCTACGACTGATTCCTGGGTTTAAGGTGTTTCGTCCCGCAGATGCGACGGAAACGGGTCAGGCCTTGCGCTGGGCATTGGAGCACCGCGAGGGGCCCGTGGCGATTGCTTTGAGTCGACAAAAACTGCCGACTTTGGTGGAAGTGCAGGCACATGCTGCGGACTTTGCCAGGGGGGGCTATGTGCTGTATCAGCAAGGGGACGGCATGCAGTTGGCCTTTTTGTCCACAGGGTCCGAAGTGCACTTGGTTCTTGCAGCAGCAAAGCAACTGGCTGCTGAGGGAGTGGCGGTGCGGGTAATAAACTTGACCAGCATGGAATTGTTTGAGGAGCAGCCGGACAGTTATCGGAATGAGGTCTTGCCGCCACAAGTGAGTCGACGTCTGGCAGTGGAAATGGCTCATCCGATGCCTTGGTACAAGTACGTGGGCCGGGAGGGTCAGGTACTAGGAATGGATGTTTTTGGCGCGTCTGCTCCTGGCGAGGTGGTCATGGAAAAGTACGGATTTACCGTCGACAATGTGGTGGGTATGGCAAGAACCCTGTTCTAAGAAGAAGATTTGTACCGAGGCATTTTTTTCGCCGCCAAGTTACTATGACCTCTGGGCAGGCATAATCAGGAAGAATTGTGGGAGGAGACGGAACTTTATTCGGTCTTCTCCCACAATTTATGAAGTTCACAGATTCGTCATAATTATCTGAATTAATTCATTGATGTGTGGGTGGATATGGAATAAAATAAGATTCAAGTTATAAGAAAGGGAGGCAGACTTCATGTCGAGATTGGAAGAGAAATCAGAAAAATGTGTTATTTGTGGGGAGGCACTGGAGCCTAATCAAGCAGATCATGACCTGTGCAGTCGCTGTGAGGACGACTGGAGACGGGATGAAGAAGCTACTTGGTGATTTCCGTGGGGTAAATGCTCCGCCTGGATGAGGGTAGACAAGAGGTTCAGTCGCGACGACGGCTGCCTCCAGTCTACCCATGGGCATGTTCAGTAATTACAGGGAAGTTCCTATCAATCCAGTTTGCGGGCTGCTCGGACGGGCCACCGGAGTGCGGGCAATGCGTCCCGCCAGATAAGCGGATCTGCCCGCAGTCACACCGAGTGCCATGGCCCGAGCCATCTGCACGGGGTTTTGCGCTTTTGCGATGGCTGTATTCACCAACACCGCATCTGCACCCAACTCCATGGCCAGAGCGGCATCGGAAGGAGCGCCAATGCCTGCGTCCACCACCACAGGCACGCGACCGTTGACTGTATCCATGATGCGGTGCAGTCGGTCTGGATTGGGCAATCCTTGACCTGTGCCAATGGCCGATCCGTAGGGCATCACGGTGGCACATCCCAACTCCACTAAGCGTCCTGCCACAATGTGGTCATCGGTGGTGTAGGGTAGCACCACAAATCCTTCCTTCACCAGGATTGCTGCGGCTTCCAAGGTGGCTATCGGATCTGGCAAGAGGGTGCCGTCCTCCGGAATCACCTCTAGTTTCACCCAGTTGGACAAACCAGCGGCTCGTGCCAACCTTGCCGTTCGTACGGCTTCCTCTGCGGTATGGCAACCGGCGGTGTTGGGGAGCAGGAGGTAGCGTTCTGTGTCGATATAATCCAACAGGGACTCTTCCACATGGTCCAAGTTGACTCGGCGGACCGCCACGGTCACAATTTCTGTCTCGGATGCTGCGAGGGCATCTCGCATTTGCACAAATGACGCGTATTTTCCCGTACCAACCATGAGCCGGGAATGGAAGCTGCGGTTAGCAATTTGCAATGAATCCATTATCAACAACCTCTCTGGACAAACATTTGCAGTGCATGTCGTCAGGGGGATATGAGAGGGTTCAGCCGCCGCCGACAAAGCGCACGACTTCTAACTCGTCTCCCTCTGTTAGAACAACCTGTGCAAATTGTTCTCGTTCCAATACGACTCTATTTCGTTCTACCGCGACACCTTCGGGTTGCAAGTGGAGAAACGTCAACAAATTACTGACCCGTGTGTAGTCTGGAAACTGTAGAATTTGACCGTTCACGCGTACCTGCATCAAAACTCACCCTCTGCCACAGTCTGTGAAATGAGTTCAACGGGGCGTCCAAGCGTCTGATTTTTCATGTCATGGGACAGTCGATTTGTTCCTAGCTTTGCCTCCGCAACGGGAGGGTTGGGTTGGGATACAGAAGGACTTCGTCACCGATAAAGATGACATCAAAGTTTTACGTCGACACGGTTGTTCTCTCCTCCTTGCGTGGAATTGTCGGGACGCAACTTGCGAATCAAACGTCTGGCTGCCCCCTCGGGATCAACATGATGGAGCACGGCGCCAATAACTGCCACACCGTTGCACCCCGTCGTCAACACGGGCTCCAGATTGGTGGACTCAATGCCACCAATGGCAATCACAGGAATCGATACAGATTGAACAATTTTTTGCAGGGCGAACAGCCCCCGAGGAGGCTGGCCAGGGTGGGATTCGCTGGCATAGATGTGACCAAAGGTGACGTAATCGGCGCCCTCTAACTCTGCTTGCAAGGCTTCCTCCAGAGTGTGCACGGAACATCCGATTTTTCCCTGCCAGCCAGACCTATCCCGGATGGCTACGGCAACTTTAACTGGCAAGGATTTGGCGGCCAAGTGCACCCCGTCCGCCTCGGTAGCCAAGGCCACGTCCACACGGTCATTCACGAAAATCTTGGTGGGG
The DNA here is from genome assembly GCA_027336365.1 of Bacillota bacterium. Taxonomy (GTDB): domain Bacteria; phylum Bacillota; class Bacilli; order Alicyclobacillales; family Alicyclobacillaceae; genus QXHL01. Next base: position 15,412 of record DAHWFY010000010.1, on the reverse strand, counting down.
AGACTCAGTTCTCGCACGCGCCACTGTATTTTCTGTACCAACTCAAAGATTTCCTTGGCTGGGGCCTTCTTTTCACGAATTTGCAGGACGTCTGCGCCACCTCGCGCGGCGGCCACCAAGGCGACCTCAAGGGGCAGGGTGTGGCGTTGACGGTCACTGAGAACATGCAACACTGGTGACAAATCCACACCCTCCTTTTTTGGACACACAATTTAAATAAAAAGCCGTACCTGTCTGGACAGGTACGGCGGACTTCCAGTGTGAGTCCCGCAAACGTTACCGGAGATACAAATATAGAGAACCGTTAACTTGCACCGAACTCTAACAGGCACTCCGCTCGATAACCTGTGCATAGTCAACAAAATCAGGCTATCACGGGACGTTCGGCGAGTCAAGAGGCGGTAGTTCAAGAAGGACGTTGTCAATCAATCGGGTCTTGCCCACATAGGCCGCTACGGCCATCATGATGGACCCGGACAACCTATCCATGGGCTGCAGGGTTTGCGCGTTCACCACTTCTGCATAGTCCAAACGTACCTCTGGCTCCGCGGAAATCAACGCTGCCATGTTTGCAATGACCATCGCGGCGGATATTTGTCCTGCGGCAACGTCCGCAACGGCCGCCTGAAGGGCACGGTAGAGCACGGTAGCATGTGAGCGTTCCAACTGGGAGAGATAAATGTTACGTGAGCTTTTCGCCAACCCATCGGGTTCCCGGACCGTCGGGACACCGACAATTTCCACGGGGAAATTGAGGTCCTGCACCATGCGTCGAATGATGGCCAGTTGCTGCCCGTCTTTTTGACCAAAATAAGCCTTGTCTGGTTGCACGATGTGCAATAGTTTGCTGACCACGGTGGCCACGCCGCGGAAGTGAATAGGGCGTGTGCGCCCGCACAGCACCTGGCTCATTGCTGGCAGGTCCACTAAGGTCACGGCGGGTTCAGGGTATATCTCGTCGACCGATGGGGCGAAGACAATGTCACATCCCAGAGAGGCCAGGAGTTGTTCGTCGTGGCGCAGGTCTCTTGGGTACTGGGCAAAATCTTCATTGGGCCCGAATTGCAAAGGGTTGACGAAAATGCTGACGACCACCTCGTCATTTTGCGCTCTGGCAGTCGTGACTAGGCGGGCGTGTCCTTCGTGCAGGTAGCCCATGGTAGGAACTAGGCCAATGCTGCGGCCCACTCTTCGCACGGGGTCCAACGCGTTGCGCAGTTGCTGAATGGTGGTGATGGTTTGCAAGGAAAACCGCCCCCTTTTTGGTCCATCCGTATTCTAACAGTTTGGTCACTGGACAACCAGTCCGTGTAGCAGGCTGTGCGCAACCGCGTCACGTGATACGATAGGTGCGTATCCGATGGTCGTCAGACCCTGGGTAACCTCCTCGGAGGTTGGGTAGATCTGGGAGCTAGGAATGAGAGGTGGAATGGACTTGCAGAGTGGGGAGTCGGCGGGTACGAATGTGGACGGTCGTTATTCACGACAGGTGCTGTTTCGCCCTATTGGTAGGATGGGACAGGAGAAACTCCAACACAGCCGAGTGGCAGTGGTGGGCTTGGGTGCCCTGGGGACAGTTCAAGCCACACAACTGGTACGAGCCGGTGTGGGCTTTGTGCGTCTGATTGACCGAGATATTGTGGAAGAATCCAATTTGCAGCGACAGAGTTTGTATGACGAACAAGATGCACAATTTGGCCGAGCCAAGGCGGAAGCGGCCGCTGAGAAATTACGCTTGGCGAATAGTAAGGTTATTGTGGAGGCGCAGGTCAACGACCTGACTTGGCGCAATGCCGAGGATTTGTTGATGGACGTAGATGTGATGGTGGACGGAACAGATAACTTTGAGGTTCGTTACCTCCTCAATGATGTGTCGGTCAAACACGGGATACCCTGGGCCTACGGCGGAGTCGTCAGTTCATACGGAACTTTGGCTTTTTTTCAGCCCGGGCAAACCCCCTGCTTGGCCTGTTTGTTCGGTGATGAGTCACCAGCGCATCAGGACACTTGTGATACCATCGGTGTGATTGCCCCCGCCGTATCGGTGGTTGCTTCCTTGCAGGTAACAGAGGTGCTCAAGTTTTTGACTGGAAACAGTGAAAATTTATCTCGCGAATTGGTGCAGGTGGATGTCTGGAACACTGAGTTCACCCGCATTCAGTTGGGTTCTCCCCATGCCGGGTGTCGCTGTTGCCAGAAAAAAGAATTTCCCTGGCTACAGGCGACACAGGGAGACGCCATGACCGTCTCTTTGTGTGGGCGTCACACCATTCAGGTTCGTCCAAAAGACAAGGGAGACTTGTCGTTGGATGAGATGGCCATTCGTCTCGCACCCTTGGGACAAGTGCGACAAAATGGCTCCTTGTTGCGATTTGAAATGGGCAGGATGACCCTGACGTTGTTCAAAGACGGGCGAGCCTTGATTCACGGTACGGATGACCCGGCCGAAGCTCGCAGTTTATATGCCCGCTACATTGGCATGTAGCCGAAACATATCACAGGGAAGTTGACAAGAAACAGGGGCGACGAGCTCGAAAATCACGGTGCAACAGGCATCACAAGGCTTGTGAACGAGGCTCGGGAGTCGGCCTCGCAGGCGAGAGGTGTAACCGTCTCAACGAACCGTTGCTGATGTAGGCACCGGAGCCGTCTGTTCAATGACAGCGCCACCGAGGCATACTGGGCCAGCGTAGAACACCACCGATTGCCCAGGAGTGATGGCCCGCTGGGGATGGTCAAAAACCACCTTGCAGTTGCCTTGCGGCTCTAGGTAGACTCGAGCCGCTTGGTCCGCCTGACGATAACGAATTTTTGCGGTGCAACGGATGGCTCCATCCGCTTCTCGAATCGCTGGGGGGGCCTGACTTATCCAGTGTATCTCTGAAGCCAGCAGGGCTTGCGCATACAAGGATGGGTGGTCATGTCCTTGTTCCACGTAAAGGATGTTGCGGGCCAAGTCTTTATCCACGACAAACCAGGGTTCTCCTGTTCCTGAACCTCCAATTCCTAATCCCTGGCGCTGGCCAACCGTGTAATACATCAAGCCCTGATGTGTTCCCTTGAATTCTCCGGACAAGGTGCGCATTTCTCCGGGTTTTGCAGGCAAATAGTGGCTGAGGAAAGCACGGAAGTTCCTTTCGCCAATGAAGCAGATACCAGTGCTATCTTTTTTTGTCGCCGTCGGTAGACCAGCCTGTGCCGCCAATTCTCGCACTTGTGATTTGTGCAGATGGCCGATGGGGAACATGGCTTTGGCCAACGGACGTTGATCCAGAGTGTGCAAAAAGTAACTTTGATCCTTTCCCGAGTCAGCTCCACGCAACAGGTTGACATATTGACCGTTTTGACGTATTTGGGCATAGTGTCCTGTTGCCAGGAAGTCGGCGCCCAGGTCAAGTGCTCGTTGGAGTAATTCTTTGAACTTGATCTCCCGATTACACATTACGTCCGGATTGGGCGTCCGACCCTGCTTATATTCTTCTAGAAAATACGAAAAGACCCGATCCCAATATGGCTTTTGAAAGTTTACAATCTGGTGGGGGATGCCGATAACCTCACACACGGCTTGCACATCTGCCATGTCTTCCGCGGCTGTACAGTTACCCCAATCATTTATATCTTCCCAATTATTCATAAATACGCCGATCACGTCATAGCCTTGCTGCTTTAACAGCCACGCAGCCACAGACGAGTCGACCCCACCGGACATGCCTACAACCACGCGGGTGTCCTGGGGACGCTTGTCCATGCACCAACACCTCGCACTCGAAGTTTCTTCACAATCCACAGTTTGGGCTTCCTGACGTGGCTCGTCAAGGTCAACTTTGCAGTTGCGATTGGCGACCTCAGACCAAGACCGGATGCGTGGAATGAGTTGAACACATTGTGCTATGCTAAATTGAGTCAGCTCGCCAAATTCACTGGGGTTGGGGGCGGTTGTACACTCGGCTGTCTGGAAGGAAGGAAGTTCATGTTTCGATTGGATACGGAGTCCATTTTGCACCATCCTCGGCTGCGCTTTTTGTCCGATTTGGTACCCATTGCGGAACACCTGAGTAACCTGGAAAAATTTATTAACTTGTGTTATGCCCAAGAGGGCTACAAGGTCACACAGCACCAGCGGGTGATTGCCTTGCGAGCCACCGATGAAAATCGCCTGAGTTCTGCGTTTAAAGCCAGTTTGTACCTGGGAAAATACATTGATATGGCCAACACGGATCGATTTCTCAAGAACATGGTGGCGGCAGGACACAGTTATGAACCCATTCGTGGAGAGACCATCTTATTTTTGTTCATCGGTGTAGCCAAGCCGGTGTATGACCATTTGGTGACCTACACTGTCGGTCGACCCACGCGCATTGCGGGTGGGCAGAGGGCCAATGTGCCCTGGGGATTTGAACTGCCTGTGGAAGCGAAAAATCCGACAGAGTATGATCCGGAGCTGGAGCGGATTCGAGATGTCATCCGGTTGGCCAAGCAGGAGCATGCGGAACAGATGCAGGCAGCCCGGTCCAAACTTCCTGTGGGGTACATTATGCCCCCCTTTTTGATGGAGTTTTCGGAGGAAGCTTTGATTAAGGATGTGTTTCGACAGAGATTATTTGCCAAAGGGGCGCAAGGGGCAACCGTGGAAGTGGTGGCAGACATGCTTGAGGCCTGCCTGCAGATGGATGAAGAAAAGTGGACCTTTCTCATTGACTACCACGGTCCTCATCTGGACCAGTGGGAAAAGGCGATGCGTACCCTGCGCAAGGAACGCTATACTCTGGCAGACCTAGCGGTTCAGGCAGGGTTGTCCACTCAGGAGGCGACTCAGGCGGACTTATACGACTTAATCATGCAGACCTTGGGAAATCTTCCTCCATCCATGTGGGACAAGATGCGCTAAAACAGGTTCAACAGTTGGGACAGATGGTGAATAACCACATCGGCTTCGGCGACCTCTTGGGGATTGCCAAAACCGAAAGCACACCCCACCATCGGCACGCCGATGGCTCTGGCAGCCTCCACGTCCGTCTGACGATCTCCAATCATAACGAGGTCGGCTGAACCGAAATAGGCTTGGTGTGCGAATAAAATGTCCACCTTGCTGTGGCCGCCTACGCTTTCTAGGCATAGGGGGTGAGTTAACAATGAGGCTAGGCCTTGGGAACTGACCACCGCCTCTAGGTAAGCTTGGCTACAGTTGCTGGCCACGCTTAAGGTGTGACCTCGACTGCTGAGTTCTTGCAGGACGGCTAGGGCGTCGGGTAACAACACATGAGTCTGGCGAATGCCGGTACAAACTTCCGCCTGTTCGCGTGCGTATGCCATTTGCCGCAGAGCATCGTCTCCCTCGGGCAACAATTGCCTCCAAATTTCCTCATCCGGAATACCGAAGGTGGCACGCAAAACGTCCGCCGTAGGGACTTTTGCTCCTAAAAATGCCAAAGTAGTGGCGAAGGCGGGTAGGACCACCGCTGAGGTATCGATTAAGGTTCCGTCTAAATCGAATAGAAGAGTTGTCATGAGTTAAAGTATAATGGCAGAGTTAGATGGATGCAAAACCAATGGAGTGGTGAAGATGAAAGTTGGACTGATTGGTCTTGGCAAGATGGGGTACAACTTGGGATTAAACCTGTTGGACCACCAGCATGAAGTGGTGGCGTATGACGTCATTGCGGATTCGGTCAAGCGGTTTGCCGATGATGGTGGCCGGAGTGCGGCTTCCGTAACACAACTGGTAAAGTCTTTATCAAAACCTCGAATTGTTTGGTTGATGGTTCCTCAGGGTAAACCTGTCGATGATCTGTTGGATCAACTGAAGCCGCTGATGGAAAAAGACGATATTTTGCTGGAAGGGGGCAATTCCCATTACAAGGACAGCCTGCGCCGTGCGAAGGAATGGGCGGAGGTAGGGGTTCATTACCTCGATGTAGGGACCTCCGGGGGCATGTCCGGAGCGCGCGAAGGAGCCTGTTACATGATTGGCGGGGACGCAGAAGTGTTCCAATCCATCGAACCCCTATTTCGGGATACGGCTGTGGAGGGTGGCTACCTGTACACCGGGCCGTCGGGCAGTGGGCATTTTTCAAAAATGGTGCACAATGGGATTGAATACGGTATGATGGCCGCCATTGGAGAGGGTTTTGAAGTCCTGGAACGCAGCCCGTTTCATTACGATTTTGAGGCATTGGCTCGTCTTTGGACTCATGGTTCGGTCATACGTGGCTGGCTGATGGAGCTGACGGCGGAGGCTTTCCACAAAGACCCGCGGCTTGAGCAGATTCGCGGGGTCATGCACTCATCGGGAGAGGGCAAGTGGACCGTGATGGAGGCTTTGGACCAAGAAACCCCAGTACCGATTATTGCCTTGTCCTTACTGATGCGGTACCGTTCCAGGGAAGACGACACGTTTAATGGAAAAGTCGTGGCAGCACTGCGTAACGAGTTTGGCGGTCACGCCGTAGATCCAAAGTAGCAGTCACTCCGTAGATTTAAAGTAGCAATCAATGATTGAAGTGCGTCTTTGGAGGTCAAACTATCCCAGTAAATTCAGGTACGTGGATTTACCTTCCCTGCTGGTGCCGCTAGCAGCGGCATGAGGGTCTAACCAGTAAATACCGGTGCGTGGATTTACCTTCCTTGTTGGTGCCGCTCACAGCGGCATGACGGTCTATCCAGTTATCGGTTCATGTTGTGGACCTATGGTGCCAGCATGCCTCGGGACAAGCGTCTCCCGAGGCATGCTGGCACTCAACTGGCGTGGGTCACCCGCGTTAAAACCACACGTGCTGGGGCTGCATCAGACCCGCGGAGGGCCAGGGGCAAGGCGGTCATGTGGTATATCCCTGAAGGGACAGCGCGCAGACGCAGCCCTTCAATAATGAACACGTTGTGCTGGAACAGTACCTTGTGGGTGGGATGGTCGGGTTGACTGCGTTCAATGCCCAGGGCATCTGTCCCCACTCCGGCAATGCCGATTTCCGCCAGGTAATGAGCCCCGTCCTCAGTCAAGTAGATAAAATCCGGATTAAATTCCTCATCCCAGGAGTTGCGGGTTTTAAACAGTAGAAATTCGTCCGCATGAATCTTGTGAGGAATCAAATCATCCGCGTGGATGCCAGCGGATACCTGGGTTAGGTCCAAAACCCGGCAGAGGCGCATCAGTTGGGCAGGTGCCAGGGCTTCCGACGTTTGTCCATCCGGCAGCATGTGTAGAGGGGCATCAATGTGGGTGCCACAATGGGCATCCATACAGATACGTGTCTCGTGGAGGTGTTGGCTGATAAAATCGGAGGTCACCTGAAAGCTGGGACGTTTTTCTGATTTGTTTTTATACACGGTCATGTTTTCGTAAATAGGCATGCTGATATCAAATACGTCCAAGGGGCTACACCTCCTCGTGGGATTGCACACTCAAAGGCCACCAGCGATAGCCGTCCACCGCAGGCAGTTGTGTGGCCACATCTGGACCCCAGGTGCCTGCCGCATAGGGCTCCAGGGGTAGACGGTGGTCTAAAAAGGCATCGGCAATCGGATCGACAAATTTCCATGCTAAAGAAACCTCATCCCAACGTGTGAAAAATGTGGCATCTCCCTGCATGGCATCCAGCAGTAGGCGCTCATAAGCTTCCGGTGACTCGCTGTGTTGGAAAAAGTCCATTTTTACTGGCACCACTACGGCGTCCGTGCCTGGTTGCTTGGCATTAATGCGAATGGAGATGCCTTCCTGGGGACTGACTTGGATACTCAGCAGGTTGGGCTGCAAGTGTCCCTCAGGGTTGAAGTACAGGTGTTTTGGCATGTTATGAAATTGCACCACGATTTCTGTGGCTTTGGCACCCATACGTTTGCCCGTGCGCAAGTAAAAGGGGACTCCTGTCCAACGAAAATTGTCGATAAACAGACGAGCGGCGACAAACGTCTCCGTGCTAGATCTCGGCTGAACTCCGGACTCCTCGCGATAGCCTAGGACGGCTTGTCCATTCATGGTACCTGCCCGGTACTGACCGCGCACCACTTGATGAGCCACTTCTTCTTCTTTCAAAGCCCTCAGAGAGCGCAGAACCTTGACTTTTTCGTCGCGAATTGCTTCTACTTTAAGACGACTGGGAGGCTCCATGGCCATCATCATCACCATCTGCAGCATGTGATTTTGCACCATGTCGCGCAGAGCTCCGGATTTGTCGTAATAGGCGGCGCGTTCCTCTACACCCACGGTTTCACTGGAAGTGATCTGTACGCTGGCAATGTTGCGGTGATTCCAGATGGGCTCAAACAGGGCATTAGAGAAACGCAGAACCTCAATGTTTTGCACCATTTCCTTGCCCAGGTAGTGGTCAATGCGAAAGATTTCATCTTCTGCAAACACGCGTCGCAGGGCCTGGTTGAGTTGTTCTGCGGAATCTCTGTCCCGGCCGAATGGTTTTTCGATAATCAGGCGTTTCCACGGAAGATGCGGATTGTTATCGGCTGGCGCATGCCCGATGGCTGTCAAGCCGCTTGCCTGGAGTTGTTCTGCCACGGGTGCAAACAACTCCGGGGCCATCGCCAGGTAAAACAGACGGTGAGTGGGGATATTCAAATTGGCCTCCAAGTCTTTCACCAAACTGGCTACGGCGGGAAAGTCCTCCGATTTGGTGGCGTCGGCCGAACAGTAGTACAGTCGTTCCTGAAAAGACTCCCAGTCGTTTGCCTCGGTGAGGGCAGAGGGTGCAAATTCCTCAATGGCTTTCCGGACCTGTTCGCGGAAGGTGTCATGGTTGTACGGTCGGCGAGCGACACCGAGGATGGCAAAGTGCTGCGGCAGGCGTTTCTCGCTCCACAATCGCAATAGGGCTGGATACAATTTTCGTCGCGCCAAATCACCCGTGGCGCCAAACAATATAAAGATGTGTTCCGGAGCCTGTCCGATTTCTGCTTGCTTGTTTGCATTCAAGGTTGCCTGTATCTGCTCTGTTACGGCATTCACCATATGCGTGTGTCATCCTTTCTCCATGTTCAGTTCTCTCATCTCAGTTCTCACATCTCAGTTCTCACATCTCAGTTCTCTCTTCATTGTAGCCATTGCGTTTCCGTTCTACCAACAAATACCGACCAAGCAGGGCGCAGTTCTGAAGAGGCCAGTCGGATGCCGCGACAGCGAGTGCACTGGCGCACTGCGGTCCCTGTCACTGGCAGGGAACTAGATGGATTGATGATGATAATTTCCAAGTTCAGTGACCTCGGAAACCACCCAAATTCCCCGGGGACCTTGTCGCTCCGGTTGAAACAATTGCACCAGGTATGTGCAGGACTCATGGCGCACTCGCACCACGGCGTTCTGCAGTCCTGACCCGGCGTCTAAGTACTGTTCGACAAAAGAATAAGTGTCTTGTGGGCTCAAGCCCAAGTGTGCTGAGCCCACCACCTGGGCTGTTCTGACGGGACTAAGGCGCCACAGGTTGTGACCCCTATCGACAGACTGCTGAATTTGACCATAATCTTCGTCAGGAAGCACCACTCGTCCCGTGACAACTCCTGGACACGGCATAAGGACCACTCCACTTCTTCATAATGAGCAAGTTTCACTGCCAATGAATTGCGTGTCGGTGGCATGACCGACGTTTCTGACAGGGATGTCGCGTAGTACATTATACGTGCACAGGTTGTTAAAGATGAGATCATCGACGGTGAAAATTGTATTCGGGCAGTTGTGGATCTATTTGAATTCTCTCGCTAAACTAAAGACAAGTCTTTGCAAACTTAGATTGGGGGAAAATGATAATGGAGTATAATTTTGGAGCTGAGGTCAATCGCTTAGCAGAGGAGTCACCACACAGACTGGCGGTTTTGTGCGTTCATCCTGACGGGCTGGAGGAACAACTGACATATCAACAGTTGCGCCTGCAAAGCAATCGGATTGCGCACGGATTGACCCGGCTGGGTGTCCATCGGCAAGAACGGGTTTTGGTCCTCTTGCCGCGGGGAATTGAGGCCTATATAACTTACTTGGCTTTGCTCAAGCTGGGGGCCACCATCTTACCCGGTTCAGAGATGTTGCGTGCCGGGGACATTCGTTACCGGGTAGAGCATGCAGGTGCCCAGACGGTCATTGCTCACCATACTTTGGTGCAGGAGGTGGATAACACTCGGGGAGACTGCCCCGGGCTGAAACGCTTTCTCAGCGTAGGCCAAGAGGTACCCGGGTGGACCAACCTGATGGCTGAAGTCACAGGTGAATCTGAGGAGGATGTGGCCGTCGCAACAGGAGAAGAGGACATCGCCTTTCTGTCCTATACGAGTGGAACCACCGGTGGGCCCAAGGGGGTCATTCACAGCTACTTGTGGCCTAGGGAACACTTGAAAATCGCAGGTACTTATTGGTTTGATGCTCAGCCAGGGGAGGTGTGTTGGGCGACGGCAGGTCCCGGGTGGGCGAAGTGGGTGTGGAGTCCTTTTACGTCCATTTTAGGAAATGGAGCCACTGCGTTTGTTTACACGGGTCGGTTTGATCCGGAGACGTATCTCTCCTTGATGGCTAAATACCAGGTCTCATTGCTGTGCGCCACGCCCACCGAGTATCGTTTAATGGCAAAGGTGGATGCGCTTTCAGACTATCCCGTTCATCTGCGGTCTGCGGTTTCTGCAGGGGAACCTTTGAATCGAGAGGTCATTGACACGTTTCGCCGTGTGCTCCACGTGGCGGTGAGGGATGGCTACGGGCAGACTGAGAACAGTTTACTGGTGGGGACACTCCAGGACATGGAAATTAAACCAGGGTCCATGGGAAAACCCTTTCCTGGCATGCGGGTGGCAATTGTGGATGAACAGGGCGTGGAAGTACCCATGGGAGAAACGGGACACATCGCTGTCCATCGAAGTTTTCCGGCTCTTTTCAAAGGATATCTTGCGGATCCCGAACGGACGGCCAGGGCCTTCCGCGGTGACTGGTACATTACGGGAGATCAGGGACGAATGGATGAGGATGGTTATATTTGGTTTGAGGGACGGGCAGACGACATCATTATTTCTGCGGGATATACCATTGGCCCATTTGAAGTGGAGGATGCCTTGGTGAAGCATCCGAAGGTGGCCGAGTGTGCGGTGGTGGCCAGTCCTGACCCGGAACGAGGGCGAATTGTCAAGGCATTTGTCATTCTGCGTAATCCGGCGGACGCGCAGGACCCTAACCTGATTGCTGAATTGCAAGACCACGTGAAGCGGGTTACGGCCCCTTACAAGTATCCTCGGGCCATTGAGTTCGTCGATGCGCTACCGAAGACCAGCAGCGGTAAGATCCGACGGATAGAGCTGCGTCAGCAAGAGGAAGCTCGCCAGCAGGAGGGTTGATGAAAGCTGACGGACTCGGGGTGGATGGGGACCAGTCGTGGTTCCCCGGCCTTCGCCCGGGTTTGAGAGCATCAGTATGGAGATGCAGTATGGGAGAATGATATGAAAGGCGATGGTGATGCGAGCCCTGGGGGTTACACCTTATCCCCGGGCTCTGTCGCGCAGTGAGGAGGGAATCACCTCGAGCAGAGCGGATTCAATCTGGTCCACCCGGGCGGCCCAAGACTGTCCGGATACAAACTCTGCTCGAACCGTTGGATGAGTTCTCGTCTCCCCGGCGAGGACTCTGTCCAAGGCTGCCAATGCCTCGTCGAGGGAGTTAACCAACCATAACACCTCACTCAGCGGCTCCAACTCCTCGCTGCGAGTCGCAATCACTTCTCTACCGGCTGCCAGATACTCGTAGATTTTAATGGGGTTGACACTGCGGGTCAGCTCGTTGTTCACGAAGGCGTGTAGGGTTACGGCAAACCCTTGCAAAAAACGTGGCAATTCTTGGTAAGGTTGAAGTCCCAACAGGTGAACGTTTTGCAAGTGATTGAGGGGGCTCACATCCGCGTGCCGGGGACCCACCAACACAAACTGAATTTCCGGCCGACTTTTGGCCATGGCGGCAATTAATGCATAGTCCACCCATGCTCCTAATCCGCCCACAAAGCCTACTCTCGGCTCGGGAATCTCCGCCAGTAAAGGATGCAATTTTACCGTCGTCGCAGTTCGAAAGAGGGCAACCTCCGCGGCATTGGGAATCAGGCGGACATCGTTGTGATAAGGAGATAGGCGTGCTTTCAAAGCGGTGGCCGTGGCGAATACCACTCGGCTGGCGTACACCAGGTCTCGTTCCATGGTATCCACTAGGGTGGGGTTCACAAAGCCTGGGAAGTGGCTATGCAAGTCCACACAGTCATACAGTGTGGCCAGTGGAGTGAGGTGGGGAAGTAGGTCCACCGAGTTGGGGAGCATGGGCAACAGTACCACAGGCTTGTCTGTTGCGAAACGGATTTGAGTGGCTAAAAGGCGTTGATTGAGGCGATTGATCCAGCGATATAGGTTGCCAAAGGGCAGGCTGGCCACGGGTGTCAATACACGCAGTTGTCCACTTCCAGTGGGCAATGGGAGGGTCTGCAGGGATTGACGGGGCAACAAAAAATTACGGGATCGCAGACCTGGATTTTTCAAGGGACTCAGCCAGGTGACCGGGCCGTTGACATACAATACATCCCAACCTCGACTTGCCAGTTCTTTTGCAAAATGGTGTGGGCGCGCCGTAGCTCCCTGCCAAGGTACAGCAGAGGTAACAACCAGGGTCAAGGATTGTACCATCATTTAAAGCTCCTCTTGGTGAATTTGTATCACTCGGTTTGGCAGCATGTGGGTGGGAGTTGCCTTGCCAGACCTCCATCGGTCTTTGCCGTCATCGCCGATATCCTGTGGAACATTATACTGTTTGTCGACGAAACTTGAGATAATCTACGATGGGGCGGTATATGGCCATCGCCAGTCCGAGCAACGAAACAAACTCGAAAAGTGGGTAAATCCAATTAAAGGCCACAAAAATCAGCATGGTGAAATATTGCTCTCCAATAATAAAAGCCCGGAAGGGAATGAGAGTACGCCAACGTTGCAAGCGTTCAAATGGGTCTGGGTTTGTTCGTGAAAGGGTGTGGGTGACCTCTCCAGACCGGGAGGTGGTTTTTTCCTGTGGTGTGGGTGAGGTGGACTGAACTGTGGATGTCGCAGCCAAACGGTCTGCTGCGGGGCCACGAATGAGTTTGATTTGGCCAAAATACTCCAATAGGTACAAGCTGAACAGAGCGAACATGGCCCACATCCAGATTTCTGTATTGCCAGGGTGAAACCGGGTGTAGCCATAGGCAAGACTGAAATACATGACAAATTCTTTGATTCGGTCTGCAGTCTGGTCCAGCCAACCCCCCAAGGCCGAAAAGTGTTGTCGATAACGGGCCAATTGTCCATCTGCACAATCTAAGACGTAAGAGATTTGTACCAGGATGAGCCCAATGAGGACGACAGAACGTACACCAGTAGCGTAGCAGGCTGACCCCATTAAAACGAGCAATAGGGCCGTTAGGGTGAGCATGTTGGGGGTTACCCACGTGTTGCGGATGAGGTACACGAGTCGCAGAGAAAAGGTGTAATACAAATAATTGGTCCAGATGTCCGTGGGCCGTTTGGCAGACGCATAAATCTTAGCGAAATCGCCGTTCATTGTCACCTTCACCCCTGTTCTTTGACCTTGGCAAAGGTGGTTAAAACCTGTTGCACGGCGTAGTCATAGTCTTCTGGGAAATCGACTTCAACGCAGGGCAGGCCGGTGATGTCCACAGCCATTAGACCTGCTTTGTTATGCATGACGTCAAGGGCATGTTCAAAAAAGCGCATCTCGTTTCCTGGCACGGCTTGGTTCAACACGGTGTCGCGAAAACGAGCGGCGAATTCCCCACCAAATTTCGCCACGCCAATAAATTCCCCATAACTTATTTCAGGATCCAGATGTTTGCCGATTTGTAGGACCCGTTGGCCTGCCACCAGCACTTTCACTTCTTCATCTCGGCACTGTTTGCGGTCTATCGCTAAAAAGCCGCCGTCTTGCTGTTCCGCCAAGCGTTGTAGGATGGAATCATCAAACACGACGTCCGCATTCAGGTAGTAAAAGTCCCCCTCGTATTGCCGTAAGGCCAAGCTCAGGGAGAACAGGGTATTGGTCCTCGCAAAATCTGGGTTGGTGATATAAGACACTCGCAATTCCGGATAATGGGAAGCGATATGGTTCGCAATGGCTTCCTTGCGGTATCCCACCACCAAAATTACGTCCATAACGCCCACGCTGGCCAGCGACTGTAGTTGCCAATCCAGAATGGTCTGGGGGCCCATGGGTAAAAGGCACTTTGGCTTGTCATTCGTCAGCGGTCGTAGGCGCACGGACTGTCCAGCCGCCAGAATAACGGCGCGTATCGGTTGCATCCATGCCAGCTCCTTCGTTGTCCACCGGCGCAGTTTAAAAAAACTGCGCACGGGACCCACAGGGGGCAAGGATTGTCCCACAGGGGTCTGCATCTCTCTCATTTAACCAGGCAGTCAAGGGGCAGTCAACCCTGCAAATAGACTGTCTTCATCTTCCAGGTAAAGGACTCTGGATGATTCATCGTAGGCAAACAATTCCGCGTAACGTCCCCAGTCAATCACCGTATCCAGTTGAGCTTCCGCTGCCTCGGCGCCAACGTTCTTGCGGATGACCTCGAGGAAAAATTCCCTGGGCATGCGACGATTGCGCTTAGAATCTAAAACCCACCGGATTCGTTCAAAAATGGGGATACGTTTCAATAAACGGACGCGAAACAGTTCTTTGCGTTCCAACAGATTGGCGGCGGCAAACTGTTTGCCCATTTGGGTCAAGGAAATATCTCCTTGACTGACCTCGGCGAATCCCAATAAACCGGTGGCTTCCACAATGGGCAAAAGGTCATCCAGTTCAAACATGATTTGATCCGCCAATTTATATAGGTCTGATTTGACATCCAGGTCATCCAACAGTTCCAAGAACCCAGTCAGGGCACCCGAGGGAACCTGGGGTAAGGGAATGTATTTGCGCACACTTTCTGCGGTTACCTCGGTTTCTGGAGAAATGTCACGAGAGTGGGTCAAAATCATATAGATTCGATCCACGACGCGCGTAAAGGCCTCCTCTTTGCGTTCTCGCCAGTGGGGCAGGCCAATGCGGATGTCGGCAATCACAGTGGCGGGGTCCCGGGAGAGTACCACCGCCCGGTCCGCCATGTAGACGGCTTCTTCAATCCCGTGCGTAACCATGACGATGGACTTGGTGGGGATATTGTGTTCCAGCCACAACTCCAGCAAGTCCCGGCGTAGGTTTTCCGCCGTCAGTACGTCCAAGGCGGAAAACGGTTCGTCCATCAAGAGAATGTCCGGTTCGGCCACCAGTGCCCGACACAATCCTACCCGTTGTCGCATCCCTCCGGACAATTCTTTCGGGTAGGCACCCTCAAAACCATCCAGTCCTACCATGTCGATGACGGACAAGGCCCGATTGCGTTTCTCGGCAGTGGGAAAGTTCTTG
>DAHWFY010000109.1 GCA_027336365.1 Bacillota bacterium | reverse complement strand
CGCTTCCCGCTGGGGAGCATACCCAGTGCGCATTTTGAGCTGGCCTCCTGGCACTGCTTGAGTCTGACCAGATCCCTTTCCGGACACGCACTTATAGTTAAAAAACACCTCCCCAATCGTTTCAAGAAAGACTTTCATGCCGCTATCAGCGGCATGAGCGGCTATTGCATGAGCGGCTCTGAGCCAACTGATTACCGAGGGAATTGTGACCATCGGACCGTTCTTTCGAGATATGGGTAATGCTCAGAATTAATCCATGGGAAGAAGTCAACCGACCGTGTAGTTCTCAGAGTGGTCCGCATCAGAAGCGGTTGGATAATCTCTGCTGGTGGCTTGACGCCAGACGTCGAGACGGCGTTCCAATAATTCCTCAAGACGTGCGATATCCGCTGCGTAGAAGGTTTGCAACTCTTGGGACAACGCTGGGTCCATTGTCTCCTTACGGAGGACCATGGCTTTTGCCCGCAATCCCAAGCGCTCTCGAAGTTTCGCAGGAAACAGCGGTTTTATCCACTCTTTGAGGAAATTGGGCTGACTGATAAAACTGTATAGCTTGCGGGATTTGGGGATACCAGATTCGTTCATATGCAAAGACACATCTACTTGCACTTTATCATCCACGCCAAGAAACCGGAAAACATCCTGCATGGTTTGCTGGGGATTGCGAATGAATTCTTCAAATATTGCCACATGCACCCGATCTCGACCCAAAGCGGTAAAATAACGGTTCACTTGTTCCGAATAAAGTCCCAGTTCTCGGTATAGCCACATGGGTTCGTAGTTTTGTGCTTTTCGTGTGTCTTCTGCCTGCAAAGCCTCTGCAAAGGGAAGCGTTTCTCGACCATCTCGAATCAGATGCATGTAAGCAGAATAGGCCCTGTGCACTGGATTTCTCAGAAGGATGATGATTTTAGCGTCAGGCAAGGTATTCGCAATACGGCCAGCAGTTCCCGGATAATAAAGGTAGAATACCGAGGACTCCCCCCTTGCCTTTTCTGTCTGAACTGCGTCAAACAGCTTCAGATAGGCGTCCCAGGTACGAATGGTGTATTCGTTCATTCCCTCATCTCCAGGCCCTGTAAAACGTTGGGGAAAATCAGGAATAGCAAAAAAATGAGCCTCTTTCTTTTGTGGAATGTAAATCTCGGGATGCATGGATAAGTACCGGTCCATCGAACTTGTCCCGGATTTTGCGGCACCCACCAATAAAAAATTAGGTTTTACCGATTTCACGGGGTCTGACCTCCTCATCCTCGTTTATGATTTTGTGTCTTACAAGCGCATGTAAGGATGTCCCCACGCACTTCTATGAATCTGAATCAAGTGATTATCTCTCCAGTATCGCCTGACTTTTCCAGGTTAACCGAGGAATCTGGATGTTGAGTGAACTCACTGTGAAAGTGTGTAAAAAATAAATGAAAAATTGATGAGTTAGACTCATCAATTTTTCATGTTTACATAAGAATCTTGAAGTTCATATCCAAAAGGAGTTAAACTCTCATGCCGCTGTTAGCGATACCAATAGGGAATGTAAATCCACGCAACTGTATTTACTGGATAAGTCAGACCCAAGCAGTGCGAAGAAGAGTTCTGACCCCTATCTGGACAACCTCTTGAACCCCGTTTAATCAACATTTAACAAATCCTTTGCTGTTTGGTGTGAAGCAGTTTCGAATCTGTCACCTGCGTTACAATAGAGGAGAGTGTGGACGACGTGGCGGGAGGAGATAGACCAGTGGCCATGCAAAGCGACATTACCATTCGTAGACAGTCTCGTACCTTGCAGGTGCAACAAGGATCCCAGTTTCTACTGTTTGATACGACTGGACGTCTGCTTTTGACCAGTGAATTGGGACGCGTGGTGCGCCGTGGCCTCAATCACCGAATGTTAGAAGTGAAGGTGCATAGAGAAACAGATGGGCAAATATGGCGCAGTTATCGGGACTTGACGGAACAAGATAAAGAGGCTCAATTGAAGGCCATCACCGCAGTCATCAGACAAGCATATAAAACTTCTGCTGGCGCAGACAGAGATTGGCTGGAACGAGTTTTGCAGTGGTCAGGTTCAACGCTGGCTCTAGATGAAACGGCCTTTCGCAAGGTGTACAAACCTGTTTCCATTTTGCCACCGGACCAATATCACTCCGTGGTTGTTCAGGTGGCAGAAGGGTGTTCCTATAATCAGTGTCTGTTTTGTGATTTTTATCGGGATCGACCCTTTCACATCAAATCTTTGCCGGAATTGGCGGAACACCTACAAGGCATTCGGGATTTTTTTGGGGAACGCCTGCAGGACCGCAGCAATGTATTTCTTGGAGACGGGAATGCTCTGGTTATTCCCACTACCAGGTTATTGACGATGATGGACTTGATTCAGCAAAATCTGAACCCTATGTCAGATACGATGGCCGCTTTCATGGATACCTTCTCTTTGGAACGGAAGTCCACAGAAGAATTGCGAGAGATCCATCGGCGGGGTTTGGACGTTGTCTATGTAGGACTAGAGTCTGGGGCGGACGAAGTACGAAATTTGTTGAAGAAACAGGGAACAGCGTCAGATGCGGTGGAGGAAGTCAGCAAGCTGAAAGAAACAGGGTACCGCGTTGGAGTTATTTTGCTGGTGGGTGTTGGCGGCAAAGAGATGGGGCCAATACATGTTCGGGAGACGGATAGGGTTTTGTCTCAACTTCCCCTGACCCCTGCAGACATCGTTTATTTGTCACCTTTTGTGTTACCTAAAAATCCGGCCTATATTCAGCAAATGCATGAAATGGGAATGACCCCTTATAGTCCGGAGGAAGTGCAACAAGAGTGGATGGGGTGGCAACGGAGGATTTCAAGCTTGGTGACGGCCAAAGTCACCCTTTACTCCATTTCAGAGCACATTTATTAAGAAGACGTCCGACAATTCCATTGCCGCAAGGCCAAAGAAGGGTCGGACACCGCACATGAAAAGCGTCCGTCAAAGAACGAACCCTGCGGATTCCACATAGAATGTGCTCGTAGGGTTCATTCATTGATGAACTTACGCTACCAGAGAGGAAATGCCCAGAATCAGTTCCAAAACTGCCAACAAAGTCACAATGCCAATGAGTCCTCTGGCTACCCATCCAGGTACCCAGGCGGAGTTACGATGAAACAGTGGACGTTCATTGCCCATGGGAACCCCTCCTCACTTACGGTCCTCAACTGACTTGGCAATCTTGTTTGGGACCGAGAAATGAAATGCAAACGTACACCTTCACTTTAGAACCAATTGGTGCAATGTGCAAATAACTGTTGTTCCCCACCTACCCGTCATTCGGGAGACTCAATATACCCCATATGGTATATTTGGCCCATGCAAAATGGTCCGTTGTTGTCTGCTGGAATGCTGAGCATTTGGCTACGCTACTCGGTAGGAGGCGAAGAGAATGACGGACAGCAAGAGACAAAAAGTGATTGTGATTGGCGGTGTCGCCCTGGGTGCAGGAGCGGCAGCGAAAGTAAGGCGTGAAGACGAACATGCAGAAATTATTATGCTAGAACGAGGACCATATATTTCCTTCGCCAATTGTGGACTACCGTATTACATCAGTGGTGTCATTGATGATCGCAATGAACTACTGCTGCACACCCCCGAATCCTTAAAGAAGAGATTCAACATTGACGTGCGGGTTCTCCAAGAAGCTACCGGAATCGACAGGGATCGTAAAGTGGTTGAGGTCAAAGACCTGAACACTGGTCAGTCTTATGTGCAGCCCTATGATAAGCTGGTCTTAGCCATGGGCGCTGATCCCATTATTCCCCCTCTTCCTGGCATCGATTTGAATGGAATTTTTCAGATACGAACCGTACCCGATGTGGATGCCATTAAGACCTGGATGCAAGAACCCTCGGTGCGCAGAGCGGTAGTGATTGGCGCAGGGTTTATCGGATTGGAAACTGTGGAAAATCTCATCGAGGCAGGACTGGAAGTTGCCCTCGTGGAGAAGGCTCCTCAAGTGTTGCCTCCCTTCGATACGGAAATGACGGCGCTCGCCCTGAACGAACTGCGTAAACTGGGCGTTGAAGTCATCCTCGGTGATGGAGTTCAGTCCTTTCAAGGAGAAACGCAAGCCTTGGCTGTAACCTTGGAGAGCGGTCGCGTTCTCAATGCCGATATGTTCATTATTGGTATTGGCGTGCGCCCCAATACCAAGTTGGCGCGAACAGCAGGCTTAGAGGTTGCACCAAATGGCGCCCTGCGCCTGAACGAATATCTGCAGACCAGTGACCCAGACATTTATAGTGGCGGTGATATGGCAGAAATCCCTCATCTTGTAGACGGTGAAAAACGCTGGATCCCTCTCGCTGGTCCGGCCAACAAGCAGGGTCGCGTCATTGGTCTGAATATCGCAGGTAAGAAGACCAAGTTCCGTGGCGCCCAGGGAACCTCCATTGTACGAGTGGGTGAAATTGCTTTAGGCATGACCGGGCTGTCTGAGCGCAGCGCAAAACAACTAGGACTTCATTTTCTTACCTCTTATAATACCGCAGGCCACCACGCAGGATATTATCCAGGTGCTCAAGACCTCACACTCAAGCTTGTCTTTGAGCAGGGAACCGGTCGACTTTTGGGGGGTCAGGCTGCAGGTAGGGAAGGGGTTGACAAGCGCATTGATGTTCTGGCCACAGCCATCTATAACGGCATGACTGTAAGCGAACTGGCTGAATTAGATCTGGCTTACGCGCCGCCCTTCGCTTCGGCTAAGGATCCCATCATCATGGCTGGCATGGCTGCGGAAAACTTGTTGCGGGGGGATGCCACTGCCGTTTACCACGCAGATGAACTCCAGACCCCAGAGGTGGCTCTGCTGGACGTACGAGATGATGATGAAGTGGCAGAGGGCATGATCAAAGGGGCCAAACACATTCCCTTAGACCAGTTGCGCCAACGTGTCGACGAATTGGATCGCAACAAGAATTGGGTGGTTTACTGTCGCAGTGGTCACCGCAGTTACTTCGCCAGTCGGTTTCTCAGAGGACAGGGTTTTAAGCAGGTGCACAACCTCAACGGTGGATATGTGGTCCAGCAAATGCACGCCTCCACCCAAGACCCTGTGCAAGCGGTGGCCGAAACACGAAGATAATTGTCGGGGTGCTGTATGCAGGAAGAGATTGTCCGAAACGTTCATGGCCTGACGGTCACCCCACAAAACGAACCCGTCAATTTCGCCGCAAATCTGTACGAAAAGAACGTCTCCTCGATTCAGAAATACAACAGTCCTCCCTTCGGCCCCGCGCCGAATGAGAGGACTGTTGTTTCTTGTTGCAGCAAAAGTGAACCCGCCCCAGACTTATTACGGGAGAACCACAACGCCCTCCCCAGGTTCAACCTCACCAATAACCCAAGCCTCTTCTCCCCGTGTGTGCAGACCTTGCATAAATTTCTCCACTCGCATCGCGGGCACGGTTAAAAGCAATCCACCTGATGTTTCTGGCGCCCACAGCAAGTTTTGTCGATGCTGGGGTAGCGTTTCGTGAAAGGTCACTCGAGAAGCAAAGTACTCTTGGTTTTGCCATGTTTTACCCGGAAAATTACGACCTGCCTTGGCTTCTTCCTCGGCTCCACTCAATATGGGCAACATCCCATAATGAAGGCGGAATTGTACATTGGCTTCCTTAGTCATTTCTAGTCCATGTCCAAGAATTCCAAACCCCGTGACATCCGTTCCTCCAAGGACACCCACTTCAACCGCCGTTTCCGAAGCTACGCGATTCAAGCGCAACATATTCTGCACGGCAGCAGCCAACACGTCATCAGCCACCGAGATATTTTTACCGCACTTGGCCAGCAGGCCACTCCCCACGGGTTTGGTCAAAACAAGTCGATCTCCAACCTGTGCACCGTTTTTGCGAATGAGTTGATGCGGGTTCACGAGGCCCACCACTGCAAGTCCGTACTTAGGTTCCTCATCCTCCACAGTATGACCGCCCACCACCATGGCCCCTGCTCTGCGAGTGGCATCCACACCTCCGCGAATAACCTGGCTACCAATCTCCGCAGGCATATCCTTCGGAAAAGCAGCCACGTTCAGGGCTAGAATGGGACGCCCCCCCATAGCCCACACATCGCTCATGGCATTGGTGGCAGCAATGGCTCCCCAAGTCCACGCATCATCCACCACCGGAGTGATGAAATCCATGGTAAACACCAGGTGAACATTGTCACTGACCTGGTACACCGCTGCGTCATCGGGTTGGTCCAAACCCACCAACAGGCGGGGGTCATGAGCTTGCATGCCTAACAAAGGTTCCATCAATTTAGCCAGGTCCCCCGGACCCATTTTAGCTGCTCACCCAGAACACGAGGTAAAAGCCGTTAAACGCGTCCAATCTCGTCGAATCTCGTACATGTCCACCGCCTCCTTTCGACAGCACATATCCAGGTGCAGACAGAAGCCGGGGTGGAAGTCCGCATCCCAATCACTGCCTCTGTCATCATGACACATTCATCCTCGGGATTCCATCAAAAAATCCGCCGGCTGTCATCATACACCGGCGGGTATTGTAATTCGTATGATTTAGGAGTCCACAGTTCCGCCCGGGCTCCCATCTGCATCATGGCTGCAGTTTTACTTTGCCGCCTCCATGACCGCCTCTAAGAACATCTGCTCTGGGACGGCCCCTTCAAGCGAGTGTTCTTCAGTGCGATTAATGACGGTCTTGGGTACTCCATAGACGTTGAACCTATCTGCCCATTCGGGAAACTCTGTCGCCTCCACCATAAAGCCAGTAACCTGTTCCGATTGATACGCAAACTGATGCGCGAGCCGCACCGCGGCCGGACAATAGGGTCAGGTGGGTGTGACAAACACCTCGAGGTGTACCGGATTCGCCAAGCTGGCGAGTTTGTCCCGGGTCACCTGCTGTAACCCAGAATCCCCTTTGGATACCATCAGAATGTCCTCCAACAAGGCGGCAAATTCGTAACCACTGGGAGCCCCATGGTAACGAACGCCGTAATCCTTGCGAGTATCGTCGGTCAAAATAATGGTGGGGGTTTTATCCACCTGCGCTGCCTTGGCTCTTGCCTCGTCCGCATATATATTACACACTTCCAAACTCAGCAAGTCGGACAAGTTGGTCAGTTCCTGCAGCAACATTTTGACTTCAGAACACATTGGACAATTCAATGAGGATTCAAAGTACTGGACTACCACCGGATTAACTAAACCGGCAAATCGTTCACGAATAGCCTTCTGATTACTCTCGGAAATCAACAACGCATGTTCCCCCCTCACCCTTATTTTACCCTAGTTTGAGAATCCATGCTGACTAAACATGGATTTCTCCATCCCAACTATTCATACCGCCCATCAGGTTTTTGATCTTGCCATGACCTATTTGCGCTAAAAATTGCGCCGCCATAAAACTGCGGGCACCACTACGACATACCACCACCGTATCCACGTTGGGATCTATCTCCTTATGACGCACCTGGATATGACCCAAGGGAACCAACTTGGCGCCTGGAATATGCCCTCCGCGAAATTCCATGGGTTCACGAACATCAATAATCTGAAGGGGTTTGCCCGATTTAATATGCTCTTTTAGATCTACAGACAGCCACTGTTGAACGGCCATTATGCTCTCTTCCTCCTCCTAGATGGTTGCACCGAAGACAATTCGAAGTTAGTGTTTCACCGGCCCAGACCAGCGTGACATACCGCCAGCCATGTTATAAACCGCCTTATGCCCATGCTTCATGGCGATGCGAGATGCCCGCACACTGCGGTTACCGCTTCGGCACACAAATACCAGTTCCTTGTTGGATGGCAACTCGTGAACGTGTTTTGGCAACTGGCCCAGAGGAATATTCTTTGCTTTGTGAATGTGTCCCCCGGCAAACTCGAAGGGTTCGCGAACGTCTACAACAACAACCTGGTTTGACGATTTTTTAAGTTTTTCGTGCAGAGACGTCGCATCAATGTGCTGCACTCCGGTACTCGACCGCTTTTGCCACAAGTAGTATGCCATGACAATCGCCAGTACCGCCACAATCCATGTCCAAGACTGCACCCAAGTTCACCTTCCCGGCATTAGTGTTACGAAGCACATTTTATATACCCCTGGTCGTATATGTCAAGGGACATTATCACAGGTTTATCGCTGCGATATTCATTTCACGGCGTCCAAGACGCCTTTTAGCGTTGTTTCAATTTGCTCCGCAATATCTTGTATTCCCGGTTCCCCCACCAGTCCAATGATGGCTGTTGGTTTAGGTAAGCCGATCTTCGTGACTCCTTCATCCTCGTAAACGACGATCTTACAAGGTAAAAAGTACCCAACTGCAATGTTGATATCCAACACTTGTTTAGCCTGCTGCGGACTACATACCTCAAGAATACGATACGGGCGAGTAAAGTCTATTCCCTTGGCTTGAAGAGTTCCTGTCAGATCAAGGTCCCACAGCACACCAAAACCACGTTCCTTCAAAGCACCCTCCAGAGCGGAAACCACCTCGTTCATCGACTTGAAAGACTCCACGGTATAATCAAACATCTACATCACGCCTGATCTCATTCGTTGGGGCACCCATCTGTCGTTGCCCTCCGGAACAGGCTTCCTCCCTTCTGTGTTGGCCAGTATGCCCCTATATTTACACAAGGTTTTGGGGCACACGCGCTAGAACCATTTCACCAGGTTCTCCTGGCCGTCTGCGTCCTCTTCATTATATCCTTTCTAGTCCTGTTTCACCCGTTTTAGATGGTACATTTGAGTATGTTTATAGTTCATTCTGAGATCAAATTTTTGATAATATGGTTCTTATGACATGTTGACATTTTTCTAATCTTAAAGGTCATAATACCGAGTAAGGTATGATCGGTGGATCTTTGTAAAGGCGGGTGATGAGCAGTGGAATACTCTGATGCCATAAAAAATCGTCTCCGTCGCGTTGAGGGTCAAGTTCGGGGCGTTCTTGCCATGATGGAGCAAACCAAGGAGTGTGGGGATGTCATCACTCAATTGACAGCCGTACGGAGCGCAGTGGACAAGGCCATCGCCACCATTGTGGCAGAAAATCTGGAGTCCTGTATTCGTGAGGAGGTTGAGTCCGGGGGGTCTGATTCTCATATTGCCATTCAAGAAGCGATTCAGTTGCTTATTCGCAGTCGGTGAATGGCGTATTCTCAGCATCGGTCAGTACTTAGCCTGCAGATATCTAACGATTATCTAACGGCTACTACGATAACAGCTACTACGAGCATTCATGCTTGCTCCAAAAGGAGCCCCGCAGAGGGGCTTTTTTCAGATGCGCAGGCCTATAAAGAGTCGAATATTTGTCGCATTTTGGAGCATCAACTGAGTCTTTACCACAGCCCGATGAAGATATTTTCTTACAGCCAATGCATCGCTTGGGCGTTAATATACAGCATATACAAAGCCACCACCATAATCATGCTGGCAAAGATGGTGTTCAATGCCCTCTTTCTGTGGGCCAAACGAGTAGCTGCCCAAGTGCCAAACAATCCACCCACCGCTCCACCGCCAACGAATTCTAATACAATCCACACGTTAATAAGGCCTGACATCGCATAACTGGCTGCCGTCGTCAAACCAAACATGCCTACAGAAAACAAGGAAGAACCCACCGCCATAATCATCGACATGCG
>DAHWFY010000108.1 GCA_027336365.1 Bacillota bacterium | reverse complement strand
GTACGCT
Source organism: Bacillota bacterium (assembly GCA_027336365.1). Lineage (GTDB taxonomy): Bacteria > Bacillota > Bacilli > Alicyclobacillales > Alicyclobacillaceae > QXHL01. The sequence goes on along the minus strand of DAHWFY010000108.1, from coordinate 9,632 downwards.
CTGTGCGCATTTTGGGCTGGCCTCCTGGCACTGCTTGGGTCTGACCAGACCCCTTTCCGGACACGCACTTGAACTGTCATTCAGGGTCATCCGTACGCTAAACTGTGGCTGGTCTCGTATTCAGTCCACTTCCTGAAGCGGAGCCCACACTTTCTTTCAATGAAGAACAACCTCCAGTGGCACATCATCATGCATGACATCCGCCAAAGTAAGACTGTCCAAAGACCGGGTAATCGCATCCATCACCCGCACCCATACGTTACGAGTATGGCACACCCCATATTGACCACACAGCTTCTCCGGGTTTCCTGCCTGTTCGTCCAAACATTCAATTGGGGCCAATGAACCCTCCAATACGCGGACGAGTTCGCCAATGGATATCTCCTCCGCTGGTCGACTGAGCAAATAACCGCCATTAGCTCCACGCACGCTTTTGACAAACCCACTTTTGCGCAGTTGTGCCACGATTTGATCTAAGAATTGCTCCGGTATTCCCTCCCTTTCTGCAATGGAGGGTAACGGAACAGCCCGCTGGTGGCCTGCAACTTGTGCCAGGGAAACCATCGCTCGCAATCCGTACTCCGTTCGGCGCGATACCTTCATCCGCTCACCCCCTAGCCTTCAGGAGTCATTGCATCAGCCAACCGAACCTTCCATTTCAAACTTGATGAGACGATTCATCTCTACCGCATACTCCATAGGCAATTCCCTCGTAAAGGGTTCGATAAAACCCATAACAATCATGCGTGTCGCATCTTCCTCACTCAAACCGCGACTCATCAGATAGAACAGTTGTTCTTCACTGACCTTTGACACGCTCGCCTCATGTTCCAAAGTGACCGCATCATTCATAATTTCGTTATTCGGCAAGGTGTCGGACGTGGAATCCTGATCAATAATCAGAGTGTCGCACTTCACATTGGACTTACAGTTCACCGCTCCGGGTGCAAAGTGGGTTAACCCTCGATATGTGGTTTTCCCCCCCTGCTTACTGATGGACTTGGAGACGATGGTCGAGGTAGTGTTGGGAGCGTTGTGTACCATCTTGGCGCCCGTATCCTGGTGTTGATCCCGACCCGCCACAGCAATCGACAGCACCGAACCCTTGGCCCCCTCTTCCATCAGATAAACGCTGGGATATTTCATGGTCAACTTGGACCCGATATTTCCATCCACCCACTCCATGGTTGCATCCCGATAGGCCATGGCCCGCTTCGTAACCAGATTGTAAATATTCGGAGCCCAGTTTTGGATGGTGGAGTAACGCACCCGCGCTCTATCTTTTACAATGATTTCTACTACTGCAGAGTGCAAAGAATTCGTACTGTATATGGGTGCCGTGCAGCCCTCCACATAGTGTACAAAACTATCATCGTCCGCAATAATTAAGGTTCGCTCGAATTGCCCCATGCTCTCCGAGTTAATTCGAAAATAAGCCTGCAGCGGAACTGCAGTACGCACACCTTGAGGCACGTAAATAAAGCTGCCGCCACTCCAAACCGCACTGTTTAAGGCGGCGAATTTATTGTCCTCAGGCGGAATCACCGTACTAAAGTAGCGCTTGAAAATCTCCGGATATTCCTTGAGTGCCGTATCTGTATCGGTAAACAAAATTCCCAACTTCTGCAGATCCTCGCGCATGGAATGGTAGACGACTTCCGACTCATACTGCGCCTCCACACCCCCTAAAAACTTCTGCTCAGCCTCTGGAATTCCCAGCTTATCAAAAGTACGTTTAATTTCTTCCGGAACATCTTCCCACGAGCGGCTGTTTGCCTCCGTAGGTTTCACGTAGTACGTGATATCATCAAAGTTCAGATCACCCAGATAGCCTCCCCAGGTTGGCATCGGTCTGCTATAAAAAACATCCAACGAATGTAAGCGAAAGTCCGTCATCCATCCAGGCTCGTTTTTCATCATGGAAATTCTCTCCACAGTCTGGCGAGACAGTCCTTTCGCAAATTTCATCACCGAGATATCTCGTTCACGAAATCCGTATCTATATTCTTCCAGTTCCGGCATTGGCTTGGCCATGGCTCTCACAACCTCCTTCATTACACACTCTGCCGAAGTTGCATTCAACCTGCTTTCCTGTATGAATCCACACCACTACTCCTCCACACCACGAGAACGAACTGCTTTCTCCAGAGCTTCCCAGGCTAAGGCAGCACATTTGATTCGAGCAGGGAATTTAGAGACACCATGCAGAGACTCCAAATCGCCCAAATCGTCCTCCTCTTTTTCCTCTGGTTCTCCTCTTAACATGGCGTGAAACTCTTTCGCAATCTTCATGGCTTCTGCCACAGGCTTACCCTTGATGGCTTCCGTCATCATGGATGCAGAGGCCATGGAAATGGAGCAGCCTGCGCCATGAAAACGCACATCCTTAACAATTCCGTCTTCCACTTGTAACTGTAAGGTAATTTCGTCACCACAACTTGGATTGCGCAAGTCAACCTGAAGTGCATCCCCTGCCAGTATTCCCTGGTTACGGGGATGTTGGTAGTGATCCATGATGACCTGACGGTATAAATCATCCAATTGCATGTTGAAAGAACTCCTTTGCAGACTGCAAGGCGTGAATGAGTACGTCCACGTCTGCTTCGTTATTGTACAAATAAAAACTTGCTCGCGCCGTTGAACCCACACCCAACCACTTCATGAGGGGTTGGGCGCAGTGATGACCTGCGCGAATGGCCACTCCCTCCGCATCAAGAACTGTGGACACGTCGTGAGGATGAACCCCTCCCAAATTAAACGTGACCAACCCCGCTCGTTCTACTCCCAAGGCCGGGCCGTATACGGTCAATCCCTGAACCTCTTGTAAGCGACTCAAAGTGTACTGGGCGAGTTGTTCATCGTGTTTGCGAATTTTCTCCAGTCCAATGGATTCCAAATAATCCACTGCAGCGCCCAATCCAATCGCTCCGGCGATGATGGGAGTTCCCCCTTCAAACTTCCAGGGTGCTTCCTTCCAAGTGGCATCATACAACTCCACCACTTCAATCATTTCCCCCCCAAAGTACACCGGTTCCATGGCTTCCAGCAAAGACGCTTTTCCATATAACACGCCAATACCCGTGGGGCCGCACATTTTATGCCCTGAAAAAGCCAGAAAATCGCAGTCCAAATCCTGTACATCGGTGGGCATGTGCGGTACGCCTTGTGCGCCGTCCACCACTAGAACCGCTCCCACCCGGTGAGCTAAATGCGCCAGTTCCTTAATGGGATGAACCGTTCCCATGACGTTGGAAATCTGAGCAATCGCCACCAGCTTTGTCGCAGGAGTGATGACCTCTCTTGCGTCTTCCAATCGAATTCTACCATCCGGTTGTAAAGGCATATATTTTAACGTTGCTCCCGTAACTCTCGCCACTTGTTGCCAGGGAATGAGGTTGCTATGATGCTCTGATGGAGTAAGGACGATTTCGTCTCCAGGTTTAAGTCGCAAGCGTGCATACCCATAAGCAATCATGTTCAGCGACTCAGTCGTTCCACGCGTAAACACCACCTGTTGTGGAGAAGGCGAATGAATAAACCGAGCCACTTTTTCTCTCGCCAATTCATACGCTTCCGTTGCCCGAGAGCCTAAGGTGTGTACCCCGCGATGCACATTAGCATTATCTTCCCGATAATAATGGTCCAAGACTTCCAGTACCTGATGCGGTTTTTGAGAAGTCGCCGCACTGTCCAAGTATACCAAGGGATGACCATTGATGGTCTGTTCAAAAATAGGGAAATCTTTGCGAATTGCTTCCACGTTCACTCAGGCCAACTCCCTGTCAATCAATTCATTGGCCAACTCCTGCACAGGCGCGGAAGGCATGGCCTCCACTACTGGCGCGATATGACCCCAGACAATCATGCGCGTTGCCTCACGTCGAGAAATTCCGCGAGATTCTAGGTAATAAACCTGCTCTTCATCCAACCGTCCCACACTGGCCGCATGCCCACAGCGTTGCACATCATTCTCATCAATCAGCAGCATCGGGATGGCGTCCGCTCTGGCGTGAGGCTCCAACATCACCATACGATCCGCTTGTTCACTGCCCGCGCCGACAGCATGTTTAAAAATATGAGTGGAAGTCCGATATAGCGAATACGCACGGCCTCGTAAAGCACCATGCATCACAATGTCGCTTTCCGAGTAACGCCCCCGGTGGAGCATGCTTGCAGTAAAGTCCAAATGTTGACGGCCAAAGCCAAGACCAAAACCGTGCAAAGTTGATCGCGCTCCGTCTCCCTGCAAGTCACTCTCCAGTAAGCCCACCGTAAACCCATCTCCCACATCGCCAAACACCCAATCCATGGACGCATCTTTATCCACCCGCGCCCGACGCACAGTAAAGTGAGTGGGTCCTTTGCGGTATTGAGTCAAACAAGATACCGTCACATGCGCCCCCGAATGAGCCACCACTTCCAGAACGTCGGAGTGAACCTTGCCGAATTGTAAATTGTCCCCTGCGAGCAGAACTTCCACAAAAGAAATGTGGCTTCCCACGCCCGCCACCAATAAGGAATGTGGAGCCCCACCTGCAGCGTTGCCAGTGAACTCATATATATAATGAATCGTGGAATCCACCTGCACCCCGTCTGGAACATACAAAAACACACCGTTCACCCAAACCGCAGCATTGAGAGCTGCCCACTTGCTTTCCTCGGAAGAAACCACCGAATTCAGGTACTGTTTCACCAAATCCCCATGCTCAACCACCGCTGAGTGCAGGTCACTCAAAAGCACACCCGCGCGAGTGAGAGAGTCGGGTACAAAGGTGGAAACCACTTGCCCATCCTGAATGTAGACCACAGGTTGCCCCTGTAATTTAGACAATACCTTTTGCGTCGATACAGAGATGGACTTCTCCGTGTTTGTCAACGAACTGATTTCCCAGGAACGTCGACTCAGGTCCGTCTTCTCCAGTCGTGGTGCTTCCATACCTGTATATGTCTGCCATGCCTCCTGCCGCCGCTGACGTAGCCAATCCGGCTCCTGAAAGCGGGCCGAAATGTCCATGACCAGCGGGGAGATTGCCATCGTCTGTTCCATGGTTGAAATCCTCCTTACGCTGGCGCGCCAACCGTCTCGTCTTCTATACCCAGTTCTTGTTTCAGCCAGTCGTAACCTTGAGCTTCCAGGCGTTCCGCCAATTCACGTCCACCCGAACGGACAATTCGACCCTGCATCATCACGTGCACATAGTCTGGCACAATGTGTTGCAACAACCGCTGATAGTGAGTGATAATCAGAAACCCGACTTCAGGTGACCGCAAATTATTTACCGCTTGAGCCACAATTTTCAGCGCATCAATGTCTAGCCCGGAGTCGATTTCATCTAAAATAGCAATCCGAGGGTTTAGAACCCCCATCTGCAGAATCTCGTTTCGCTTTTTCTCTCCCCCAGAAAACCCTTCATTCAAGTAGCGGTCTGCAAAGGATGGATCAATGCTCAGTTTTTTCATTTTCTCCATCAACATTCGATGAAACTTAATCACGGGCATTTCATGACCCTCACCCAAGCGGGAATTGACTGCAGTACGCAAAAAGTTGGCGTTCGAAACGCCGGGAACTTCTGCAGGATATTGCATGGCGAGGAACAATCCCGCCCGTGCTCGCTCATCCACTGACATCGACAGTAAGTCCTGCCCGTCCAGTTGCGCCTGTCCACTCACAACCTGGTACGCTGGGTGACCCATGACTGCCGAGGCCAGAGTACTTTTACCAGTGCCATTAGGTCCCATGATGACATGTATTTCGCCGCCTTTGACCGTCAAATCGAGACCTCGTACAATTTCACGGCCTTCGACGGCCACATGAAGTTGTCTAATTACAAATATCGGAACCGCCATGACTGACCATCCTTCCTCAAACGAAGCCGAGTCTGCACAGCGACGGGAGACCCGGCCCTCAGATAATGTTGACTCAGCAAGTCACCTTTACACAACAAGCTTACCACATCTCACATCAATTTCAACCAGTGTCTAGCCTAGACCCCATGTATTGTCCGGAGCGTGACAAAACCGTCACAGTCAGCCTAAATCCACACCTGTCAGAAGAGGTATTTAAATACCAGCTTCGCTTCCTCAGACATCATTTCTTTATCCCATGGTGGATCAAAGGTCAACTCAATTTCTGCCTTTTCCACCCCGGGCAAAGCCTCCATTTTATCGATGGCTTGGCGCTGGATATCTTCAAATAGCGGGCACCCCATAGCCGTCAGCGTCATGGTGACCTTTACATACTTACCGTCTTCCGACACATTTATGCCGTAAATCATCCCCAAATTCACTACATCAATCTGTATTTCCGGGTCCAACACATCCATCAACACCGTGCGCACCATTTCCTCCGTCACCACAGTGACTCACCTTCCTCTGCAAAGAGCCAAATCTCATTACTTATTTAGCGTAACGCAAGCAGGGGCAATTCGTCCAGTCACATTCACCTCTGATAATGGACAAAACTCAGCACTGTTGCAAAACCCGTCTTTATGAGCAAGGTGCAACGAGAGCATGGCAATCGACATTCAGGAAGATGAGTCAGAGGATTCCTCTGCTTTGATTTTGCGAATAACCTGCTTACGATGAACGTTCCGTGAAACCGTTCTCTGTTCACTTGTATTCAAACCATTATCATCCATATAATCCTGAATTTTACGAGTATCTGAGGGTGCAATTCGCCAAATGCGTTCTCCAAAAGTAAAAGATTCTGCGCTCAACTGGCCGGCCTTCGCCAGTTGTTCCACAGCCTCCCGCACCCCCGTTATGGGTTGATTAAACATCTCAGCCAGATCTGCAAGGCTAAACCGCGTGGTCAACGCCCACCATCCTCCAGTTCAAGTTGACTGCCTTAGTTACCGATGCCAGCGCCATGCCCACTCGGCTGCCAGATCAAGGTAACATAACTGTTCATACGCTGAAAGGGGGTATTAGGTCCTGCCACCAAGCGAAAAGAAACTTCAGCACTCTGTCCGGGTGCCAGTGTGTTCGCACCATACGTGGGTTGAACCGTGGACAAAAAACGAACTACCTGAGGACGGGTCCAATCCAAGCCCAGTCCCAAGGATGCTCCTTTCTCCGTGGTCAAGGATGATCTATTCTCAGTTGTTCGCGAAGAGGGAGCCGCAAACCACACCAATGCCCAAGTTTTTGTCAATGGGAGCCGAACACTAGAAACATTTGTCACCCGAGCGTTCACCTGCAGAGACTGACCCGTACTCCAGCGACTAAGTACTTGAGCTTGGACATTGCGAATTTCTACTTGTGGACGAGTCCACACCTGGTCCGCCTGCTGAGGTGTAACCAGACCAGTGCGGTAAAATACTATCCTTGGTTGTTCATCCAACTGTCCCAAGGCGTTTTCTGGGGCTCCAATCGGACGAAATGACCAAGACACCGACTGCCCCGGCAATATCACTTGTGCAGGAGGTCCCACGAAAGCAGCCCAGTCCGCTGTCGCCAGGGGGCCCCCGCTCGCACCTTGAGCATTCGCGCCTATCGGAGAGAAAGTCAAAACACCAAACAAGTCCTGAGGACGCAAGGGAGTCGTACCCACATTTGTTAACATAGCCTGCACCAGTTTGCCTTGTTCAGAACCCCTGCCCTTGTCAATGCCAATATATCCAACACTAATGTCGGCCGCCTGCAGCCCATAGGTTCCAGCAAGGGGACGGGCGGCTGTTTCCGACTTCACCGGCAATCCAGGGAAACTAGTGGCTCCACGTTGGCCATACTGCCATGCGGCAAACACCATCGTTGCCGCCACCACGGATCCTACCCCGGCAGCGAGCCAAGATTGCCACCGAGGACGACGCGGTGTGCCAAGCATGACCGTGTGATGGTGACCCTTGTCTTGAATTCCGTGCCATCTCCAGGGCTTGGTATAAAATCCGCCGCTGTAGGTCTTCGGAAAAGGGAACCTGAGAAAGTTGACTCAGTTTCCGCTCAAGATCATCATCCTGCCTCACAAAGTGTCCCCTCCTTCCAAAAGTTTACGTAACTGCTGACGGCCACGGTGTAGACGGGTTCGCACTGACTCCTCGGTAATCCCCAAGGCTTGGGCAATATCTCGCTGGCTCAGTTCTTGTCGATAATACAACACCAACACTTCCCGATACTTGAGTGGCAATTGAAACACGGTCCGCCACAGTTCATCCCGCACCAAGCGTTCAACCACCTGGGTCTCAGGAGTCTCGACCGAGGATACATTCTCCAACGGGTCGGGGTCCTGCAACTCATGTCGAAACGCCCACGAACGTAAGTGGTCCTTTGCTCGATTAGCGGTGATGGCCAGCAACCAGGTTTTGACTGACCCTTCTCCCCGGTACTGATCCATATTTTTAAAGGCACGCAAAAAAACATCCTGAGCAATGTCCTGCGCCAAGTGATAGTTATTCACATAGGTGTACGCCAAATGGATGACATCTGCTCCAAATGCATTCATCCACTCTTCAAGGAATCGGACGTCCGCTTCGGAGCTGGCGTGTTTATCTTCCTCCACCCAGCAGGCACCTCCCTGCCGGCTCCATGATATTTGACGGAGCAAACCGGTTATAGGTGACAGGCCTAATATTTTAACAAGCCCACCCTCCTTGACGAGTCTATCATATCCATTGATTGGATGCAGGCGCTTGATTGAATGCAGGCGCTCAAAATTTTTCACGTGAACTCGTTCAACTAAAGTTGAACATCGAGACTTAGGTGGGGGAGTCTACCTCCACCTAAGCAGGATATGGAGTTCCCCTCCCACTTGTAGAAGTGGGAGTCTCACATGTGGATCAAGTGCTAATCTTATACCAGGGCCAGGGAAAAGCTTCTGATTGCTCTGTATCAGATACACTAGCCCGCTTCCTTCTTTGGATAGTATGTTTACTGGTGAACTTCTTTAAGCCTCGATTCAATCTCTCTCATCACTTCCGAGTGCTCCTGCAAATATCGAATAGCGTTGGCTTCACCTTGAGCCAATCGCTCCCCCCGAAACGAGTACCACGCCCCACTTTTTTCTACCACACCCTTGTCCACCGCCAGTTTCAACACGTCTGCTTCATGAAGCACACCCTGACCAAAATACATGTTCACCAAAGCTTCTTTAAACGGCGGAGCCACCTTATTTTTGACCACTTTAATTCGCGTCACGTACCCCACTATGTCCGTTCCTTCCTTGAGCACTTCTTTTCGCCGCACGTCCACCCGCATTGTGGCGTAGAACTTGAGAGCCATGCCGCCCGTGGTCACTTCCGGACTCCCATACATCACACCGATTTTTTCTCGGAGTTGGTTGATAAACACCACCACCGTCTGGCTCTTGCTCACCAGTCCAGCCACCTTGCGAAGCGCTTGCGACATGAGCCGAGCCTGGAGGCCCACATGGGAATCTCCCATGTCCCCTTCCAATTCATCCCTGGGTACCAAAGCTGCGATGGAGTCCACAACCACCAGGTCCACCGCACTACTTTTCACGAGGGCTTCCATAATTTCCAACGCTTGTTCTCCATAATCCGGCTGCGACACCAACAGATTATCAATATCTACTCCCAGGCCTTTCGCATACAGCGGGTCCATGGCGTGTTCCACGTCGATAAATGCCGCGAGCCCCCCCATCTGTTGAATGGCGGCAATGCTGTGCAAGGTCAATG
>DAHWFY010000107.1 GCA_027336365.1 Bacillota bacterium | reverse complement strand
GGCAGAAACACAGGGAACGTCGAGCTGAGTGGATAAGGGGCCCGCCACGTTGAAAGGGTTGGCGAAGGCACCGTAAGTCGTCACCACCTGGGGGTCAGCGCCCACCCGATGATCGATGGATGTGGGTGGGGTGGCGTCTGCCAGGGCGTGCCGTACAACGGTGACAGTTAAAGGAGCGGAATTTCTTTGGGTGAGAGGCATTGGCTGAAAATGGGCCTCGGCAGCCGCGAGTTTCATCAAGATATGGCGCCGTTGGGTTGCGGTCAAGTGGAACCAAGCGGTGCGGCTGCTGACCGCTAAATGTGGACCTATGATATGAAGCGAGCCACGAGAACCCCCAATCCCCTCAGTCGGGGTGTAAGCCGCGGGCTGTAACCCCCCATCCGTAGCGTAAGTCGCGGGTTGCAGTCTCCCAACCGCAGCAACCGTGGGCTGCAGTCTCTGTTGCCATCCAAAGGTCACAATTCCCGCCACCACAGCCAACACGAGCATGACAAAGAGGACCCTGAGTCTGTTCATAGGCGACACTCATTATCTGATAAATAGTTCATCACCTTCAATTGCCCCCTTAAGATGATGATTCACAACGGTCTTTATTTTCTGAGATAATTCTGATAATTTATTTTAGCAAAAACCCCATTTTTTATTTGCGCATATTATACCAGATAGAAAAAGATGTCGTCTACGATGTCAAGAAGTGTTCACTGTTTCAGCCACCTTACAATGCCCAAGAGTTGATGGCGCCTTCACGAAAATAAATTGGCTCACTCATTCAGATATATCAAGTTACCTCTAAAACAGTTTGAGCGGCTCACCTGTGGTTTTGGAGTCTACAGGGTGGCGGGTCGGATGTGCCTACAAAAGACTGTGGTTTACCGTGTGGAAGGCTGAAGGTGCATAGACGGTCCGCTCCCCAGCATTTATCTATCTCAGAGATGGCGAGCAGACCTTACGGAGATTGCGCCAACACTTGGCGGAAGGTCACTGGGACTTGAACGATGAATTGGACACAGCCTTTCTTGTCTTTATGCACCAGGCCCCAGAGATTGACACCATTTTGGAGATTGTGCGAGCCATTCCTGAGGAAGAATTACAACGTCATACAGCAGCTTTGCTGTACGGATTGACGTCCACACAAATGAGTGAAACGCAAAAGCAGAGAATGGAGCGTGAATTTGAAATGGAAAGCATCCTGGAGAAGTGGATGGATGAGGCAGCCGAGAAAAGGTATGAAGAAGGGAAACAGGAGGGGAAGTTAGAAGGGAAGTTAGAAGAAAAACGGGCTACAGCAAAAATGATGCTCCTGCGAGGGATACCCCTGGAGGAGATTGCGGACCTGACTGATCTGTCCCTTAAAGAAATCCAACAAATCAAGCGGCAATTAAGCTCCCGTTGAAACAAGAGGCGTTCGGTTCCCGACTTGTTCACAATCGGGATTTTTTTGTCTGTGGATACCTTCGCTCTTCACCGGTTTTGTATCGTCATCCTGAATTCGCCAGTTCGAGAGATACACAGGACCTCCCCAGCAATTCGCCTGCCATCAGTTCAATCAGTAGTGGGTGTTTGTTCAAAAACACAGCGTGGGCAGTCAAATGTCTATCCCCTCCCGCGCGATTTTAAGGGCATACTACTCTCTACACGCTCTTGTCGCGGTGCCTTCAAATCGTATACCTCGTGTGGCCCAAGAATAAGCTGGATTTGCTCCTGAACTTTATCAAGTTCCTTTTGCTGCGCCTTCCACCAGTTTCTACTCCATATGCGATGGACCTTCCAACCGTGCTGTTGCAAGAATCTTTGGCGGTAGAAATCGCGCTCTCGCGCGATTTTCGAAGAGTGATACATGGCACCATCACATTCAATCGCCAGAATGTACCGGGTTGGGTCTTGGGGGTGGACAATCGCTAGGTCAATTCGGTATCCAGAGAAGCCAACCTGTGTATGCACGGTATATCCAAGGCTGCGCAATGCATTGGCTACTTCTTCCTCAAAGGGGCTGTCGTAGATTGACTGATTTTGAATATCCTGAACGACCGTGGCATCCTGGAGACGGTCAAGGACTTGACGTATCTTTTCCTCGTCCCCTTCTGACACTGCCTTGCCATATTCCAAATATGCTTTAAGAAGTTTCGGACCTCGACTATAGCTATAAGTGTCGACGCGTTTCCACTCACTTGGTTCAAAGGAACACATAATAAACACCTTTTTTCTGGCCCGCGTGATGGCCACGTTGAGTCGGTTTTCGCCCCCTTCTTTTGAAAGAGATCCGAACTGGCTGACCATCTTGCCCTGTTCATCCGGAGCGTAGGCGACAGAGAAAAGGATGACATCGCGTTCGTCTCCCTGTACATTTTCAATGTTTTTCACGAACAGGCCGACAAATTGGTCCCCCTCTTTCCGCTGAATTGCGTTTTCAATGAGCCTTTGCACCCCTGGGTCTTTCTTACCCCGTTCATCAAAAACATCCTGGATGAGAGTGGCCTGTGCAGCGTTAAACGTAATGATGCCCAGCGTGGGGGCAGCTTCGCTGTCTGACAAGAGTTCAATGACTTTATCTATCACGCAGTCCGCTTCAATTCGGTTTTGGTTTTTTAACCATCGGCCCTTCACGCGAATAAACTCAATCGGTTTCCCGGACGATGCATGGGCCACAGGAGCAGTTTGCATCCGTTGACCGTAGAAAGCGTAGTTTGAAAATGTAATCAGCGCATCGTGTTCCGAGCGATAGTGCCAAGTGAGCCACTCATCAGCCATTCGCGGTTTGGCCCATTCCAACAGATTGGTTGCTTGCCTGTCTGTACGGTCGACATAATCGTGGGAGTCCTCCATCTCTTCTTCATCGTCCTCTTCGCCGACGCGAAAGAGGCTTGTGGGAGGGAGCTGTTTTTCATCTCCGGCAACGACGACCTGCTTTCCCCGATAAATGGCGGGAATGGCATTCTCAACCGGGCATTGGGATGCCTCATCAAAGATGACCAAGTCAAACATACCATTATCAGGTGGAAAGATGGCACTCACCGCCTCCGGTGTACAGAGCCAGCATGGCAACAAAGTCAAGACATCCTCTCGAAATGCTGCAAGGATTTGCCGAATCGGTTTTAATTTGCGTCGTTTGCTCGCCTCGTTTTTTAACTTTGTCCGGGAAACTGGCTGAATGGTCAGCGATTTACGCGCCAGACGTCCGTCAATAAAGCTAGGAACTCGCTTTCTCTTCTCAAGCAACATCGCCGTGTACTGTCTGCGATAGTTTTCATACATCTCGGTGGATACTTCGGTCACATGGGGTTCCTTCGTTTCAATGACATCAATCCAGGCATGATAAAAGCTGTTTTCAATGATTTTGGTCCATTGCTCCACGACTCCGGGTGTCTGACCCATGGGGGCTTTGACTTGGCAACGAGCGACTAATTTTTGATTAACTCCATCCAATTGCTCTCGCAGTTGATCTAAACGAACCAAATTTTCAAAGTCGCTCATTGTTTGGTTGAGTAAGCGATACCTCGCAATGTCATAGATGCCATCATGGGTTTCATGGATGAATTCATCCACCACATCTGGCAGCAAATAATGCTGCAGTTGTTCGATATCAATCTGCAGTTTTTCGGTGAGTTCCACAAGTTCTGTCACTCGTTGCATTTTTTGCTTGAAATCGCTTTGCACCAGTTTGTCGAGGTCGTCTTTTGTCACAATGTCTGACAACCATTCACCAAAACACGTCTGTGCCTCGACATATCGTTCCAGAAAGTCGACGGCGTGCTGCTTTCGCCGCAACCAAAGCTCCCATTCTTCCACATCGTTTACAATAGGGGCGTCAGAAAAAAATTCAAATCTTGTTGCGTCTTCTCTCATGCCCTCCAAGATAAGAAACGATTCAATGGAGGAACGGTGTTTGCGAACCGCATTTCCGTCAAATAACACCTGGTTCACGGTACAGTAGCTGCGAATTTCACTTTTCAGTCCGTACCAAGAGGTGGACAAAAAACGAGTGACTTTTTGTTGCATTGCGAGAAAAAGGTCAATTTTCCCCGCCCAAGACTTTGCCTCCACATAGGACAGGTCGGCAATGGGCGTGTTCAACTGTTTCGCTTGAGCCAATCGCTGAGAAAGGTCTGCATAAAGCTTTTTGACGCGGTGCACTTGGTCCTCATGTTCCAGTTCCCGCTCTTCGTCCGCATAAAACATGTGAATATGTTTGAATAAATTGGCCCCGCTGAGAATCTGGACACATTTTTGCAATGCTTCCAGTGCATCTTTGTGGCGAAAGAAGTACACCGGGGGATATTCAAGTGGAGCCAAGTCCACAATTTCTTTGCCGCGCTCTGCGTTTTTCACCAAGCGGGACATTAATTCCTGTAGCTCCATATGTTGGCGATTGCTGAACTTGGCAAAGCTTTTCCGCTGATGCCACGGGTGGTTTGGAACATCAAATTTTTCCATTAGTTCGAGCACGATGCGCAGGTCCAGCAAACGTTCTTGCAATCGCTCATAAGTCATATCCTGCAGGATGTCTCTGACGTCAATGATAAAATTGGCATCCCACAGCGCATCGTTATAAAGAAAGCGCAATGTTTTCTCGAAGGGACGGCTCCTATGAAGTGAGTCTGCTACCAGGTTGAGCCGTTTTGAAAGAGTCTGCATTTGTGCGGATATTCTATCAAATGTTCCAGCATCACTGGGTATCTCCCGCTGAAGCACGCTGCCGATTTTGGCGTAAAGTGAAGTTTTGTCTCGATTAAAATCGTACGCGCGAGCCACGTGATGCTGCAAACCAATAGCAGACAGGCGATTGTATACCACCTCTAACGCCACGGACTTCTGGCAGACCAGCAGCACACGCTGTCCCTGTGCCAATCTATCCGCAATGAGATTGACAATCACTTGGGATTTACCCGTTCCTGGTGGACCGTGAACAATCAATCCGTCTCTATCCCGTGAGGCCATGACGGCCGCTTCTTGACTGACATCCGTGTCTAATACAAAAAAACTTTCTGCTTCTTTGACCTTGTTCAAGATTTCTGGCTGAATTTCTGCCAACTGTTCTTCTCTTTGTGCTTCATTTAACAATCGGTACAGCAGGCCCGCTTGCGGCGGATTTTCTAGCAAAGCCTCATAATCGTTGACAAGTGTGCTGGTTGACTGACGGAACTTTCCCATCACCATGTATGGCTCCATCCGAAAAGACACCCGTTCTTTCGGAATATCAGCAGATTTTAGATTGGAGAGGGGTTTGACGACTACCGAAGCATCCACATGGACAACGTTTAGACCGACTTGTTGCAGCAGATGTTCCAGGAAGGCAATCACTCCTTCTTTCGGAATCTCTAGGTTTTCCTCCTTTGGGAGGGTTCCCAAGTCTATCCCGAGATATCGCTTCAGCGCCAAAGTCAGGGCAGGATTGATAAACGGAGGGTTTTGTTCCTCTAATTCCACTGTCCAGTACTGAGCTTTATGAACAATTTTTTTCACAAGCCGTGCCGGATAGAGCAGGATGGGGCTCCGTATGTAAAAGTCTTCAACCAACGTACCCTCGAGAAATCCATAAGCCACATGGAAGATGTTCGTCCCTGTTTCCTGTTCAATCAAATCCAATTCACGTTTTAAATAGGTTAAGTGGCGATTGAGTTTTATCTCTTCCTCTGAGAAAGCTACGACAGGCAATATGGGAACATCAGCTTTTCGAGCAAGAATATTGGCTGCAATGCTATGATCCAAGCCCAACTTTATGGGGGCAATGCTTGTGATATCAAAGTGGTTTTTTTGTCTAATTTGGCCTAAACGCAAGCTGGGATTTTTCTTTGACAAGTCGGTCAATCTGTCCCGATATCTTTGCAGAATTTCTTGCATATGGACACCTCGCTCACCGTTCGACATATACCTACATTATATGCCATGCTTCACAGGATTTATATGTAAAACTCGACTGGGTGAGACCGAATTTTTATTTTGATGAGGTATATCTTTACAAACAACCGGGTTGAGTCCACATGATTGGTGTTCATTAGCTTTTGCCTATTCGATGCGTGTTGAAAACGAGCCGTGAGAGGGCTGGTTTTCGCGTGAAGAGCACTCAATTTGCAGACTTTTGTGTAGTGTGGGTCACCCCATGAGCGGACAATAGATACGTGATGGGGTATATCATATAAAGTGGAAACTGGGTATAATTTTCATGTGAAAATAGCCGTCCGGTTATTTTCACCATAATCTTGTGTCCCGCAGGGGTATGGGAGTTTAGAGGGCCTACAGTTTGGATGCACAGGGAAGTTTCCCGGTGTGACAGAGGGGTTTCACCATCACAAAAACGGGAGGAAATCCAATGAAAGCACTCGTCTACAAGGGACCAGGGAACAAGGTGTGGATGGATAAGCCCAAACCGGAACTGCAAAAACCTACGGATGCCATCATTCGCATTAGCAAAACCACCATCTGTGGAACAGACTTGCACATTCTCAAAGGGGACGTACCCGAGGTGGTAGATGGCAGAATTTTGGGTCATGAGGGCGTAGGAATTGTTGAAGCAGTAGGCAGTGGTGTGCAGCAATTTCATGTGGGGGATAGGGTGCTGATTTCTTGCATCACTTCCTGTGGCAAGTGTGAGTCCTGCAAAAAGGGCATGTACTCCCACTGTGAGGACGGAGGTTGGATTTTGGGACACCTCATTGATGGGACCCAGGCAGAATATGTACGCATTCCCTATGCGGACAACAGCTTGTATCCCTTGCCTGCGGGGGTGGATGAGGAAGCCCTGGTGATGTTAAGCGACATTCTTCCCACAGGCTTTGAAATTGGGGTACTGAAAGGCAATGTGCAACCGGGCAGCACCGTGGCCATTGTGGGCGCTGGGCCGGTGGGACTGGCCGCCTTGTTGACCGCTCAATTCTACTCCCCGGCAGAAATCATCATGGTCGATTTAGATGAAAACCGTCTTGCAGTCGCACGCAAGTTTGGCGCCACACAAACCGTCAATAGCGCCGACGGCAAGGCGGCAGAGAAGGTGCTGGCCCTGACAAATCAACAGGGCGTGGATGTGGCCATTGAAGCTGTGGGCATCTCCGCCACCTTCGCCATTTGTCAGGATGTTGTCAAAGCAGGCGGGCATATTGCTAACGTGGGCGTACATGGCAAGAGTGTGGACCTGCACATGGAAAAACTATGGACACACAACATCACCCTGACCACCGGATTGGTGGATACAAATTCTACCCCAATGCTCCTGAAAACAGTGACCTCCGGGAAACTGGAGCCCAGCGAACTTATCACCCATCGGTTTGACTTAGCCGACGTCATCAAAGCGTATGAGGTTTTTGGCAATGCAGCCAAAGAAAATGCGTTGAAAGTCATCCTCAGCCAGGGATGATTCCCTGATATGCGAACGAGCCCTCGCTTGACGAGACATGCCCCTGGGGGGGGCTCCTGCACGTCGCGCCCTGCCGTCCCCGCTTGCACCCTTTAGCCCACTGCCTTTATTTGTCGCGCTGCTTTGATCCGCTGCATCCCCAATCCCTCATGTCCCGCCTCTGCCCCATACCTTATCTGAGGCCTTCGCCCTGGCACCCGCTTTATCCGTTGCTTTAGCCTTGCCTTTCCCGCTTTCCTCCGCAAAACCTGTCGGAACCTGTTGGCAAGTTGCATCCTATCCTTTATACTTTTCTCTGGTGGCTTTTTCCGTTGGTTGATAGAATCACCCAGCGATGCACGAGGCGGTGTGCGGAAATTGTTTCGGACCTACGGACTGGTGCTCAAACGCATGTTTCAGGTGGCCGACGGCTTGATGGTGGTGGTGGGTTTTCTGGTGGCTTGGTGGCTGAAGTTCCACTCCGGGCTGCTGACTTATGGAGGACACCTGCCCTTTGATGCCTACTTGCCGGTGATTGTACTGATGGCGCCGGTGTTTGTGTTGCTCAATTCCATCCTGGGCCTGTACCAACCCATGCGCGTCCAGAAGCTGACGCGGGAAATCCGCGTGCTGACCGAAGCTACCGCAGTCATGTTGCTGGTGTTTCTGAGTGTGCTGTACATGCTCAAACTGGCAGGGTTTTCGCGGGACGTCTTGGCCCTTTACGCCGGGGTGTGTCTGGTGTTTTTGCTGACGGAGCGGATTGCCCTCCGCTTGGCCTTGCGTACCCTGCGCAGCCACAGGCTGAATCAACGCTACATCCTGTTGGTGGGGTGGAACGCCTCCATGCACCGATTTCTGCACGGCCTTGAGCAGTATCCCTGGTTTGGCTACCAGGTGCTGGGCGTGGTTCCCACCCCAGGGGACGACACTTCACCTCCTGCGGGTCTGCCGATTGTCGGGCGCATGGAAGAATTGTCCCAGGTCCTACGCCATCACACGGTTGATCACGTCGTTATCTCCCTGCCGCGGGCGACTCCTGAGTTGATGACCTGGGTGATTCAGCAGTGCGATCTGCAGGGCATCCAGTCGCTGATTGTTCCGGATTACATTGACATTCTGCCTGCACGGCCCCGCTTTGAGACGTTTGGCGACATGCCGCTGATTGACACCCGCTATGTGCCGCTGGACGACGCCACCAATGCGGCGCTCAAGCGCACCTTTGACATCGCGTTCAGCGCCCTGGCCTTGGCGGTATTGTCTCCCTTGCTGGTTCTGGTGGCTCTGGGGATTAAACTCACCTCGCCCGGCCCGGTCATCTACCGACAAGAACGCGTCGGACGCAATCGGCGCACCTTTACCATGTACAAGTTTCGCACCATGCGTCCAGACGCTGATGCCCTCGGCAACGGGTGGACGGTCCCCAATGACCAGCGCCGCACGCGTCTCGGCGCCCTGATTCGTCGCACCAGCATCGACGAGTTGCCACAGTTCTGGAACGTGTTGATTGGCGACATGAGCGTAATTGGCCCACGCCCAGAACAGCCCAAGTTTGTGGATCAGTTCAGTACCGAGATTCCCCATTACATGCTCAAACACCGCGTCCGTCCCGGCATCACCGGTTGGGCGCAGGTCAACGGCTGGCGGGGAGATAGTTCCATCCCCGAGCGCATCCGCTATGACTTGGAATACATTGAAGACTGGTCCTTCTGGCTGGACTTGCGCATTATTGGCAAAACGCTGCGGACGGGGCTCGTGCATCCGAATGCGTACTGAGGGCAAGGCTGACGTCGAGTTGGAGATGCAAGGGGAAGAGGAGATAAGAGATACGGAGCCTGGGATTCAACCGGAGATTCCAGTTAAAGCAACCGTTCCCGTCCATCCGACTCCTCGCGTTCAGGTGCAGGTGGTGACATACAACAGCGCCGCGCAGGTGGTAGAGTGTTTACAATCCGTGCTGGCGCAGTCGGTGCAGGTGGAACGAATTGTCGTGTTGGACAACGGATCGCAAGACGAGTCGGTGGGGGTGGCCGCCAAGGTTGACGGTGCCATTGAAGTCATGGCGCTCGGGCAAAACAGGGGCTACGCGGCGGCACACAACCTGGGCTTTCGTCAGGCGGTGGCGCGGGGGTTTGACTATGTGCTCACCCTCAACCCGGACGTGGTGTTGGAGCCTAGATATCTGGAGTGGGTTCTGGTGTCTGCCGGGACGGATTCTCTGTGTGGCGGGGTGTCCGGGAAGCTCCTGCGGTCGGGTCAAGGAACGGATGCCCTCGTCATTGACAGCGTCGGGGCCGCCACGTTCGACCAGTGTCTGAGCACTTTGAGGCCGGGGGGAACTCTGGTGGCCTTTGGAGCGACGGCTGGTGATGAGATTCGAATGGATCTTCGATCCTTCTT
>DAHWFY010000106.1 GCA_027336365.1 Bacillota bacterium | reverse complement strand
GCAACCTGTCGACTGGGAACTCCAGCGTATCATTGACCCTGAAGGTACCCACCTGGGTATCTGTCATCCAAGCATCCGCCAATAGTGTCAATGTCCAGGTCACAGGGACGGCGACCCCTTAAAACGGATAATTTTGTTTGATTTCACTGAATTGGGCATTTCATTGAATCGGATGGATTGCTAGTTGCAGTCTACCCCTCATTCTGAGAACAAGGGGCAGACCCTCATGCCGCTGTTAGCGGCACCAGCAAGGGATGTAAATACATGTGAGTGTATGATAGAGGAACGGTTTGGCTGATGAGAGGAGAGAACAGTTTGACACGAATGTTTGGGACAGACGGCGTACGCGGAGTGGCAAACCGGGAATTGACGCCGGAGTTGGCTTTTCGCCTAGGACGGGTTGGCGCTTATGTGTTGACCCGGGAATCCACCGGATCGCGTATCGTGGTGGGAAAGGATACTCGCATCTCAAGTGATTTGTTGGAAGCTGCATTAATCAGTGGAATTTTATCCGTGGGGGTAGATGTACTGCGGCTGGGAGTGATGACCACACCCGGGGTGGCCTATTTGACCCGTCATCTGCGAGCGAATGCGGGTGTGATGATTTCTGCTTCCCATAATCCTGTGGAAGACAACGGAATCAAGTTTTTTGGCGGGGATGGGTTTAAGCTCTTGGATGGGGTGGAAGACGAGATTGAGCGGCTTATCACGTTGCCCGACGACACTCTGCCGCGCCCCATCGGAGCAGCGGTTGGGCGGGTGTATGATGAGCCTGGAGACGAGGCGTATCGTAGGTTCTTGATTAGCACCGCGGCCCACCGGTTGGACGGACTGCACCTGGTGTTGGACTGCGCCAATGGAGCGGCCTATGCCATTGCTCCCAGGGTGTTTGCGGAGTTGGGTGCGCGGGTGACGGTCATTCATAATCACCCCGATGGAGTGAACATCAATGTGGGCTGTGGATCAACTCATCCTCACGTGGTGCAACGGGCAGTGCTGGAAACGGGAGCGGACGTTGGGTTGGCATTTGATGGGGACGCAGACCGGCTGATAGCTGTGGACAACTCGGGTCAAGTGGTGGATGGGGACTTTGTCATGGCCATTTGTGCCAAGTCTCTCAAGGATGCGGGTGCCTTGACAGACAACACCGTGGTGGCCACGGTCATGAGTAACCTGGGGTTTGTGAAGGCCATGGAGGAACTGGGCATCACGGTGGAGCAGACGGCTGTGGGGGACCGATATGTCATGGAGGCCATGCGTAAAGGTCGACATATTCTGGGCGGCGAACAATCGGGTCACATTATCTTTTTGCGTCACACCACCACAGGAGACGGGATTCTCACCGCTGTTCAATTGCTTGACACGATGGTGGCCAGTGGAAAAGCCTTGACGGAGTTGCGCCAGGTGATGCACCGCTATCCTCAATTGTTGGAAAACGTACGAGTGAGCGATAAGCATGCTTGGCAGGACAATCCCCGAGTACAGCAGGCTTTAAGCAATGGAGAGGCTATGCTCAACGGGAACGGTCGGGTCTTGGTGCGTGAATCGGGTACAGAGCCTCTGGTAAGGGTGATGGCGGAGGGCTTGGATGAGCAAGTTCTGCAGGCCTGTGTGCAGTCCATTGTTGAGGTTGTTCGAGAAGAGTACGGAGTATGAGGAACAGACACGGGGAAATCCAGAATCTGGTCGAGGTTTGCTCACGGGCTGTGGAGGAACGCGATATCATTTTGCTCGGATGCATGGATGCGGGCAGGCACCAGCCGGGCTTTTGTGGCGTACGGCTAAGGGGGTGATGTCGAGGGAAAGATTGAAGGACTGAAGTGCTGGGCCAAGATGGGCACGGCGGGATAGCGGGATAAAAGATGCATTCGAGAAGGCGTGAGAGACGCCTGCGCGATGGGGTGAATTGAGCGGTCAACACCCGACATTGCGTGCAAGCGCCCGGACTGAACGGCTTTACTCAGGGAGTGAGGCGGGTGTTCAGTTGACGCGGAGGAGGTTGGCGAATCATTCGGCGGGTACCTCCCGGCGTGGGACCGCGCCGCAAGGGAAGCTCGAAAGTCCTCGGGTGACCGGGGAAACAGGAGCCGACAGGTCGATTGGGGAGGACACAGAATAACATGTGCGGCATCGTGGGCTACATTGGGATGCGCGACGTGAAAGAGGTCGTGCTGGATGGTTTGCGCAAGTTGGAGTATCGGGGATATGACTCGGCTGGTATTGCGGCTGTGGATGGCGGCAAGTTGAAGGTGGTCAAGGCTGTTGGACGTTTGGCGAATCTCGAGGACAAGCTGCGAGAACAGCCGGTTCAGGGCCATGTGGGCATTGGTCACACGCGCTGGGCGACTCATGGCCGACCTTCGGACGACAATGCCCATCCTCACCAAGACTGCAGCGGTCGCTTTGCGGTCATCCACAATGGCATTGTGGAAAACTACCTGTCTTTACGGGATGAACTGATGAGTAAAGGCCATCAGTTCAAATCAGAAACGGACACGGAGGTCGTGGCCCATCTCATTGAGGACCTATATAATGGGGATTTTTTCCATACCATGGTGGCCGTGGGACGTCGCATCCGGGGAGCTTACGCTTTGGTGGTGTTGTCTCAAGATGACCCAGACACCATTATTGCTATGCGCAAGGCCAGTCCGCTGATTGTGGGATTGGGAGATGGAGAGAATTTTGTGGCCTCCGACATTCCTGCCATCTTGCAGTACACCCGCGATGTGTACATTCTGGACGACGGAGAGATGGCGGTGGTGACCCGGGGACAAGTGGAGTGTCATACTCTGAATGGAGATCCGGTGGATAAACAAGTCCTGCATGTGACATGGGATGCTGTGGCCGCCGAACGAGGTGGATATGACCACTTTATGCTCAAGGAAATTCACGAGCAACCCAAAGCGATTCGAGATACCTTGAGTGGACGGCTGACCACAGACTTGACCCGTGTGGAACTTCCGGAATTGCAGTGGGAACCCGGTTTTTTAGAGGGTCTGGACCGAATTCACATTGTGGCTTGTGGCACCGCGTGGCACGCTGCTCTGGTGGGAAAAGCCATCATTGAACGTCTGGCAAAAATACCGGTGGAGGTGGATGTGGCTTCCGAGTATCGTTATCGCGATCCGCTGCAGACAAATCACACCTTGGTGCTGGTCATCAGTCAATCCGGGGAGACGGCAGACACTCTGGCTGCCCTGCGTTTGGCTAAACTCCGTGGACGAAGGGTGCTGGCCATTACCAACGTGGTGGGCAGTTCCGTCGCCAGGGAGGCGGACGATGTGATGGTTACTTGGGCAGGACCGGAGATTGCCGTGGCTTCTACCAAGGCTTACACCACACAGTTGGTGGCTCTGTACCTGTTTACCATCTATTTGGCGCAGGAGAAAGGCTTACTGGACTCGTGGGAAGAGTCGCGCTTGCTGCGCGCTCTCTATGCCCTGCCTCAGGCCGCCGAGTCTGTGTTGGACAGCGCTCCGCAAATTCAGCAATTTGCCGAGAAGTATGCGGAGGCGCACGACACCTTCTTCATCGGTCGCGGACTTGATTTTGCGGTGGCCTTGGAAGGTTCTTTAAAATTGAAGGAGATTTCCTATATCCATGCAGAGGCGTATGCAGCGGGAGAGATGAAGCACGGTACCCTTGCTCTCGTCACCGAGGGTGTGCCAGTGATTGCCTTGACCACGCAAACTGCGCTGTACGACAAGACCGTCAGCAATATCAAGGAGGTCAAGGCCAGGGATGCCTTTGTCTTGGGCATCACCTGGGCAGGAGACGAGGAACTGAAAAAATCGGTGGATCAGGTGCTCTACCTGCCTGCCACGGATCCCCTGCTGGCGCCCGTGGTGGCCGTCATTCCTTTGCAATTGCTGGCATACTACGCCGCCGTGTCCCGTGGAAACGACGTGGATAAACCGCGCAACCTGGCGAAAAGCGTTACCGTGGAGTGACCCATAAAATGGAGGGTAGCTATGTTATGTTCGCAAAATGAAGTTCTTCCCTCCGCAAAATAAGGTGTACTCTGAGTAAAATGGTTGTTTCCTACAGCACGGGTGGATTCGGGTCAAAAGCCTGGATTCGCCTGTGTTTTTTTAGTGGGAGGGAACCCAGAGGGAAACAATGAAGATGTTAAGACGCGAAAAAGCCCGACATACCAAGGATTCCGGCTCATCGCCTGAACAAAATGCGAAAAAATACACGACAAAATTTATCCTCCCTGCGCCCTCAAACTTATCTTTTCGCCCTTCCTGCAGGTAAATATTGAATTTTACGCAAAATCGATAAATCAAGAATTTTACGGATAAAAACGAGTGAAAAAAAGAGTGATCCAGAGAACGGATTCATTTGACGACAGATTAAGGTATGGTTCATTATGGCAAGTAAACTAGGGGAAAAAATAATATATTGACACATATAAAATCCATACATATAATATAAACAAATATAAAATTGAGGTTAATAATATTTTTCACACATCAACCGGAGGTGTAAACATGTGGGAATTTGAGCACGCCATCACGACTAAGGCAAAAAAGGAAACGATTTGGAAGCTGTACAGCAATATTGCAACCTGGACAGAGTGGGACAAAGGAATTGTATATGCCTCGCTGGAGGGTCCATTTGTCCAAGGTTCACGGGGTATGTTGCAGCCGGAAGGTCAAGAACCCCTCGCTTTTGAACTTACGATGGTCGATCCTTTTCATGGGTTTGCAGACATTACCGATATTCCAGAAGCGGGTATTCAGATTCGTTTCACACATCTTTTATTAGAATTAGCTGGGGAGACTAGGATTACCCACAAAGTAACCCTCACAGGTCCGAATGCAGAACAACTCGGACCTGTGATAGGGAGCGGGCTTTCCGAGGGAATCCCACATGCCATGGAAGGCTTGGCTTCTCTGGCACTGAAAATGGAACGTGAACATGCTGATGGTTGATGTAGCGAGCACACCTTGCCGTTGCTGGATCGGTTTTATCTTTGCGTGTTCTCCCCAACTTGACACACCCGCTCCATTATTTCTACAATTCGTAGTGAAGTAATGGAGGCGATGACGAGTGGAAAAAGGTGCCTTGCGTCAACAAGTGCTGTGGCTCGTTCGAGAGAAGGGGCCCTGCAGCACATCGGATGTCTGTGAGGCGCTTCGTCAAGATAGGGAGATTTCTCTCAACGCTGTGCAGACGGTGCTCAATCGACTGGTTGAACAAGGACTGCTTACCAAAAACGGAACGCGCCGCCACTTCCTATACGAAGCCATTCCCACAGAAGACGCGATTAAAGAAACGGCGACGCATGCAGCCATGGATTTGCTCGCACAGACCGGAGAGTTGGGTTTGGCACATTTTGTGGAGACAATTGATAAACTTCAACCGGATGCTATTCAGAAATTGGAACGCCTGCTTGCGGATCGCCGGGCGAAGAGAGAAAAATCATGAAGACTCCGCGCGTCTTCAGTACGTATATCTATTTTCTGGTGGGAATCACCATTGCGGGTGGGTTTCTCGCTGCGTTGGGATTCGCCTTCATTAGTGGGTTACGACATCTCTTATGGCTGAGAAAAATGAGCATGAATCCTTTGCCGCATCCATGGCTGTGGATGGGTGTCGTGTTCATTGGAGTCTTGATTGTTTCCTTTTGGTACCGGGTGATAACGGCGACTCTTTGGAATCGACAGCAAAAGCTTCTTTTAACGGTCCACCTGATGCCGTTATTGCGACCGTTTCCACAGCAGGTTCAATCTGAATTGGAGCAAATAGCCGATTGGTATCTCATTGCTGATAAGGAACGATATGCCTTTACATGGGGAATTAGACATCCGCAGATTGCTATCTCCAGCGGACTCTGGGCAGCGCTTGATGAGTCGGCGCAAAAGGCGGTGATGTATCATGAAGCGGCCCATGTTTTAGCTCACGATCCGCTTCAGCAGGCATTGCTTCAGGTCCTGTCCTACGCCTTGCGACCTCTCGGTATGACGGGTCTATATCAGCGCTATTTAATCCGGCGTGAGATTGTTGCGGATACAATCGCCGTAGCCGCGTGTGATGGCGATGACGTTCCGCTATTGATGGCATTGTTAGCTGCCACCGAGTCACCGTTGGATTTTGCCTCGCGTGTTGGGTTGGCAGGCGCCTTGGAAGCACGCATTCAGTTCATAGAAACCCGACGGCTTCCACCGTGGTGGGATCATCACCTTCGTTATCGACTGGTCTCCACATTGGTTGCCATCCTTCTGACCTTGGGCGAGGGTTTGCTCGTTTGGTGTCATTGATCTGAAAAAAATAGAAGAGGTTGTCCGGAAAGGGGTCTGACCAGACTCCCTTTCCGGACACGCATTAGAAGATTATTTGTCCATCCAGGCTTGCTTCTAGCAGACACTTATACTACACTATGTAGTATAAGTGTCTGCTTTAATTTGAGGAGGGATTTTTTCATGTTCAGTAAGAAATGGATTGGGTTGATTGTACCCATGCTTGTTACAGGTCTCGTACTAACCGGCTGTGGGACGGCAGCGGCACAGAGTACAAATTCGTCGGGGTCCTCTTCAACAGCAGCTACTGGCAGTGAGATCAATAGACCGATTTCACCTGGTGAGGTACTTGTCGGTGCTGCCGCAAGTCCTCCAACGGGAGCGGGAAATGGTGAACTTTTTTTGGAACAAATTCGTACTCAAAATAGTGTAAAAATTGCTTTGGAGAAAGGTGCAAATGCTTTACAGGCTGCAATCAGTGGAAACAATGTGTACGTCCCCACTCTTCAAGGTAAAACTTATGTTGTGAATTTACCGTCGCATAAGGTCGTATCTACTTTCCCTACACCTGAAGGAGCTCGCATCGCCGATATTTCCAAAACAAATCACCTGCTCATCATCACTGGCTCTAACTCCGTGACCGCGTACTCCCTCCCTTCACTCAAAAAGGACTTCCAATTAAATGTGGGAGGGAACGCACTAGCCATTGCAGGCAACCAAGCATACTTGTCAAGTAACAGTCTGCAACAAACCCGCATCATTAATCTTAAATCCGGGAAAATCACTGGAACGGTTCCAGTGGGGAACATTGAGGACTCCGTTTATGATCCGCACAATCACACCCTGTGGTTGGCAAATTGGTCCAATGGGGATATGACTGTTCTCAACACACGGGACAATAAGGTGGTTAAAGTTATCTATAACAAAGAAGGGGGGGGATTCAACATGATGCAAATGCTAAATTCTCCAGGGGGCTTCATGCAATTGGCCGTGGGTCCGCATGGAAAACATGTGTATGCAGCCTCGTTTAGTGGGAATATCATGGTTTATAACACAAACCAAGACGTTTTCGAAAAAAACATTCCGACTGTGTCCAATGCCAAATTAAGCGGCATTGCCATCAATCCCTCGGGGACCTATGTGTATACCACGGTAGAAAATATGCATGAGACTGTAGCGGTTTCGCTGACGACAGACAAGGTGGTGTCCACTTATCCAGGTTTGATGGCTAACCGGTGGCTTGTCGCCAGATTGTCATGAGCGCACAGAGGTGATATGGTTATTTGTATCATCGATAATCGCAAATTTTCGGGAGCTTGGTTGCGCCAGGCTGAGAGGGTAGTCGTTATACTACCGACCGGTGACCTGATCTGGGTAATGCCAGCGGAGGGAGCATGGCACGCGTCATGTGTGCAGGAGCTGCTTATTCGCTAAGCGGCTTTTTTATTTTCCAAGGCCCCAGAAACGGCACTGAGAGAATGGGGAGGAAAAGTGGATGGAAAAGTGGATGAGGTCTGAGCAAGGTCAGGCATACACGTCGTTGCCTGGAAGTCAAAAAGTCTATATAACGGGAAGTACACCGGATATTCGGGTTCCAGTTCGTGAGATTCAATTGAGCCCAACCTCTGGGTCCCACGGTAAACAGGAAAATTCCCCCGTTCGTGTATATGACACCAGCGGTCCATATACAGATGGGGGATACAGGCCCGACTTTACGAAAGGACTACCTCCTCTGCGTCGTTCTTGGGTTTTAGAACGTGGTGACGTTGAAACTTATGAAGGTCGCTTGATTCAACCGATGGACAATGGCATTCGTGTCGAGAATCCAACCAGCACACCAGTATTTGCAGCGCTTAAACGCCCCCCTTTGAGAGCAAAAACCGGTAGAAACGTTACACAATTGCACTATGCGAGAAAAGGTATGGTGACACCGGAAATGGAGTTCATTGCTATTCGGGAACAGGTGGATCCCGAGTTTGTTCGCAATGAGGTGGCCCAAGGACGGGCCATTATTCCCGCCAATATCAATCATGCTGAATGCGAACCGATGATTATTGGACGAAATTTTCTTGTTAAGGTTAACGCCAACATTGGGAATTCCGCTGTATCCTCGTCGATAGAGGAAGAGGTAGAGAAGATGACTTGGGCGACCCACTGGGGAGCCGATACCATTATGGATCTTTCAACTGGACAGAACATTCATACAACAAGAGAGTGGATTATCCGTAATTCTCCTGTCCCCGTGGGCACCGTACCCATTTATCAAGCACTTGAGAAAGTTGGCGGCCAAGCGGAAGAGCTTTCGTGGGAGATTTACAGAGACACTTTGATTGAACAGGCGGAGCAGGGAGTGGACTATTTTACGATTCATGCGGGGGTGCTGCTACGCTATATTCCCTTGACCGCAAAGAGAGTGACTGGGATTGTTTCTCGTGGGGGTTCCATTCTTGCAGCTTGGTGTCTCGCGCATCACCAAGAAAATTTTCTCTATACACATTTCGAGGACATATGCGAAATTATGAAGACCTACGATGTGGCTTTTTCACTGGGAGATGGACTTCGTCCGGGATCGATTGCCGACGCTAACGATGCAGCGCAGTTCGCCGAACTTGATACTTTGGGAGAATTGACTCAAATTGCATGGAAACATGACGTTCAAGTGATGATTGAAGGTCCGGGGCATGTTCCGATGCACAAAATCAAAGAGAATATGGACCGCGAACTCGAGATTTGTCACGAGGCTCCCTTTTATACCCTTGGCCCTCTCACAACGGACATTGCGCCTGGGTATGACCACATCACATCCGCCATTGGTGCGGCGATGATTGGCTGGTTCGGTACGGCAATGTTGTGTTATGTAACCCCAAAAGAACACCTAGGGCTTCCTAACAAGGACGATGTAAGAGAGGGCGTCGTCACATACAAAATAGCGGCTCATGCAGCAGATTTGGCGAAGGGGCATCCTGGAGCGCAACAGCGAGATGATGCATTATCCAAGGCGCGCTTTGAATTTCGCTGGAAAGATCAATTCAATTTATCCTTAGATCCGGAACGGGCGCTGTCTTTTCATGATGAAACTTTACCGGCTGAACCCGCCAAGACGGCTCATTTTTGTTCCATGTGCGGACCGAAGTTTTGCAGTATGCGGATTACCCAGGACATTCGAGAGTATGCTGAAAACCACGGATTGGACACTGATGTCGCTATGGATGAAGGAATGAGAGAAAAGGCACGAGAGTTTCGTGAAGCTGGAAATGAGATTTACCGATAAGTTGGCCAAGAAGCAGTTCCCTTTTGTCCAAAATGGCAGGTAAGTTGTGTCTCCTAGAGAAACCCTTGTCCGAATGTACGGGGAGAGTCTGCATGGATTCTTGACATCAGCGGTATGGTCAGTCAAACCTACGCTGTTGCAAAATGGAGACAACTCCGTTTATGTTGAACTCACAAGGGTTTCTCTTTGAGGTCTGTTGTAATATGGACACCTCCGGAGGTGCGACGAATGGTACAATCGAACACTGCGATGACTCGCAATAATCCGGACTCTAATAATGGGGAGTTCTGGAGTTCTATCCTTC
>DAHWFY010000105.1 GCA_027336365.1 Bacillota bacterium | reverse complement strand
TGGCCCCTGACTCACTCGAGCCTCCGGAAAACTCCACCCGCACCCATTCATCTCTCTGACCCCACTCCCTGCCCAAATCCAGCAATAGTTCGCTCATGCGTTTTTGTGTCTGCTGTGTCAGCATGGCAGATTGAATTTGTGCCACGCGACTGACGTCATCTGCATGCTGGAGATTTTCACTGATGTCCATCATTCGTTCTTGAAATCCATCCAAATTTCACACCTCCCATCTGACGGGTCCCTTGCAACTAGGTCCGTCACTGAGAGCATGACCTGGATGATGTAAACTTATGAGGAAAAGGGGAGATACATCCCCGCTCTTTTCCTTCCACTTCTCGCGAACTTTCACCTTCCAGAGTCAAGTCTATGTATACTGGAGTGGACGTCGCTCACGTAAGATGAGTTTGGGGTGTGAATGGTGAAGGAGGTTTTTTGTTGGACAAGGAAATGAAAGAGGAGAAAAAGCGGGCAACCAGAGCCCGCCGGGCCAATGTCATTTACGGCTTGACCTTCCTCGCCTTTTCGTCTTTAATACTGCGCTTAGGATTTGTGCAGGTTGCCAATGGTGCCAACTTTCGCTCGGACGCGAATAACATGATGCTCAGTAAAATCCCGATTCTACCTGCCAGGGGTCGTATTTATGACAGTCACGGAGACCTGCTGGCTTATGATAAACCGGCTTACGACATCGTGCTGACCCAGTTTGTCAACACCCGCAAAAGTACTTATCAAGAAATGGCTCAGAAATTGGCACCCATATTGAAAACCACTGCCAAGTCCTTATTTCAAGTGATGGATTCAAACCAGGGGGCTTCTCAGATTACCCTGTATCAAAACGCCACCAAGACACAGATTGCCTATGTTGAGGAAAATCACCAGTGGTTCCCCAATATTCGCATTGTTCAACAACCCCACCGCGTCTACCCCTATGGAGACCTGGCAGGTCAGGTTTTGGGTTATGTGGGACCCATTACCTCCGCAAGCAAATCATATTACGTGAACAAATTGCATTACCTGCGCACTCAGATTGTGGGTGAAACGGGACTGGAAGCCCAGTACGAATACCTGCTACAGGGGAAGGTAGGACAGCAAGTGGTGGCGGTGAACGCAGCAGGGGACCCGGTAAAGTATCTGGGAGACTCACCCCCACCGGTATCTGGAAAAGTCTTGCAGTTGACCCTGGACGGTAATCTGCAGGCCTTGGCGCAACAGGACGTCATGAACGTGATTAACTCCTCTCCCTACAAACCCACCATCACCGATGCGGCGGCGGTGGTGCTGAACGTGAAGACAGGCGGCGTGTTGGCCATGGTCAGCTACCCCTACCTAGACCCTAACTGGTACACAGGCAGTGGTTACTTAAAGCACCAGACCTACCTAGCCAATTCGGGAGCACAACTGAATTACGCCATTCAAAGTCCGCAAATGCCCGGGTCCACGGTAAAAGCCGCCAATACGGTGGCAGGGCTAAAGTACGGTGCCATCACTCCCTCTTATACGGTATATGACACCAATTGGATTATGATTGGACAAACTTTGCGCCACGGGGATTTTGCCGCCGGTTTGGTGGGACTCCTTAAGGCCATCGCCATTTCAGACGACATTTTCTTCTACCACTTGGGACTCAACTTGGGTCACTGGATTGGCTCCACCGCCACCACCGGAGGTGGACCACCGGCGGGAATGAGCTATCGAACGTGGCAGACCACAGACTTCATTAAGGGCATTACGGAGTTGTTCCAAACGGAGTGGGATTTCGGTCTCGGCCCTCTAACGGGAATTGACCTGCCCGGAGAACAGCCCGGCCAGTTTTTCATCAGCGACTTCAGCAAGAATGGAATTAAGGTCCCCTTTCACCTGCACCAAGCGGAGCAATCACTGAAAAAGACTGGTTCGTACAACAACTATGGGTCACCCATTGACCTGGCCTTTGGCGCCATTGGCCAGTCTCAGCAGTTCACTCCCATCGAACTGGCCCAGTACGTGGCCACGGTGGCAGACAATGGGAAACGCATTGAACCCCATCTTTTGAGCAAAGTGTACCCTCCGAATACCCGTCTGCCCAGCAATGTGAAACCTTTGCAGGTGGTGCAGCCGAAGGTACTAAATACGGTGCAGGCCAACCCTCAGTACTTTAAACTGGCACAGCAAGGAATGTATGAGGTGTGCAACAACCCTCAGGGCTTGGCATACGCCGTATTTCAAAACGCGCCCTACAAAGCAGCGGGAAAAACCGGTACAGCACAAATTACCCTCAATGGGCAAAACGTGCTCAACTCCGTGTTCATCTCTTATGCACCCTTCAACAACCCCCAGGTTGCGGTGGCGGTGATGGTCCCTGGCGGCGGGTATGGTTCCGAGACGGCGGCCCCTATTGTGCGCCAATTGCTGGATACATATTTTAAGGAACACCACGAATTTTACCCCCAGAAACAGTGGCTGAACACGGCGGTTCCCAGCGGTTGGACACAGATGCCCGCCTACACCGTTCCAGAACATTCTCACTGAGCCGTGACCGAATATACCAGGTTGCTCACCGCTACGGGATTGAATCCCGCAATTAAGGGGTTGGGTGTTCCTGTGACAGCTTGAGTAACTGAGGTAAAAAACTCACCCCTGCCGCAGGCGGAGACACTTGGAAAAAATCCGCCACACTGGCCCCAATGTCCGCAAAGGTGTTTCTTTCTCCGAGAGATACCCCCCTTTGCATTTTTGGTTGCCACACCAACAGCGGCACCCATTCCCGCGTATGGTCTGTTCCTGGTGTCGTGGGGTCACACCCATGGTCAGCCGTAATACACAAGACATCATCAGAACCCAGACGCTGTAAAATTTCCGGTAGGCGTTTGTCGAACGCTTCTATGGCCCTGGCAAAACCCACAGGATCATTTCGATGTCCGTACAGCATATCAAAATCCACCAAATTAATGTAAATTAGTCCTTTATCATATTGCTCTAAGGCTGACAAAAGTTTATTCACTCCATCTTCATTACCTGAGGTGTGAATGGAGATGCTCACTCCGGAACCACCGTAAATATCAAAAATCTTGCCAATCCCAACAACAGGCCACCCCGTTTGTTCCACACGGTTCAATACGGTCTCTCCAAAATCCAACGAAAAATCTTTGCGCCGATCCGTACGTTGATAGGCGCCTGAGGTGCCTGTGAAAGGTCTGGCAATCACTCGACCTACTCCGTCTTCCCCCTGTAACAATTCCCGTGCATAACGACACCAATCATACAGTGTTTCCACTGGCACCACCGATTCATGAGCCGCAATTTGAAACACGCTGTCGGCAGAGGTGTAAACAATGGGTCGACCGGTTTGTTCATGCATTAACCCAAACTTTTCAATCACCGCAGTCCCTGAAGCCGGTTGGTTGCACAGGACGGGTTTCCCAACATAACGTTCAAAAGGATGAATAATGTGATCTGGGAAACCGTTCGGATACACGGGTAAGGGTTCTTCTAACACGACACCCACAAATTCCCAGTGTCCATTCGTGGTATCCTTGCCAAAGGACCTTTCACGCATTTTCCCATATCCACCCATGGGTTGCTCACACGTGACACCAGGAATTTCGTCGATGCACCCCAGCCCCAATTTCGCAAGATGGGGAACCTGCAACCCCCCAACCGACTGTGAAACATGTCGCAAGGTGTGGCTCTGTTGATCTGCCACTCCATAACGCTCAGCGTCTGGGGCTGCTCCAATGCCCACGCTGTCCAAGACAATCCACACCCAGCGTTTGCTCTCGTTGGCCATGTATTTCCCTCCAAAACCTTAAATCAATCTGCTGTAAATCAATCTGCTACGGGATGACTCTTTTGCCTCCTTGCTTTATCATGTTTCCGCCACACCGATTATGCCAAGTCTCCATTGGAAACAATCACTTCCATCACCGCGTCCTGGGAACCCATCACTTCCTGCTCTCTCTTGTCCAGCGCGATGGCCTGTTGCAGTTGTTGAATCGCCTGTTGCGCCTGCGCTTCGCTACGGGCATACACGGTCGCAATCAAATCTCCCTTTTTCAGGATTGCCCCCGATTTCGCAAAACAGGTAAGTCCCACACCTGGGTCCACCGAGTCCTGCAACTGATGCCGCCCTGCGCCCAACTCCAAGGCCACCTGTCCAATGGCTAGGGTGTTCAGAGAACCCACTGTGACGTCCTCGCTTGCCACCCATTCCTTACGATACGGTGCCAAGAGAAGGTCTTGCTGAATAGCCGATACGTCACCACCTTGAGCTTCAATCCACTGTTCGAATTTACGCCAAGCCATGCCTTGGTCGAGTGAATTCACCACTTTACCTTTGGCATCTTCAATTGAGAGATCCAGTCCCATAGAGACCATGTGGGTAGCTAAAGCGATGACCTCTTCCCGGAGGTCCGCGGGTCCCCCTCCCTGTAAACACTGGCGAGCCTCGTTGATTTCAATCGCGTTCCCAACGGCATAACCAAGGGGTTGGTCCATGCGCGTCAACAAAGCGCGGACACGTCGGCCATGATACGCGCCAATGCGCACCATCATCTTTGCCAGATCCCGAGCTCGTTCGATTGACTGCATAAAAGCGCCGTTTCCAACCTTCACATCCAACACCAGATTGGATGCGCCACCAGCGAGTTTTTTGGACATGATGGAGACCGCAATCAAAGGAATACTGTCCACGGTACCCGTCACATCCCGCAAAGCATACATCTTTTTGTCGGCAGGGGCCAATTCCTCTGTTTGCGCAACCACCGCTAGGCCAATCTGTTGGACCTGCCTGGCAATCTGTTCTCGAGACAGAGCGACTTGGAAGCCGGGAATGCTCTCCAACTTGTCCAGCGTGCCCCCCGTATGTCCCAATCCGCGCCCAGACATTTTTGCCAACGGAATACCGAGACTTGCTACCAGCGGCGCCACAACCAGCGTTGTCTTGTCACCCACTCCACCCGTTGAGTGTTTGTCCACAAGACCCAAAGGCTCCGTGACTTCACTCCCTGATTTGGCGACCGCGTTCGTCAACCAAAAGACCTCGTTGTCAGACAGTCCTTTACAATATACGGCCATTAGCCATGCCGCCAGTTGATAGTCAGGAAACTCACCGTTGACAATGCCACGAATTAAACGTTCCACATCAGGGAGTGTCAATTCGACGCCATCGCGGGTTTTCTCAATCAACTCAATCATTACCTTCACGCATCCTCTCTCTCACCGGTCACCGCTTCGCCAAAATGGTCCCCGTGCGACTCGTTCCGAGACGGTCTGCACCCGCCTCCATGAAGGTCAGAGCCTGATCCAATGTGCGAATCCCGCCAGCTGCCTTAATGTGTGCCGCTGTACCCACGACATTCCGCAGCAGTTCAACGTCGGCAACCGTTGCACCGGAGGATGCGAATCCAGTGGATGTCTTCACAAAATCCGCTCCGGCCAACACGCAACTCCAAGCCCCCAGAACCTTTTCACGCTGAGTCAACAGAGCGGTTTCAAGAATCACTTTGAGCGTGCGCGTGCCCATCGCTGCACGTACAGCCTGAATATCTCGTACCACTGAGTTCAGGTCTCCCGCCTTCAATGCTCCAATCGAGATGACCATGTCAATTTCATCAGCTCCGTGGTCAACAGACCACTTGGTTTCATAAGCCTTCGCCTCTGTAGCTGTTGCCCCCAAGGGAAAACCCACCACGCAACAAACACCCACAGCCGAGTTTTGCAGACAATCACGGGCAAGCGGTGCAAAAACGGAATTCACACACACGGTGGCCACAGACCATTGCACCGCCTCTGCGCACAACCGCTCCACCTGGGCTGCCGTCGCGTCCGCATTCAACAGGGTATGGTCAATGCTTGCGGCCAAGTCCGCCGCAGACACCGCAGTGAGTTGAACATATTTATCCGCACATTGAGCCAACACACGTTCCCCAGCAGTCCCAAAATAACGTACAAACTCTTGCTCGAATTTTTCCACCTCAAGTTCCAAGCAAATGTTCTCCTCTCAGTGGGAAGTCCCCAGGGTTTACTTGAAAACTGTCGTCCACTCTTTATGAAGTTGTCCGGAAAGGGGTCAGAACTTCCCGGCGCATTGCCGCGTCTTCGCCCAAAATGCTCCCTCACGTACCAGAAACGTACGCTGAGCGCGCATTTTGGGCTGGCTTTCTGGCACTGCTTGGGTCTGACTTATTCTAGTCATTACAATTGCGTGGATTTACATCCCTTGCTGGTGCCGCTAACAGCACCATGAAGGTCTATTCCCTTTCCGCACACGCACTTTATGTTGCGTTCACAATCTATGACTCTGTTACCATCCGACGTACGTTCTTTGTTTCAAAAACCAAGTACAACAAAGCACTAACTAATCCTCCAACGACAGGTAAAGGTAAAACGTTATAGAAAAATCCTGGGAGGATGTGATTCCCCCAGAAGTTCAACGCGAAACCAACAAAGAAGGCAATCACGGCTGTCCACGAAACCCAATCTTTTGATTGATGGGGAGATTGGAAGAAGCTCTGCGCAGGAGTTTTCTTTTTCTGCACCCAAAGCCAATCCACAATCAGTACAAAGGTGAAAGGAATAATCACGTCACCCAGTACATTCAAAAATCCTTGGACCTTATCTAAAATACCGCCAATGGCCAGCAGAGTTGAAATCAACCCAAGAATCACGGTTGCCAGGGGTTGTTCCCAGCGAAAGGGCTTATGAACTGTGTTCATAGCCACCAACAAGTCTACCGTAGACGGATACAAATTCATGGCATTGGTATGCACGATGGCTAGGGCAACCCCAATAGCCGCAACCAAACCCCAGATGGGAATGTGTGGGCCCAATAAAGCGACGTTCCAGTTTCCTGTGACTTTTTGCGAAAAAATCCCCACAATGCCCATGATAAGAACCGGCAACATCACCCCAACAGATGGAGCGAGAAAATAAGAAGTGGACAATCCCGGGGAACGCTTGGGTACACAAAACCGAGATACCGTGGATAGTTTATACGTCCACGCCAAAATGGAAAAACTGACCACCGTCGTGATGGCCAAACCCCAGTTCATGGGTGCTGTGGGGCCCGGATAAGGCAAGGAGAAGTGAGTGAATAAGTAAACCGTCAACGCCCCGTAACACACCACCAAAATCAAAGAAGTGTAGCGATAGAAGTACTCCAGCCACTTCATGCCAAACAGGACCAACACAACTTGAATAATGCCAATCAACCAAAACCAAAAGCTCCCCGATGAGTGAAAAATAGAGGCAAGAATTTGCCCGCCCACCTCCGTATTTAACCCGAACCATCCCACATTCACAAAGGTAAACAACACAGCGAACAAAAACGCGCCCACCGTTCCATAGGTTTTTCGCGCCACAATCAGAGCCGTGAGCGGAACTTCCCGGCCCATTTCAGAAAACAGGCCCGCGGGAACCAATCCGATGAGCCAACCAATCACAATGGCAGCCACCATATAAGTCAACCCATACGGAAACAACAACATGCCAATCAGAGGAGTCATCGCAGAGGCGGACGCCATGGCCCAGACGTTAAACAGTTTCCCCGGGGTCATGGTGCGCTGAAAATCCGGAACCGGCAACACACCAACAGTTTCCACTTCGCCAAAAAGACGATTCCACCATGCTGGTTGAGACATTTTTCTCCCCTCCAAATTGCGCTCACTGGTCTTAGGGTCAAGATCGGCGCCGAATGATATCGAAATGAAACCGTTCAGGAACAAAATGGTCATGAGAGAGCAGTAAAGCCTCCATATTTTGGTTGTAATGGACTTGTCTCAATCGAAGCAAAGGTTCACTCCGAGCCACACCCAAACTTTCTGCCATTTCACCCGTAGCCACCGTCACTTCAATCGTGCTACGCGCCATCGTCACCACCTGCCCCCATTTGTCCTCAAGATATTGAAACAAGGAATTACCTAAATCATCCACATGATTGGGCATAAACTTATCCGGAATCATATCGACGCAATACATCACTGGTTTCTCGTTCGCTGTTCGCACACGGCGGATTTCTCCAATGGTGGACAGGTCCCAATGGTGAAATATTTCCCGTTCAGTTGAGGTCAATGGCCGACGTAATAACTCTGTACCGCTGGTCCCAGCTTGGTAGCCATGCTTTTCAATCCAATGGGTGATGCTGATTAAAGTTTCTAACCCGCCGCTAATTTCCTCTTTTTTACCGACAAACGTGCCCACTCCCCGCTGACGTCGCAGGATTCCCCGGGTTACAAGGTAGGCGACACCCTCTCGCAGAGTTGCTCGACTGACGCCAAGAAGATCAGAAAGTTCATCCTCTGAAGGTAACTTCTCTCCATAACTCCATTCTCCAGACTCAATTTTGGAACGGATGAATTCGACAACCTCCATGTACAGCAACGGGCGGCTGTGGTGTACAGTCACCCAAATCACCTCCCAATCATCTGATGTCTGACATCATACACACCATTTCGATTTCAATGTAACAAGAATTACCCACTATTGCAAGCGCTATCTTTAATGGTGTCCGGGAAGGGGTTAGACCCCATGCCGCTGTGAGCGGCACCAGCAGGGGATGTAAATCCACAAATCTGTATTTACTGGATAGACCGCCATGCCGCTGTGAGCGGCACCAACAAGATAGGCAAATTCACGCAGTTGTATTTACTGGGATAAGTCAGACCCAAGCTGTGCGAGAAGGCTAGCCCAAAATGCGTCTAGTTGTCATTGCAGGTTTATTCGATGACGGGGTAAACTATTATCGAAATCTTTATGACTCATGTTTTCAAAGAAGGCGGTGCAATGGTGGAACATCGTTATCCTTCTCGTAGGACAATGCAAATTGCTTTGGGATTCGTATGGCTCATCGACGGAGTCTTACAATTGAAACCGGAAATGTTTACACGGGCATTTATCCAGCAGGTCATCCTTCCTGTGTCCCAATCTCAGTTTGCGTGGATTGCCCATCCTATCGTGCTTTTCGCCCACTGGATTACACCCAGTATTCATGCGTGGGACTGGGCATTTGCATTAGTCCAAATTGCCCTGGGCCTCGCTTTGATTTTGAACATTCTACCAAGATTCGCCTTGACCCTCAGCTTTGTGTGGGTACTGATTGTGTGGTGGTTTGGAGAAGGATTCGGACAATTACTCACCGGTCAGGCCCTAACTTTGACGGGTGCGCCAGGAGCCGTACTCTTATATGGACTCATCGGCATCACAGTGTGGCCCAACGCGATGAATTCGCGACGATGGCGAGAACAGGGGCTACAATTTGCCCGTTGGTCTCTGGCGACTCTGTGGTTCTTGGGTGCAATTTTGCAATTTCAGCCAACGTACTTGTCTCCACATGGTTTGACCGCCGCAATCCTCCCCAATTGGCTGGCTCATTCCGTAGGGAACCACGGATTCATGGTTAGCTTCATGTTGGGAATCGCTCAATTTGGACTTGCCGTGTGGATAGCCAGTGGCAGGGGGCTGAGAATGGGTCTGGCCCTTTCCATGGTCCTGGCATTTTTG
This sequence comes from Bacillota bacterium, assembly GCA_027336365.1. Classification (GTDB taxonomy): domain Bacteria; phylum Bacillota; class Bacilli; order Alicyclobacillales; family Alicyclobacillaceae; genus QXHL01. The sequence goes on along the minus strand of DAHWFY010000105.1, from coordinate 402 downwards.
TTCTGGTGGCTGGGGCAAGGGTTTGGCCAAATCTTTACGCCCTTGGCCACAGACTTCAACTCCGGACTGCTGTATATTCTGCTGGCACTCTGCGTGTGGCCATGGACCCAGAAAACCGTTTGGCATCGGTCTGAAGAACATTTCCACTACAGCAACCGAGATCGAGATGCCTACCTGTTTGTCTCCCATCGACGCAACCGGACCCACACACTGGGCCAGTTGGACTAACCTCACCGAGGAGAACATCTATTTCCTCACGGACATTGCAGCCAACTCCACGAAACTTTCAAAAAAATCTACCAAACGCTCGGAAGTAAGTAGTATACTCCATGTAGGGGTCAACCAATCCAGCAAGGCATAGCAAAAACCACGGTTTTTGACCAAGAGTACTTCGATGCAGGA
>DAHWFY010000104.1 GCA_027336365.1 Bacillota bacterium | reverse complement strand
GACGCGACTGTCGAAACAATCGTGAGCAAGAAGTCCTTAAGCCCGCCCGTGGCAATCGCGCCAAGATAGAGGCTCACCACATGCACTAATGGTCACCTCCCTGCCCCACCATGGGTTCAAAGTCAAGAGCTGTTGTTCCGGGGTTGAGTACGCGTCGCAAAAACACCCGCGACCTTTCCGTCTGTGGAGTTTCTAAAACCTTTTGCGCCGATCCCTTTTCAACAATCGTATGATCCGCCATGATGACGACAGTATCTGCAACCTCTTTCGCAAACATCATTTCATGCGTCACCAAAATCATGGTCATTCCTTCTCTGGCAAGACGTTGAATGGCCGCCAATACTTCACCCACCAATTCAGGATCCAGCATGGAAGTCGGTTCATCAAAAAGCATGATTTCCGGCTCCATCGCAAGCGCTCTACAAATCGCCACCCGTTGCTGCTCCCCACCTGAGAGACGCTTTGGGAACATGTCCGCCTTGTGACCTAGCCCCACCATGTCCAGCAACTTCAAGGCGCGTTCGACTGCTTCCTTTCGTGAAATTTTTTTAACCTCCATCGGTGCCAAAATGATATTGTTCAAAACCGTGAGGTGTGGGAATAGGTTAAACGTTTGAAACACCATACCAACCCGAGTCCGAATGTCGTTTAATACTGGCTTTGGCGGTAAAGCGCTGCCTCCCGTCAGGGTATGTCCCAAGAGTTGTAAGGTTCCTTCATTAAAGGGGTGAAGCACATTGATACAGCGTATCAATGTGCTTTTCCCTGCCCCGCTTGGTCCAATAATGGCAACAACCTCACTCTTGTGCACTTCAAGAGAAACGTGTTCAAACACGATTTGATCGCCAAATCGTTTCGAAAGATTTTCGGCTCTAACTACGACGTTGTTGGACATTAAGCTCCCACCTCGCAAGAAATTTGGAAATAATAATATAAAATACAAAATATATTATTCCCGCCAATGTCAGCATATCCAGTGGAAGAAAAGTGGTAGAAGCCGCCGCATAAGCCTGAAACATGAGATCGGCTACCCCAATCGTGAAAACGAGTGATGTGTCCTTAATCAGATTACTGAGTTGATTGGTGGCCGGCGGTAAAATAGAAAAAAAAGCTTGAGGAAGAATCACTTTTCGCATCATCAATCCACCAGGCATCCCAAGTGCTGCTGCGGCCTCTTTTTGTCCTCTGTCCACACCCAAAATAGCCCCACGAAAAATCTCTCCAAATTGGGTCGCGTAAAAAGCACCTAAGCTCACAATTGCTGCCGTCATGCCTGACAACTTAATGCCGATTTGACCTAAACTATAGTAGGCAATAAACAATATTACGAGGACAGGAATCGCCCGAACGATCTCAATATACCATCTTGCAATAATTTCCATTAGTCGAATCTTAGAAAGACGTGCAATGGCCAAAATAAATCCAAAGATGATGGCCACCCCCAATGAAGCACCGGTTAACTCCAAGGTGATGCCAACCCCCTTCAACATTTGCGGCAGGTATTGAGCCCATAATCTAACCATGTGCATTGTGTCAAATCCTCCCACTCGTTATGGCTTGTAACGATTAGGCGCCGAACTAATGCCCTTTAAAAACACTGGATTAGTCATGCCATATTGATCAAGAATTTTTTGTTCGGTTCCGTTGCTAGCAATTTGTTTTAGATACGCATTCAATTTGGCCAAGAAAGTTTGACTGTATAACCCTTTGGGTACACCAAAATATCCACGCAGGCTTTGAATCGGAGGTGCAATGGACGAAGGAACAGGCCCCAAGATTTTAATATGGAGACCTGGATTTTGCTGTTTGGCCCAAGATACGTTCGTGTCTGGCTGCAAGTCCGCCGCCACACGTCCACTCGACAACGCTAAGAAACTCTCAGCCACTGACCCGTACTGAGTGATGTGGGCACCAGGAATTTTTTTTGCTTCACTCACTTCTTCTGATCCCAGGACAACCGCCACTTTCTTGCCCTTCAATGCGGATACAGTATCCGAGGTGACCTGAGGGCTTTGAGAATTTACAGCAACCACGTCGTTATAATTTAACATGGGACGACTGAACGAAATCACTTGCGCACGCTTTTTCGTATAGTAAATATCAATCGTCAAATCGGCTCGTTTATCCGCTACTGCTTGAATTGTAGAAGAAAAGGGCATCGCCTCCACCTGCAGGTGGGCTCCCAATGTTTGAGCGAAACCGCGCAGAATATCCACATCATAACCAGTCCACTGCTTTGTTTGGGGATTTTGGAAATCCTGCGGAGCAAAAGCTGATTCTGCGATGGTAAGAGTATGTGTAGTTTCCACATTGCTCAACAGCGTATTGCTTCCACTTGCTGAGGGAGAACCACATCCAGCAAGCAGGAGCACCCCAAACGAGGCCATCATGACTGGAACCACTTTTTTCGATCCGTAATTCATCACATTAAATTCCTCCTTTAATAGACCGTCCACGTAGATGTGCCAAAAAATACACCCCAGTGGCGCAAGTCGTCACAAGGGTGTATACGTGAACAAACACGCTTTGGTCGCCTACGAAGTTAGCTGACGGATTCGGGCTCAAAGCTACCCTACGTTGACTCCACGAATAGAATCAGCGATTCACCCCAAAAATTGGTTCCCCCGTTTTCCGAATTCAGTAAATACAGCCATGTGCCATGTGTATTTACATCCCTTGTTGGTGCCGCTATCAGCGGCATGAGGGTCTATTCTGGAAATTTGGCCGAGGATTATGAAGTTGTGTGTTTTGATGGCCCAATGAAATCCGTTTGATGACATCCCTAGTCCTTGAAAAAATATTAAATAGTGCGTGCCCGGAAAGGGGTCCGGTCAACCCCAAACAGTGCCAGGAGGCCAAGCCAAATGCGCATTGGATCTGCTCCCCAGTGGGGAGCGTTTAGACCAGTGTGAGCCCTGTGCCGTAAGTTTTCGGACCATGAAGGAGCCATTTTGGGCAGCGACATCGCCTAGCTCTGGAGAGTTCTGACCCTTGGCAGCCTCAAATCATTGTCCGAAACAACCCATGGCCTGACGGCTATCACCCATATGGGTATTTTCCCTCTGTGGGGTGAAAACACCGTATAAAACACATATGACCTGAGGGTCACTACTAGGGCATGGATGTTTCAGACACCCACTTAAAATATTTATTGTTTTAAGCTTACTGGAACCTCAAACATCCTGCAAGGCATCTATTCCATAGCATATGGGTGCATCTGTCAGGATTTTTGCGAGGAGCCTAGTCTCTTATCCCCTCACACTCGTGTGTCAAGAAATATGCAGGCTTATACAGGCTTATGCAATACCTCGCATGATCCTGAGTCCATCATAGTGTGTGTCCGGAAAGGGGTCTGGTCAGACCCAAGCAGTGCGAGGAGGCTAGCCCAAAATGCGCAGTGAGCGTACGTTTTCGGTAGTGAAGGAGCATTTTGGGCGACGACGCGGCAATGCGTCGGGGAGTTCTGACCCCTTTCCGGACAACCTCTAATAGTTCCCTAATCCGCTTGTGGACCTGGACATTCCTGTCCAGTGAACTCGTTCAACTAAAGTTGAACACCGAAACTTCGGTGAGGGTTCTATCCCCACCGAAGCAGGGTACGGAGTTCCACTCCCACTTGTAGAAGTGGGAGTCTCACATGTGGAACAAACGAAGCAGCGTACCCCTACTGAATGTGAGTTTCGATACCCTTGGCAATTTAATATAATGGGATTGCCACACAGCAAGAATTACCTTGCCACTTTCAGCATCGTCCGCGCCTTCTGTGCGGCTGTGATGACCTCCCGGTCTGTTTGTCCCAGGCTGGCGGCAACAGCGGCCTCGATACACCCTTCTACCAAGGGAGCATCCACCAAGGTAGATCTCTGCCGGACATTTTCTGGGACAAGTTCCAGTGCCAGTTCGCAGTTCATGAAGGCACTGCCTATGTCAAAGAAGAGTAGAATTGGACTGTTCACTGGACATCCCCGCAACGCCTCCGCGATGGCGGGCGCAGAGGTCCCCAGTTCGTCCCCAATTCCTCCCACGGCAGCGAGGTGAACAGAGGGGCCTGCCATCTGAGCGGCCAGTTCAACCAAGCCGGCAGCCAACTGACGACTGTGTGATACAATTACAACACTCGCGTTTCCCACGGAATGAGTTCACCCCCTCCATTGTAAACATATGACAATAATTCAAAGAACAGACCACTAGAAACACTCCCGGGGTCACATGTTCCCTGACTGCGCGGTCCCAGATAGGCGGCCCTGCCCTTTTTGGCAATTCTGTCTCGCGTCGCCAAAACGGCTACTTCAACTTCTTGAACCCACTCTTCGCATGCCTCCTCACGCTGACTCTCAGACTGGATTTCGGAGTGAGTCTCATGTTGTGTCCCAGAGTGAGCCCCAAGAAGGTAAGCAACCGCTGGTTCCCACACATCCAACATCGTTTTGTCCCCAAATTTCGCTTTACCCCGCTGGACAATTCCCGCTTTGGCCGCTTCCATGGCCTTTATCCAAGTCACTTTGTCGACCTCTGTCTGTTGCTGAAATATCCCGGCCAATTTCATAAAGACAGTTCCATACAGCGGACCGGAGGCTCCCCCTACATGGGCCAGCAGAGCCATGGCCACAGTATTGCAGGCGGACCCCAAATCACTGGGGGGTTGTTCATGGAGTTGACGCACAGCAAAGTTAAAGCCCCGGACCATGTTGGTTCCGTGATCGCCATCGCCAATGCGATTATCCAAAATGTTTAAAACCTCTTGCAGTTCTTCCAATCGTTTGGCATACATTTGGATAAAGGATAAAAATGTTTCCAAGTCAAAGCTCATTTCATTCCCCCCTCTCTGTCTGCGGCCATGCGGGTGCGTATGCGGGTGCGTTCAAATAATTCTGCAACTCCTCGTCTAGTTTTAAAACCGACAAGGAGAATCCCGCCATTTCCAGCGATGTCATGAACTCCCCTACCAGAGTTTGCTGGACCTGTAGGTTTTTTTCTTGGCAGACTTCGGCCACTCGACGATTGGCGATATACAGTTCACTCAACGGTGTGGCTCCCAAACCGTTCACCATCACGGCCACTGCATCACAGCTTTGCAGAGACAGGTTGGCAAAGATTCGTTCCAGTAGAAAGTCCACCGTGGCCGCTGAAGTTCCCAGTTTTCTACGCTCCACTCCCGGTTCCCCATGAATGCCAATCCCCATTTCCACCTCGGACTCTGCCAAAGCAAAACTCGGCCTGCCATGAGCGGGGACCGTACAAGCCGACAAAGCCATTCCCATGCTGCGCACATGAGTCACCACCTTGCTGGCCACCCGTTGAACCTCCTCCAAAGACAGACCTGCCTCTGCAGCCGCCCCGGCTATTTTGTGTACCCATACAGTACCAGCGATTCCGCGTCTGCCCACCGTATAGGTGCTGCCCTCGACGGCCACATCGTCATCCACCACCACCTGCGCTACTTCGATTCCCTGTGCGTGCGCCAAATCAGCAGCCATTTCAAAGTTCATCACGTCTCCGGTGTAGTTTTTAACGATGAGTAAAACGCCTTTGCCTCGATGGACCGCTCGAATGGCCGTGAGAATTTGATCCGGTGTAGGAGAGGTGAAAACCTCGCCCGCTACTGCGGCGTCGAGCATACCTGTACCCACATACCCCGCATGGGCGGGTTCATGTCCACTGCCCCCACCACTGACCAATCCCACTTTGTCCTTGAGATTCGCTCGCAACAAAACCTGTGTGCCCTCCACACGACGCAAACTGGGCACTGCCGCCACGAGGCCATCCAACATTTCCGTCACATAATTGCCAACCTCATTGATCAATTTTTTCATGACAAACCCTCCATAATTCAGGACTGGAGACAGCCCCAGTTTACCACAAGCGCCGTAAAGCCCCGCACGTTAGCGCTGAGAATATCAGGCGCTCACCGTCATTAAGCAATACATCGAAAACTAATTTGAGGAAAGTCGTGGCGCACAATTCAGCTTTCATCATTGATGATACTTGTGATGCAAGGGGCGGCAGAAGAAAGAATAAATTCACGAATTCGATTAAATGATCAAGCGTGCTGTAAAATACGGATTTATGGCAAAATACGTTTTTGCGGATAGAAAGCTAGTGCACCCTGCTATGAAATTTCAGACTGAGGTCATAGAGAGGATGCTTCTGATAAAAACACCCTGGGTTAGGATCACAAAAAGTGCTTTTTGGAATATAACCCTGAAATATCCATGGCGATGTGAGGCGGATAGTGAACTCACGTTTCCCAGGGATTTGGCTGTCGAAATGTTGGCTTTTTCAAAGAAGCGAGACAGGGTGGGTTGCGAAGCTAAGCGGTTCTTTCCAAACAGCGCTGTCAGTAATGGCTCCACGGCCAAATCATCCGCATGGCTGTCGGTGTGGTAGCCTGCGAGATGCTGATACACCTTCTGCAGTACAACGTCGCTGTTCGGATGGTCTTGATGTAAAACTGAATCATGAACAACTCATTGGTTTCTGACCGCATCCGATAATCCAATTCTATGGTCAAACTCTTTGTAGAGAAGCAGACCTGCATCAGAGGTTAAATCTCCACCGTCAAAATTCACTTTCATCCTCGGGTTGAAGTCCATGGTCAATTCTTGTACGCTGTTCAAATAGAAGAGCCTCCTCTGGGTGTTTTGATTCGACACCTTAACACTACCAAAGGTTGGGCTCTTTTCCTATGCAATCACGTCACCTTTTGAGTGAATTATCAAATTCTTCGTAAAGCTGTGCACTGCTTGCATTCACGGCCCCTTCAAGATTGCGTCGTGAATATTTCAGGATAAATACTGTCGTGTTGTGAATTTGGAGGGAATCCGCCAGAACGACTACAATTTGAACATTGTAAGGTACATCGACTCCACGGACGAAGAGGAACAGATTGACGTGGAGGAGTATAATGCATGGACTGGATTGGACCCCTTAGGGAGGCAGACGAAGATGACAGCACAGCCACACACACAAGAGTCAACTGAATGGGCGAATGAGCCAAATTTGCAGGAGGCTACCCTGGCACACCTGCAGGCGCAGATGGAATGTGGAGAAACCACTTCTGCGGAAGTGGTTCAAGGGTACCTGCTACGCATCGCCACAGACAACCATGCTGGCAACGAGATCAACGCAGTGCTCGAGGTAAACCCGGATGCCTTACAAGTTGCAGAATCTTTAGACGCAGAACGTAACCTTCACGGTCCCCGCGGCCCTTTGCACGGCATTCCCATCCTCCTCAAGGACAACATTGATACTGGCGACAAGCTTCACACCAGTGCGGGTTCACTCGCCCTGGCAGACTCGCGAGCGTCGGCAGACGCGTTTTTGGTGGAGAAATTGCGGCATGCGGGTGCAATTATCTTAGGTAAAGCCAACATGACGGAATGGGCCAACTTCATGACCGAAGGCATGCCCAATGGTTACAGTTCTCGCGGCGGTCAAGTCAAAAACCCGTATGGTCCAGGAAAACTGGATGTGGGTGGGTCAAGTTCCGGTTCTGCCGCCGCTGTGGCAGCTAACTTAACCGCATTGGCGGTGGGAACGGAGACCTCCGGTTCCATTCTCAGCCCTGCTTCCAGCAACTCCGTCGTGGGTATCAAACCCACCCTGGGACTGATAAGCCGCAATGGCATCATCCCCATCGCACACAGTCAGGACACGGCAGGCCCCTTGGCGCGAACGGTTCGCGACGCCTTGGTGTTGCTGGCAAGCATGGCAGGTGTGGACGAACGAGATGCTGTCACCCGTCCATCCGCCACACTTCAACCTTGGCTTTGGTTGGACGAACTGCGCGAGGATGCACTGCAGGGAAAACGGATTGGCGTCCCCAGGGAACCCTTCTATAGCAATCTATCCCAGGCAGAACTGCGCGTAATGAACGAAGCCATACGAGTTCTGCGCGACTTGGGAGCACAAGTGGTGGATCCGCTGCCCTATCCAGATTTATCCGTGATTGAAAACCACACCGTTTTACTGTATGAATTTAAGCCAGACCTAAACGCCTATTTGGCCAGACTCCAAGTCGGAGTGCCGGTACATTCCCTGCAGGATGTCATTGCGTTCAATCGGCAACATTCCTCACAGTGCCTGTGCTATGGCCAAACTCTGCTGTCTAGCGCAAACCTCACCTCTGGTACACTGACCGAGGCGGACTATCTACAGGCCTTGGCAAAAGACCGATATTTCGCACGGAAAATCGGGATTGATCAAGTCCTCGCACGACACCGTTTGGATGCCCTGCTGTTTCCCTCCAATCGAGGAGCTGCCATCCCGGCCAAGGCGGGGTATCCTTCCATCACGGTCCCCGGGGGAAGGGCGGGGGTGGATGGAATTCCGGTGGGAATTACGTTTACCGGTACGGCCTGGAGCGAACCCATCCTGGCAGGAATGGCTTATGCATTCGAACAGGCTACCCAACACCGCGTGGCCCCCTCCAAGCCACAGCAGTAGGCAACCGAAGAACACAGGAGTAAAACACCACGTCCAGAAGAGTCTTGACAGACCCATTTGCCTAGTCCAAGAGTGAACTCGTTCAACTAAAGATGAACGAAGAAGAGACGAGGGCAAGAAAATGAACTCGTTCAACTAAAGTTGAACATCGAAACTTCGGTGGGGGAGTCTACCCCCACCGAGGCAGGGTACGGAGTTCCACTCCCATTTGTAGAAGTGGAAGTCTCACATGTGGATCAATCATGACTACTGACCAGTCGCTATTACCTATTCCCACTGGGCATGAATGGCAGTTAAAATCAACATTTTTCCTCTTCTCCTCGGTAAAATTCCAATTCAACAATCACCACAAAACGGATGTTTGCGAAAAACATGAATAAATTTTAATGAAACACGAATAACCTATTGAATATATGTTATTCTTGGCCTATATTTTGAGTGAGAACACACAACTAATAAACTCGACGGGATGGGATCCGTGGGATGGAGTCGTTGCGATATTCACGACACTCGTTTGTAAGCGCCTGGGGGTGAACCAATGAAGGTGTCTCGCAGAACGGAGTACGGATTGCGGGCCATGGTCGCACTGGCCGAGTTGGCAAATCGCCAGCGGCCAGTATCCCTATCTTACATCGCGGAGAAAGAGAAAATGCCAGAACTGTTTTTAGGCCAGATTCTTGCTCAACTGCGCAAGGCTGGCTTGGTCGATAGTGTCCGTGGAGTCAACGGAGGATACTTATTGAACCGGTCAGCAGAAACAATCTCCATAGGGGAATTGGTGCGAGTTCTTGAAGGGTCTCTCGCACCAATTGACTGCATCGATCCGTTCCGTGAAGGACATCGGATAGTTTGTGATCAGACCCAAACTTGTCAGATACGCAACGTGTGGTTGCAACTCATGGAGACCATCACGTGGTCACTGAACTCCTTTACCTTGGCGGACGTTATCCGAGATGACTAAGGAGCGTTCCACATGGAGAAAGAAAAGTTTTACGAAAAACTACAACGCAAAGGATATCGTCTCACACAGCGCCGCCATGAAATCATTGATTACCTATTTGCTTGTTCTGACCGTTACATTGCAGCCCGAGAACTCATTGAATACCTTCAGTCCAAACATGCTACTCTCAGCTTTGAAACCGTCTATCGCAACTTGTACACCCTGCGCGATGAAGGTCTGCTCGTCGAGTTGCAATATGGCACAGAAACCCATTACCGGATTCCTTGCACGATTGCTCACCATCATCACTTTGTTTGTCTTGCCTGTGGCCGGACTTATCCGCTCCTCAGTTGTCCCATGTCAGAAATCAAAAATTTTCCAGAAGGCTTTCAGATCTTTTATCACCGATTTGAGATATTTGGACTTTGCGCAGATTGTCAACGAAAAAACCAGACCAAAAATGAAGAATCATAAGCTGTCTTTTACAATTATTT
>DAHWFY010000103.1 GCA_027336365.1 Bacillota bacterium | reverse complement strand
GAGTCTACCCCCACCGAAGCAGGGTACGGAGTTCCACTCCCACTTGTAGAAGTGGGAGTCTCACATGTGGATCAAAACAACCCTATAGGCCCAGCAACATCCTTCGACTCGTCTCCTCTAATTGATATTTTTATTGATATTTCTTGCTGTCAGCAACCCAATTGGCGAGCAATCACTAATCTCTGGATTTCAGAGGTCCCCTCCCCAATTTCAATGAGTTTGGCGTCTCGCAAGTGACGTTCTACCGGATAATCCTGCATATACCCATTGCCACCGAGAATTTGAATGGCTTGATCACAGGTGCGGGTGCAGGTTTCGGAAGAAAACAACTTAGCAAAAGCGGCCTCTAAAGTAAAGGGACGTCCCTGATCATGCAGCCAAGCCGCCTTGAAGACCGCATTTCTAGACAGATCTAGGTGCATCGCCATATCCGCCAGTTTATTCTGGATTGACTGGAACTTTGACAGACTGCGACCAAACTGCACTCGCTGCTTTGCATACTCTAGAGCGGTTTCAAAAGCCGCCTGAGCGATGCCAAGTGCCAGAGCAGAGATGGCAACACGCCCCCCGTCGAGAGTACTGAGAAACTGGCGAAAGCCGACATTGGGACTTCCCAACATGTTCTCCGCTGGGACACGTACATGATCGAGAATCAACTCCACGGTATTCGACGCTCTCATACCCATTTTCTCGTAGGGTTTTGCCGTACTGAACCCCGGACTGTCTGTGGGTACAATGAAGGCACTGATACCTCTTTGCGCCGGATCTGTCACCGCGGTCAAGACAACGGTACGGGCATATCCGCCGTTGGTGATAAATATTTTGTTCCCGGTGATGACCCAGTCGTCTCCTTCTCGCACAGCAGTGGTCTTTGTACCGCCCGCATCCGACCCGGCTCCAGGCTCTGTCAAACCAAAAGACCCGAGTCCCTGACCAGAAGCAAGAGGAACCAAATATTTTTGCTTTTGCTCCTCCGTACCAAACTTCCACAAAGGATAACAGGCTAAGGAGACGTGGGCTTCATAGCTGAGTCCGGTTCCCCCACAGGCACGACCAATTTGTTCCACCGCCAAGCAATAGCTGACCATGTCCCCACCCGCACCGCCGTATTCTTCAGGAAATGGGATACCGAGAAAACCGAGTTCCCCCATTTTTTTAAACGTGTCCACAGGAAAAGTCGCATCTCTGTCCCACTGTGCCGCATGAGGAGCAATTTCCCCCTCGGCGAACGCTCGTACTGTGTCACGTATCATCTTTTGTTCACTAGTCAAAGCAAAATCCATAGTATCCCCTCCTGTTTGGTAATTTTATTATAATTCAAAGAGGAAACCGTTTGCATCTGCAGCCGTTACGACAATTGGCCTGCTATGTGACAAAAAAAAGCCACTCCAGTCCAGAGTGGATTACAGATACGGGCGACGTAAAGTGCATTGGAGCAATATGTGCGACACCTTCTCAGACATTCTCCGAAAACGAGCTTTTAAGAGATTGTCCGGAAAGGGGTCAGAACTCCCCAGCGCATTGCCGTGTCGTCGCCCAAAATGTTCCTTCACGTAGCGAAAGCGTACGGCACGGGGCTCACGTCAGTTAAAACTCTCCCCACTGGAGAGCAAACCCAGTGCGTATTTTGGGCTGGCCTTCTCGCTGTTTGGGTCTAACCGGACCCCTTTCCGGACACGCACTTTAAGTCATTCATCTTTAGTTGAACGAGTTCACTCAAGAAAGTCCTTCAACCTTTTGCTGCGACTAGGGTGACGTAACTTACGTAAAGCCTTGGCTTCAATTTGGCGTATTCGTTCCCGTGTGACACCAAAGACCTTTCCGACTTCCTCCAAGGTTCGAGTGCGACCGTCATCCAGTCCAAACCGCAGACGCAACACATTCTCTTCTCGCTCTGTCAGCGTGTCCAACACATCTTCCAGTTGTTCCTTGAGCAACTCATAAGCGGCAGCATCCGCAGGCGCCAGAGCGTCATCATCGGGAATAAAGTCTCCTAAGTGAGAGTCGTCCTCCTCACCAATAGGCGTTTCCAAAGAAACGGGTTCTTGAGCAATTTTTTGGATCTCCCTCACCTTATCGGGACTCATGTCCATTTCAGCCGCGATTTCTTCTGCAGACGGTTCACGGCCCAGTTCTTGCAGCAACTGTCGAGAAATTCGAATAAGCTTGTTGATGGTTTCCACCATGTGAACAGGGATTCGAATTGTTCGAGCCTGGTCCGCAATAGCGCGGGTGATGGCCTGACGAATCCACCAAGTGGCGTACGTGCTGAACTTATATCCCTTACGGTAGTCAAACTTTTCAACAGCCTTAATCAGACCCAAATTTCCTTCTTGAATCAAGTCGAGAAACAACATTCCCCGGCCCACATACCGTTTCGCAATACTAACAACCAACCGCAAATTGGCCTCCGCCAATCGACGCTTTGCTTCCTCGTCCCCCAACTCAATGTGTTTTGCCAGATCAATTTCCTCAGCAGCAGACAACAGTGGAACGCGACCGATTTCTTTTAAATACATCCGTACCGGATCACTGATTTTTACTCCCGGAGGCATAGAAAGGTCATTTAAATCAATGCGCTCCCCTTCCTCATTAGCCCCCTCACCTGGTTCCGGTTCCTCTTCCTCTCGTTCATTCACAATATCGATGCCAGCCTCGGACAACTGGTCAAAAAACTCATCCAATTGATCCGGATCCAGATCAAAGCCAGAAAGACGATTCACAATTTCCGTGTAGGTCAACGAACTCCGCTTTTTCCCTAAAACAATCAGTGCATTTTTTGCATCTTGAAGGGTGAGTCCACGATCCTCGCGGGTTTCTTCTCTGTTGTCTTTCATTTTAATCCCGCCTCCTTTGCCCCTATGCCGGCTTTCCCCTTGCCGGAAGAAGTCTTTAATTGAGCAATTTCTTGCTGCAACTTGGCAATGGTTTCCCGAAGCGTAGAGACTTCTTCAAGCCGCCCATCTGTTTGCGCCAAAATTGAATCTCGCAGCATCCGCGCATGAATCGCTTCTAACCGATGCAGTTGAATTGCTCTCATGTAATCATCCAGGGCAGGGATCTCCCAACTTGCCGGAATCTCTGCACTCAACACCCTCACCGCTAGACCCACCAGTAGCGGGTCCTCAAGCATATCGAGAAACGACTCCGCAGAGGCCATCGGATGCTCCGCCCGAAAGTTGTAAATCAAGGCCAGCAGTGCTGTTTGCTCGGCCGTAGCTAACTCATCTAAGCCCTGGTGGCACAAGTATTGAAAGCTTCTATCGTCGGTCAACATGGCCAACAACAGCCGCTCTCCGGCGACTTCCGCTGCCGGGGGTAAGCCTTTCCATGATTGATCCATCGGCAAAAATGCCCTTTCTGACTTGCGAACCCTACTTGCCTCATGACGACTTACCGACCTCAACTCACTCTTGAGGGCCTCCAGTGAAACATGTAACTCTGTGGCTAAATCTTGTAGCCTCGTTTCTTGTTCCACAGGGGTTGCTCGTCGTCCAATAATCTCCAGAGCTCGGCGTAAAAAATCCGTACGACCCACGGTCGTCTGCAGGTTAGCCTCGCGGCGCTCCAACTCCAACAAAAACTGCACCTCCGACAACAACTCATTCGACAAACGCCGCCGTAAGGCCTGCTCCCCATGAGACTTCACGTAATCGTCCGGATCTTGCCCGTCCGGAAAGGAAACTACGGCAACGGCGAGATTGACTTCATTGGCAATCTCAATTGCCCTGCGAGCGGCCCGAGCCCCGGCTTCATCTCCGTCATAGGCGACGACGACACGGGCTCCATCGCGTTTCAAAAGCATGGCATGCTCTGTCGAAAATGCCGTTCCCATACTGGCCACGGCGTCTTTTACACCCGCCTGCCAGGCGGACATCACATCCATGTACCCTTCAAACAGGGTTGCTCGGTGACTTTTACGGATGTGTCTGCGGGCTTGGTGAAAATTGAACAATATGTGACCTTTGTGAAACACCGCTGTCTCTGGTGAATTGAGGTACTTGGGCTTTACGTCTGCTTTAAGCGTTCGTCCAGCAAAAGAAATCACCCTTCCCTGCGCATCTGCAATCGGGATGATGATCCTATCGCGAAAGCGGTCCAAAACCCGTCCTCCTACATCTACAGCAATGCCGGATTGAACCAGAAAGGACTCCCCATATCCCCGACGAGAGAGAAAGCGCACCATGGTAGTTCCGTCTACGGGAGCAAAACCCAAACGAAACTCATGTATGGTTTGCCGAGAAACTCCTCTCGTTTCCAAATACGTTAGGGCTTGCACACCGACCGCAGTATTCATTAAAATATAGCTGTACAGTTTGGTCGCTAGTTCGTGAGCTGTCAGCATCTGGTCATGGCTTTGACGACGAGGCGACTCCACTTGCTGGACGCGCAGTGCTTCCGGCAAGGCAAGCCCCGCGCGTTCGGCGAGGTGAGCCACGGTCTCACCAAAGGATAAGCCTTCTACGTCCATGACGAACCGAATCACCGTTCCACCGGCCCCACAACCAAAGCAGTGGTATAACTGCCGTTCTGGAGAAACGGAAAACGACGGTGTTCGCTCATTGTGGAACGGACACAGACCGACAAAGGACCGTCCGCTACGGCGTAGTTGGACATAGTCCGACACCACGTCGACAATGTCATTGCGACGCCGAACCTCTTCGACAAACTCGTCCGGAATTTGCACCATGTCTCACCTTCCGACCATTTTCCGCAACGAGTCGGCGTTCCATGAACAGGCTACCTGTGAATCTGGAGAAATCACTTGGCAACCTTATCCGCTCTGTCCTGGCAACAGGGCCAAAGCAGTCATCTCGTTTTCCTGTACACGAATTGTTATTCTACAGGGAATCGCAATTTTCCTCCTTTCAAACAAAAATCGCGTGAAGAGATCGGCGCCCTTCGACAACCCGCTTGCAATTCGGCCGTGAACACCTGCAACAACTTTTAGTATCGACTCATGCAGTTAAATTTATCCTTACAACTCACTCCGCCATAGTGTATGCCACAACGACGCACTTATGAAGAAGAGCGGTCTGTTATCACCACATCGGGGTTAAAATCATGTCCCCGCCGTTGGCTGACGTAGTCCAAAACAATGGCAGCTGTCTCCTCCACGGCCTTGTCACTGACATCAATGGTCATACAGTGCAACCGAGACATAATGGAGTTGGCGTATGTCAACTCCTCGTCAATTCGATCTTTGGTAGCATACGTTGCCTGCGGTAGCAGTCCCATCGATTTTAACCGTTCTTCCCGAATGGCATGTAGCTTCTCCAAACGAATGGTCAACCCTATGATTTTCCCTGGGTCTCGTAGATGAAACAACTCGTCGGGCGGAGAGATTTCCGGGACCAACGGAATATTGGCCACGCGTACTCGGCGATGAGCTAAATACATGGACAATGGAGTTTTCGAAGTGCGAGAAACCCCGATGAGAATCAAATCGGCTCTTTCAAGGCCGCGGGGGTCCCTGCCATCATCGTACTTGACGGCAAACTCAATCGCCTCAACGCGACGGAAGTAGTCGTCATCCAATTGATGCACCAGCCCTGCCTGACGTCGCGGCGAGCGGCCCATTACTGCTTCAAATGCATCGAGCATCGGACCCATGATGTCAACTGCCATCACACCTTGTTCTTCCGCTCGACGAATGAGATGTTCCCTTAAGTGGGGCAGCACCACGGTAAACGCAATGATTGCCTGTTCCTCGCAAGCACTCTCCACCGTCTCGTCAATAACCGAGACATCATCCACGTGGGAAACTCGGCGTAAATCAAAGTGCCCACCGTTAAACTGACTCGCCGCAGCCCGAACCACAAACTCCGCGGTCTCTCCCACAGAGTCGGAAACAATATAGACTACAGGCATTTGTGCACCCACCCAAACCCCTCCTTGGTTTCGGTTCACAAAGAATTGTCATTCGAACTCAGAACGGTCAAACGTCGTGGTGGGAGCCCAACTCCACAAACGCCCGCACAATCGTAGTTTTTGACACCCTCCCAACAACTTCCAAACCACCCTCTGTTCTCTCAGTCACCACTGGCAGAGAATCCACCTCATGATGGACCAGCAACAAGGCCGCCTCGTACAGAGTAGAATCCTGTGACACCGTGATGACATGGGGCATCCGGGTCATCGCCACATTTACCGGAATCTGACGAACGTCACCGCCCCCAATGGCAACCTTCAACAGGTCTTTGCGAGAAACAATTCCTTGCAACAAGGCATTCCTCACAACCGCCAAAGTCCCTACATCCTCCATAAACATGGTTACAATGGCATCGTACACAGAGACAGAATCGCTCACCACCACCGGGACTGATTTGTAATCCCGTAAAGGCAAGTGACGCACTGTTTCACTTAATAAATCCGTATTTTGTTTGCCCGAATAAAAATAGCCAACCCTTGGTCTGGCCTCGAGAAATCCTGCCATAGTTAACAGAGCCAGATCTGGACGTAAAGTGGCCCGTGTCAGCGAGACCAACTCGGCAATTCTCTCCCCAGTAATGGGACCATGAAGTTTCACAATTTCAACGATGGTTTGCTGTCGCTTACTCAGTTCGATAACCTTCACCCCCAGTGCTCAGAGCACTCTGCGCGAAGAAATGTATAAAAACAAAAATTTAGGAATACGTTATTTCCAACAGAATCATTATACCTGATGTCCATCGGACTCGTCCTGATGTCCGAATTTTGTGTCACCAGCAGGACC
Source organism: Bacillota bacterium (assembly GCA_027336365.1). Lineage (GTDB taxonomy): Bacteria > Bacillota > Bacilli > Alicyclobacillales > Alicyclobacillaceae > QXHL01. Next base: position 3,298 of record DAHWFY010000103.1, on the reverse strand, counting down.
TAATTCCTGCGAAAATTCCTCGAGACTGTCTAAAACACGTCGACTACGCAAAGAAATACCCGCGTAATCCGTCAACTGAACTCGTAAAATTTGGTCCAGGCGCCGAAGATTCTCTGATTTCAGATGGATACTTCCCAAACGTTCCCAGGGAGTATCGGCAAACCGAGCAAGCACTTGGGACAGTGTTGCAGGTAAGGTGGAAAAAAAACCCTTCCCCAATCCTTCCTGGTCCGTTTTTTCTGTGCATTGAACGCAAAGAAATCCACCCACCTTGCTTCGGTAATTCACCACACCTGACAAGGGTTGTCCGCATCGCACACACAAATCCCAGACTGGACTTGCTCCCACCATTCGTAACACCTTAGTTTCCCAGACGCGCGCCACAACTTGAGGACTATCTTTGCCATCTTGCAAACGGTGGATAGCACCAGAAAACTGCTGATATAAATTTTGGCTGCCGTGTGGACGGTCCTCGGCGGCGGCGTCTGTCAATTCGCAAAAATAGGCGGCATAAGCCGCCATTTCTAAATTTTCCCTTACTCCTCGGTAAGTATCCAAAACCTCGGCCTGTCCTAGAGTCCCCATCCCCGTATGCTGAGTGATGGAATACATACCCCGTGTCAACAACTGCGTACTTGCCCGCAAACGACTTTGTGGTTTCTTTGCCCCTCGGGCCAAAACCGCAACCCTGCCCGCAGGTGTCAACAGAGTGACAATCACGTGACTTTCTCCATAGGCAATGGTGCGTAAGACAATCCCCTCTGTGTTATAAAACAAGTGATTTCCTGCTTTCTTTGCGTCACACCAGATCCGAGATGGTGGAGGATATCGGTTGCACACCCTCTGTTCCGGTTTCTGCAGGCTCATCCTTGTCTCCCACCAACCGCTCATGTGTTTTATACAACAAATAAGCGTCAATGTCACCCGTTAACGTGAAGAATCGCCAAGAAAACTCGCGCAACTCGATCATCCCCTTATTCAAGTTGGTCAGCGCTGCGTGATATTCCAGGATGCCTCACAAGTAGAGTGCCGCTACCCCTCAGGGTTATGCGATGAAGACATTCCCAGCTAAGTTCGGAACATCACTGTTCTTCATCAAAACCAAACCGTTTCAACCACGTCGACTCATTACGCCAATCATTCTTCACCTTCACCCACAGTTCAAGAAAAACCTTGCTCTCCAGCAGTCCTTCCAGTTCCCGACGAGCCAATTGACCCACCTGCTTGAGCATGGCACCCGACTTGCCAATGATAATACCCTTTTGCGATTCTCGTTCTGTGTAAATGACCGCACGCAGGTACAGAACATGATTATCCTGACGCAGATTCATGTCCTCCACCTCTACCATCACGGAGTGAGGGACTTCCTCTCGGGTCAACTGTAACACCTTTTCGCGAATAATTTCCGAAATAATAAATTTTTCTGGTTGATCCGTCAACTCCTCCTCAGGGTAATACTGCGGACCCTCTGGCATCTGGTCCAGTAACAACCTCTTTAATTTTTCTACTTGAATCCCCGTTCGCGCCGAAACAGGGACCACCTCCGTAAAAGACCGTTGTTTCTGATAGTGATCAATCACTCGCAAGACGTTTGGCTTAGGGACGGCGTCCACTTTATTCACCACCAAGAAAACCGGTGTCATTACTTGCTGCAAACGCTCCAACACCATCGCATCCCCAGGACGAAAGGGATCCGTTGCATCAATGACAAACAACACCACATCAACCTCCTGCAACGTGGACTGAGCTAAACCTACCATGTAGTGACCCAGACGGTGCTTCGGTTTATGAATCCCTGGAGTATCAATAAATATAATTTGACCCTTGTCCGTTGTCCAAATACCCCGAATTTTCTGCCGAGTAGTTTGTGGTCTGGGAGATACAATGGCCAATTTTTTCCCTACCAAGGCATTGAGAAGCGTAGATTTTCCCACGTTAGGACGCCCAACCAAAGCCGCGAAACCAGACCGATAGATTTTCAAGGATGCCACGTACACCTCTTTCAAATAAGATGACCTTCACTGGGTGATGATCTCCAGTTTGCTCGACGCTGACACCAAGCGGACAGGCACATGGTCAGAACGAAAAGTAGTCCAACCCCAGAAATCACGGCGCCCAGCCAGTGATTTTCCGTGAACAACCACCAATGCCATGGCCAGGCGGCAGCCATGACATGAATACCGACTAAAACGGCCGCCACTGTGGCCAACAAAACCCCGCCGGCGGCAGTGTCTTTCGCATGCCCTGCCAGGGTTCTCCACTCACCGCTCACGGCCATATCTGTCACCCGCTCCAAAGATGTGTTGACCGCCTCCAAACCCATGACCATAAACACGGCTATCCCGCCCTCTACCACGACCCCCGTTGTCGGACGTACCACCATGTTCAGCAGAAACCACAAAATCGCCACAGCGCAGTGAATCTGAGCGTTACGTTCCGTGGCCACCATATATCCCAATCCCGTGAACGCCCGAACGAAGGACTGAGGTAGAGACTGACGTGGCCTGTTTTGAAATTCAGCCGAAATGCGAATCAGGTTTCTCCCCATTATGGACGAGCTTCCTCTTCACGGCTAAGCCCCAAACTAGACAAAACCGACTCTTGAATGGATGTCATCTCTTGCTCGGCCTCTGATTCCTGATGATCAAAGCCGAGCAAATGCAGAAAACCATGCACCAGTAAAAACGCCACTTCTCTGCGCAGACTATGTCCATAATCCATGGACTGGCGCACAGCGGTGGGCAGGCTTAGCACAATGTCCCCCAGCGGTTCTGTGACCTCGTCTGGCAGGTCCAGATCATCTTCTCCTTCGCTCAAAGCAAAGGACAACACGTCTGTGGGACGGTCCACATGTCGATAAAACCGATTCAGTTCGTGAATCTCTTCATCAGAAACAAAGGAAATTGAAACCTCCCCACTCACTTTTAAATACCGTGCTGCCGCCGTCAATACCCGTTCGGTAAATTGATCGACCTGAGGAAGTTCCTCAGGAATTTCAGTGCGGATATCCACATCCACCACGAGACTCATGTTTTACTTTACCCCTTCTTTCCGAATTTTCTCTGGGTCAGGATACTCAATGCGAGTATGGTAGATGCCCTGCAGAGTTTTCATAAACGACCCCACCATCATATCCAGGTCCTGCAGGGTTAAATCACACTGATCCAGTTGCCCATCCTGTAGACGATCCCGAATAATCTTCCGAATGACTCCTTCAATTCGTCCCGGGCTTGGACGAGACATGCTGCGAACCGCCGCTTCCACGGCATCACAAATCATCACAATGGCTTGTTCTCGG
>DAHWFY010000102.1 GCA_027336365.1 Bacillota bacterium | reverse complement strand
AGACCCAAGCAGTGCGAGGAGGCTAGCCCAAAATGCGCACTGAGCGTACGCTTTCGGTACGTGAAGGAGCATTTTGGGAGACGACGCGGCAATGCGCCAGGGAGTTCTGACCCCTTTTCGGACAACCTCTTAAAATGGTGCCTATTCCCTGCTATGGGGCGCGACCATGTTTACTTTTTCAAGGTCTCGTCGTTTCACAACGGAGCCGCGGTGCTAAATCGCGGAGTGATTTGGAAATATTTTTCATATGCCATCACACTCCTTGCCTTCAACGGGGCCGCGGTATTAGACCGCGGAGTACCGTCCTCGGCCACGAGCAAACTGGCCGGTTGGGCAAGCTTCAACGAAGCAGGAAAGCCAACTAGTGATGGTTGGAATCCCCTGGATTTATCTGTGGGGAGGATATCAATTGTTCCCTATTTGTCCACAGGAGCAAACAATCCCAGCCCAAAGTGACAACCATAACCAAACACCAACGGCCCCTCGACGGGTTCGGCAAAGGTGATGGTATAAAATGCCCCATGGCGATCCGGTTGCACCTGGTTGCGACTGCCTTGACTACGAAAGCGTCGAAACTGGATGGGAGTGATGGGACGACCGCCAGCCCAGACAAAAGGCTCCCAGCGCACCTCAAGGGGCTCCGGCAATCCGCGTAGGCGCATCTCCTTGGCCAACTGTTCTACTGCGCCAAACTTCCCGTTTTTCTTGGAATGCCAAGGATGTAAATAAGGAGTGACCGAGTGCCAGATACGGGCACGAGACACCAAGGGTGAAAATTCCCGCCCACTCGTAGCCGCCTGGAGTGTGGAGCCCACACCCTCTAAGTAAACTTCCCATTGCCGAGCGTGATCGGCCGTCCAAATTTTTCGCAGACTGTTTACCGCAGTCATCACCTGTGGCGGAAAGAAATCTAAACTGTATAAAATCACGTGGTCAATCCGGCCATCCCCATCGGCGTCTTCCGATAAAAAGAAGGCATGGTGATGCCCATCTGCCAACACCTGATGGTGCTCGTCCCGACCACTCACTAGGGATGGCGCCCCTGCGCCAGACCAGTGAAGCACCGCCCGGCGAAACAACTCACCCAAAGACACCGACTCCAGAATGGAAGGGAGGGGTTTACCAGCAAGGGCGAAGCGGGCAATGTTAACCTCCGCGTTTTGCGTCGTGGCAGCAAATGGACGGGGTTCTCTCGCAAAATCTCCTGCAAAATCTCCCGCAAAAATAGAATCAGGACGCAGGTAGGTGACCCAAACACTCCCTGGGGGTTGGTTCCAACCGCTTTTCTCCAGTTCAGATGTATCCACCAACAAGGCAGCAAACACGCTCTCTGGCAGTTCCAACTTTGTTTTCCGGTTACCGCCTCTATGCCGTGACGTTGACGATGGTAGCGGTGGCTCTGCTTGTGCGACCGCAATCCCGGCCAGGGCACCCTGGCGCCACACTGCGAACTCATCTTCCGTCTGCACCCCCATGACGCGAATGGGTTCCGACACGGACTCCTCATTGCCATACAAATCTGCCTGAGTGGCGGGATAGCAATTGGGTGTACCCCGCCAATCCGGCAAACGCCTGGCTTCCACCCAGCTCTCACTGCGTCCCAGATACCCCATCCGCATCAACAACCCATCCAGTAGAGCACCTTGGGATTCTGACAGCACAACCTTAGGCCAGGCCATGATGACCTCCTGTTTTGGATTTATCCGCACAAATGCATCAAATACCAATGAAGTTTCCCCACCCGCTCCGGGCATGTAGTGTCGCGTGTGTCCGCGCGTCGCTGGTGGCAGGTGATAGACTGGCACATCGGCTGCCAGGGCATGAATGAGTACCTGCAATTCGGTCAGACCCACCGTATTTCCCACCGGCGGGAATTCGGAAAAAGTCGTGTCAGTTGCAGTGGAGTCAGCTGCAGTTGACCTGGTCACGGCTGAACCGGCTACGGTGGAGCCTGTTGCAGTGAATCCGGCAGCGGTTGAGCCAGCAGGAGTTGGCTCCGTCACAGTAAGTTTTGCAACGAATTCTCCTTTGAGAAACCATGTGGCCTGCAGTGCCCGTAAGACCCGCCAGGGCGAGGGGGGCCATTCCACTTCCCCCTCATTCACATGACGCCCCCACGGAGTGGCGTGGTAAAAACCAGCGGGAAAACGAAACGAAATTGCCAACATGTGCATACCTCCCTGCTGAGTGGCCTATTTGATGCTGTATTTTACAACCAACGGATTTGCCAATAGGTCCGCTTCTTTGAGGCGTTGGATATATGCAGGCAGCGCCATAGCCAAGTCCTCTTCCGTCGGCATCGTCCAACCCTCTGGACGAGTGACGCGCACCTGCACAGGCTCCAAATCACAAGCAGTACGCAGCCGCATTCCCTGCTGCAAAAGTCTGCGAATTTTGTACAGGGCAAAGGTGAGGAGAAAGTCCTCCGCAGGGTGAGGCAGTCCAAAGGAACGAATTTCGGCTAAATCCACATTGAAATACCCGACTATCCGCTTGGCTGTAAATTCCTCGCGGTGAAAGGGGACATTGCCAAAACCCTTGCCGGTGTCTCCACTGGGATTGATCTGGTCGTTCTTGACACCCCCGCTTTGTGCCACAGCCACCCCCTGTGCTTCAATGAAGGCGGACAGTACCCGAGGCAGACGCAGGCGGCCCCCCGCCAACTCCTTTTTGGCCAAAAACAGGCCATGCAGCAAGGCGTTGGTATCATAGCGAAAAACGGTTTCCGCCAGTTTGCGCAAATTTACTGGTTGTTTTTCCATACTGCTCAGTTCTGTTTTCAGGCGTTCCAACACGGATGTGTCTTTCCCCTCCAAAATATAGGGAGAATTCAAACGGTGAGACTCCAATACAGAATTGGTCAACAATTCACCATCCGGTTTGTAGACTTTTACCAGTGGCAAACCCCGCAGAGGCTCCACCCAGTCTCCCTCCGCTTCGTCCCAGCAGACGGCTTCCAGTCGGTTGGCCATGCTCTGCGCCGATTCCACCAACAACATGGCCTGTCCATCAGGACCCTCGTACTGTGCTGCGCCTAAATTGGGGAAACCGGTGGGCTGAAAACGCGTACCTTGGAGGGGCCGCAGTTCTGCTTCCAGCAACAACCTGGGCTGTGACTTCAGTGCACTGTAATTTAGGTTCATTGTCCACACACCTTTCTCTTTAGATGACCCATCATATAGATGACAATCCATCGTGCCAGCCTATGGACTATGGGCTAACGGGAGGACTCGCTTCCTTTTCCTCAGCGGTCATCCAGGTTTTAGCTGCCAGACGACGCAGGTCCGAGTTGGAAAGCGGGAACACGAGTGCTGCCGCCAAACGCAATCCCTCCACCCCGGGCGTGTTAGGCATGCGTTTCGGCTGAAAAAACGGACTGCTCAGCCCACTGGCTTGCAGCCGGCGCCTGGCCACATCGGCCGCCTCCTCCACACGACCACTGGCAAGCCGGGTCACCAGTTCTCCTGGCACTGGCACCGAGGGAAGCGCAAAAACCTTTTGCAATTGGGAGTTGGGCGAACACACCAGTTTGGCTAACGCGTACGCCCAGGGAATTGGCCTATCCACGTCGGAAAAAGGCGACTGTACTGCCGTTGCCGCTGCCGCCGCGCGTGGTAGCCTGGCAGCAGTAATGGATAACCGGACACCGGTAAGTGGCAGCAAGCCCCAAATGAGTTCCCCAATTTTGCGATCCGAAACCCGGCCCGCCATAAAATTCAGCACGGTGGCCAAAGGGACAGCCACCCTGCCAGTGAAGGGCTTGCCATCCACAGACCGCCTTGTAACAGATTGAATGTCGCTCATGACAGAATGTGGGTCAACAGACTGGGGTTCATTCGTGACGGACCGGATGTCGGCAGACTGGGGGTCAATGGCTGAGAAGTTAGTGAATAGAGAGTCGACAGTGTTGGATAAGTCAGAATTCCCAGTGATATGATTCTCATCCAACAACCTGCGCTGTAACACGGCAACCAGGTTATGAACTAGTCCCCCCGCCCGCCAAACCACCCGGGGAGGATTAGCTTGCGAATCCCACTGCCAAAAACTTACTGGATGAACGGGTGACAAATTGGCACGGATGGCCCCTGCACTGCCGAATTGCAAGCACACGAAAGCCTGGGCCAAGCGAAACTCGTCGCTGCCATCATCCGCAGCCGCCCACCATTGGGGATTTTTTAGGGTGAGCGGACGCACCCCCTCCCGCGCCTTAGGGGTATGTGTCAGCAGTTCATCCGCCTTTCCCACGGCGATTAACAGGGCCTGCATGCGCTGAGACCCGCCATCCTGACAGTATGCAAAGATGGCCTGACGAATCTGGCGCAAAGCGGACTGCAGGGTGTGCGAGGCGTTTTTGCCGTTCACCCCACGCGCAAATGCCTCTAGCCAGGTGTCCAACTCGGTCAACAGTTCCGCATATGCCTGGCGCCTGACGGCAAAACGCGTGAGCGGGACCGCCAAGTAGGCATTCCCTGAGCGCATCAAAAAGGAATAACGCTGAAAACTGTCAATCCCTCGGTCCACGGCCAGTGTCGCACAGGCCCGAGCAAAATCCACGCCATTTTGCGCATTCCGTCTTACCCGGTTGCCTGTTACCTGGGCCCTGCCCTCGCGAAATAAATAGGCCACCTCTGCCAGGGAGGCCGGGTGACGCCACAAGGGTAGCCACGTCTCTGCCCTAGCCACTTTTCTCTCATCCGTCTCTGCGGTCGATCCGTTGCCCACACCAATGGCATACACGGTAAACGGCGCACTGAGTAGCGTCTTATTGGAACTCTCCAAGCGTTTGGCGGCCGCGGCGGCAAACAGCAGGACTCCCTCCAGCATGAGCACGTAGTCCCAGGGGTTGACCAGAGATTCCCCCGAAAATCCCCTGCTGGCATTTGGGCCCCCGGCCTGCCCAGGAGAAAACTGGCCAATGGCCGCTTTGACAAGTCCCGGTGCCGGGTTCCCCCACAGGCTGGATTGCAGCCAATTGTGAGCAGCCCGTGTGGGGGCTCCGTCTGTGGGGGACATCAGGTCACCCAGACGTTGCATGAAATTATTGGTAAACTCTAAGTTGCCATCATTTCCACCTGTGCCTGTGATGGGAGGAAAGGCTACATCGGCGTTGGTCAAGACAAGAGTGGCATCCATCCAGGCCACCGCCTCATCGGGCAGCCGATTGCGGCAAGCCTGTACCAATTCTCGTTTGTCCACCTTGTCCGGTTTTCCCTGCAACCCTAACTCCGCCAAAAGGGAGTGGGAGATGGCAATGGTTTGTCGGTACACCGCCCATCGATGTGCCTGAGAATTTGCAATGATGCTGAGGGCCTGGTCACGGCCGTAAAATCCACTCCCCCCATTCCAGGGAGCCACGATGGGGGTGGGACGATACTGTTCCAGGAAAAAGTCCTCCAGGTCCTCACGGTGAAGGGCAGTGGCCAGGTGAAACTGCTCGTCCTGCCACCACCCCACGGCGTCAGGGTCCCGTTGTTCCGCCACCAATCGCAACAATCCCAGTCCCTTGAGGTAACGGGCCAAGGGCACGGGCGCCGTGCCGGGGAAATCCAACACGTTCCTGACGGTTTTCAAATCCCCCCAGGGAGGGAGTGTGCTGTGAGAGGGCGCTACAGCCCCCGGTTCTGTCTGTCCAACCTGTCCAAACTTGGATTCAGTCATGCACCTTCACCTCCTCGGCGGACGCCCGCCAATCGGCCACCCGCAACAGCGTTTCCAACCAAGCCAAACGAAAGGGACCATACCTCTGCAACAGACGGGTGGTGCGTTCCAGCCAACTCCATCCCCCATCTCCCTGACCCAACTCCATCCAGTCCAAACGCAGCCTCTGTGCTGGCAACAAGGTTTTGTCCCCCAGGGTGAGTTCTGGCAACACGTCGCCATCCCAAACCCCGCGGGCAAACAAGCGCTCACGGTTCCCTGCCAGCACAGGAGGGACGGTTTCCCCTGGAAGGGATCGCAAAGACAAGCGCACTTTGCCATGATGGCTGGCCACCAGGTATGCCACCAGGTCTCGGTACTCATTGGACTGCCGGGGTTGGTGGGTCTCTAAGTAAACTAAGGCAGAAGCCAATTCATGGCGGAAATGTGAGCGAATCTCGAGGAATGGAACAACCGCTGCGGTAAATGTTTCCTCCACAGCCCTGACCTTGTCCCCTGTTGCCGCGGTTTCCGCAAGGTCTAACGCAGAATCTGGCACAGAATCTGGAGAAGTAAGCCGCGCAGTGGAGAGTGCAGAAGATTTTTGGACAGCGTTTGCTTCCTGACTGTCGATGGGGGACAAGCCGGACTTAGCCCATAGTTGCTGACGAGCCGGATCATTGTCCGACAAACCCTTATTTATAATATTTTGGAAAACTGTATGGGCCTTGCCTGCATCGTGCCAGACGGCAGCCTCTACCACCGCAGACAAAGGAGCAGAAGCAGCCAACATTTCTGTAGGCTCGGTAGGCTCGGTAGGCTCGGTAGGCTCGGTGGACACTGCAGGGGTCTGCGTAAACTCTGACTTTGTAGACTCATCGGTCCGTTGTGTGGCTCCAGTTGTAACCGAAAAATTCCTCACCAAGTCTGCGGCCGCAGTCCTGACATCCTCTAAGTGTTTTGTCAGCAACACTCGGCGGCCCAGGAAGGTGTGCGGATCGTCATCATTGGACGCCTCATCAGGGGTTTCTCGTGACAACAGGGGTTCCGTCAAAACGGGCACTGCCGCCTGTGAATCGGGAATAAAACCCAACTCCGGTTCATAGCCGCCCAACTTTACGTCGAGTAAATACACCTGACCCGGTCGCGGATTTTTTGACTGTAACCCGGTCCAATAACCCGCCAACCAGTCCCAAACCCACACCCGTGAGGAGCGAGAAAGGTCTGCTTTCTTCATCGCAAGGTAGTCTTTCATTTGTGTCAGCGAGACCGCGCAGGTCTCCTCATGAGTAGGAGGCCACAGAGAACTGTCGGGTCCCTCCTGCGCCACCTGTCGCCAGTAGACTTGGACATCCGTGTCATTGACCTCGCGGACGTAAGGGGAGATGTCCAGATCTAAACCAGCCAGGTCTGGGGTGGTATCAAACAGGTCCAGCAAATCCCGTCGACGCAACACACTGCCTGGAGGGGTGGGCAGCGGATGGTGCGGTAAGTCTGCGGGACCCACCTGGGAGAGTTCACGCAACCAAGTGCGCGCCTGCTGCAAATCTTGCATCTCGTAGGGGACACAGGCGTCTGGAGTGTCGTCCACATCCATCACAAACACCCTAGCCGGTGTGCTCGACGGTCCCGCGAAAGACGCAGGGGCCTCGCCATAGCGGTTACAACGTCCAAAGCGTTGCACCAGAGAAGACCAAGGCGCCAGTTCTGTCAGCAGGGTGCGCGCAGAAATGTCCAACCCGGCCTCCACGGCCTGGGTGGCGACGACGATACAGTCTTCTTGGGCACAGAACTGCAGATGGCTTTGCAGTTTTTGGCGATCTCCTGGACGAAAGCGGCTGTGCAGCAACAGCAAGTGTTGCGCGGGAGGGTTCTGTGCCAACACGCGGTAGATTTCCTGCGCCCGGTTGACGCGGTTGACGATGGCCAGGGTCAGGGTGCCGGGTTGGTGTTCTTGGGCAATCCGGGTGGCAAAATTGTGCGCGTAGGTCTGTGGTTTTTTCGCATCCTTCTCATTGACTGTCAGGTCTGTCCAAAACAGCGCTTTCTTTGCCAACATCCGTTGCTGCACCACAGGATGCTTCAAGTCTTGTCCGCTTAGGCCTATTTTGCCTGCTCGGTCCAAATAGGGGGCGAAATCCACCGTCGCCAGCCACTGCTCCGCCAACGTGGCGGACATCCAGGTGGTGTGGGCTGGCCCATAAGTACCATACTGACGGCGAAATGCCTCCAACTGCGCGGAGGTAAACAGACCCCCACCGCCCATCAATTGAATCTCGTCAAAAACCCACCAGACATCATTGTGCAACAAACCAAAATCCATAGGCCAGCGGGATCTCCCCAGACCATAGCCACGATTGAGGGCACGTGACAGCAATAGGTCTTGTGTGCCCACCAACACCTGATCAAATTCTGGATAGGACTCCCAGAGTTTGTCCATGTGACCTCCCATGAACACATGCACCCCAAGCGCCTCGGGTCGACCGTCGTCCAGTTGTGTAGCCAGACCGAGACGCTGGCACCAAGAAACGACTTCACTGGCCACTTGGTCCACCAGGGAGCGCAGGGGGAGACAATACACCAGTCGGCGCGGCGTGGCAGCACGTACCGTGGGCTGCGCAAAGCGCCGTTTCCACAACCAGGCCAGTATGATAGCGGCTGTTTTCCCCAATCCTGTAGGCACATCGAGCAGTTCGGGCAATCCTAGATCCAGGGCTAGGCGGATTTGATAAGGAAAGGGGTGAAAGCCTGTAGCGGTGTGAAAAGCTGCAGTAAATTCCTGTAAATCGGCCGGATCTACAGGTTCTGACAAATCTAACAGATTTCGTGAATCAATCAAGTCTGATGTGCATGCCGGGTCTTCTTTTTTTTGAAAATCTTCTAGATGTTTTGGGTTGGGATGATTCTCTATATTCTCCAATGGGGTCAAATCGGTAAACCTCCTTTCTAAATTTTTCTCTGACCATCTCAGAATTAAGTTTCCATATGTTCAATAAAACTCTGATATCCTCCAAATGCAAGCTTTTTTGTCACGATAAAACAATAAATGGTGCCTTTCTCCGGAACTTGTTCACAGAGAAGGCACCATCTATTGGCTAGCATGGACAACACGGGAAAGGTGCACTTTTTAGTAGGGAATCTTGTGCCTCCCACTGAAGCCTGTGCCAATCCCGATATCGCGGCCGTGGTGACGACCTAATGTCTACAGGAAAGAGAGGATTTGCGTCACTCCTATACGGAGGTTCTTGCGTAAAGAAGAGAGGCCGTGCGGCACAATCACTCAGACTCAAACCGCCTCCGGCACACCTCCTTATCGCATCCCCTTATGAAAAACAATTTACTCCAGTTTAATATGCCCCCATGACTGGTGTAGCTCCAGCTCCTATACCTGCACGATATCCATAGGCACCAGGGACAAGCAAGAAGAACAAGACGAAAATAATCAGGAACACCACAGCCCAACGGGTGTACCCACCAAAAGTCTCTCCATACATGCGACCGCCTCCCTTCACCACGTCATGCCGCACAATATGCCGCAGATTGAAGATTCCGGGAGGGTATTCAGCCACTGTCATTCACACAAATTTCTTGTTTCATGAATGTATTTTTTATAATTTTCGTGAAATATAGGCCCTTGCAAATTTCATCCTATCGATTCACGTGAGTTTCCATACATGCCGCTGTTAGCTGCACCAGCAGGGAATGTAAATACATGTGAGTGTATTTACTGGTTAGACCCTCATGCCGCTGATAGCGGCACCAACAAAGAATGTAAATCCACGCAGTTGTATTTACTGGTTAGGATTCTGTCCAGTGCCAAAGGAGCTGTGCATACATTTTCTAGAGATAAAGAGGGGAGGGAAGACCTCATGTTGCTCGATGGATTGGAACGCTGGGCTATTGTTTTTCTCATCATCTTTGTGCTGTTCTTCCTGCTGGTACCGGGACAGGCGTAATATCCATGAATTAGTCGCCGATTCACGTTTGCGTAAAATTCACCGGAACTTTCTCCCACTACTGAAACTATGCCCATTATCTGAAACTGTACTCACTGTTTGTAACGAGTTCCGCAATCGTCGTGCAGGAGTTTCTCCTATAGAGAACCCTCCTGCACACTTGCACGTTTGCCGCTGATAGTGGCATGAAGGTCTCTCTTGAAACGATTGGGGAGGTGTTTTTTAACTATAAAGTACGTGTCCGGAAAGGGGCCTGGTCAGACCCAAGCAGTGCCAGGAGGCCAGCCCAAAATGCGCACCCAGCGTACGTTTCGGGTACGTGAGGGAGCATTTTGGGCAACGACGCGGCAATGCGCCGGGGAGTTCTGACCCCTTTCCGGCCAACCTCTATCATACAAAACTATATCTTCAGTTTCGGATTTCATAAGACCCATAATGAGACCGTCGATTCACTCAGTTGCTTCAGACCCTTGACTCGTCATGCGGTGGAGTGGATTTTTCAGATAAGAATGGGCCCCCACCTGCTCGAAGGATTGGGGAGGCCCTCCTTTGTGAGCGAGTGTGAGCGAGGGACCGATTTTTACG
>DAHWFY010000101.1 GCA_027336365.1 Bacillota bacterium | reverse complement strand
TGTGCGCATTTTGGGCTGGCCTCCTGGCACTGCTTGGGTCTGACCAGACCCCTTTCCGGACACTCACTTATAGATAAATTTTGCAAAGGAGGGACGCGGTAATGGAACACATCAAAAATCTCATCATGAACTACCGCGGCCCCGCAACTCATCCTTACAGTGTTTCCTATTTTCGCACGCATATCCCGGAATTGGAACATTGGAATACATCGGACAATATTATTGAACACCAACAAGTCTTGCTACTGGAATATATTCGACAAAAAGAAATCTGCGCACACTGCCAAGGTTTTGAAAGTTGCGGTAAAGAGGGAGACATGAAGGGATTTCAACAGGTGTTAGAGACTTACGGTCAAGATTTGTCCATCTCTGTTCAACCCTGTCCCCCTTATCAGCAGTACGTGATACAGAGGCGTGTCAAGCGATGGGAGCACGTGTCCGGCGAACTGCAACTGGACAGGAACTTTCAACTCGCCAATTTTCCAACGGAGCAGCGTCGCAAGTATCCGCGTTTATTTCGCTTTGCCAGGGACTTTGCAGAAACCTTTTCTGTGGGTGACTCGGGAGCTGGTCTGTATCTGTTTGGGCCTCCAGGGGTGGGAAAGACACACCTGTTATTAGCGGTTTTAAATCGGCTACAAGAAAGAGGCGTTCCGTGTTTGTTCGTTCGATCTGATTCCGTATTCGACAGAATGAGACACATTTTGGCCGCCAATGGGGACTTGGAGCCATTGTTGGAGACTTATGCGACGGTCCCCATACTAGGCATTGACGAATTCGCTCAGGAACGGGCGAATGACTTTACGTTAGAAAAACTTTTTCGGATAATTAACCATCGTTTTCATGCTGGATTGTCCACGTGGTTTACTAGCAATTATGCACCGCCAAACATTTATCGAAAAAATGGGGAGGACATTCACGATTCAGTTGCTCCGTTACGGAGCCGTGTCATGCAAATGACCAAGCTCGCCCGCATGGAGGGGGAAGATGCCCGCCAACGAGGTCTAGAATCTCTCACTTAGAGACGGTTACCGTTCTAGTTACGAATGGGCAGGAAAATTAAGGCGGCTTGTTTGGACTCGACTGCTATGTGCGGACGATAGCGTTTTTCTAGTTGCTGGAGCTTGTGTTGTTTTTCAATCTCGAGCAACATCAGTTCGTGTGTATCTTTGTCTGAGGTAAGACTTTGGTAATAAGTCTCTATTTGTGCAACCTCGTCAACCCACTGTTGGGAGGCTGCAAGGGCCCAATCATGGGCTTGTTGATGAAGGTACTGTAGTATCCTGCGGCGAATTGCATCAGTGGCCTTTACTGTGGATATGACCGTACGGGAGGGTATGTCCGGATCTAATACAGGCTCCATTGGAATATGTCTGATCAAATTAAAGAAGTTTTCTATAATCTGCTCGTTTTCCAGGCATAAACCGTATGAGACAAATTCTTGACGCAAAAAATCGGAACGGTATGAAATTACAAGATTCAACATGAGCCAAGGAACGAGATGGGTATTTTCGGTTTTTATTTTGGGTCTCACCCGAGCATACTTCCCTTTTTGCTCTACGGAGGCAAAAATGCGGGTGAGCCGAAAACTGCCCAGGGTCAGCAATTCTGATTTAGGGATGGGGATAAAGGTCGGTCGCGCCATGGCCGCTTGCTTTTCTTCAACTTGGCGTCTTAAATAACGATTTTCTCTGTCCGCCGCTTCAACGGTGAAGGCCAAGCGCAGAATGGTTGGAGGAACGGTTTGCCCTGTTTGTTCTATCCACGCCCAAAAAAAAGGTCTATCTGTCAGTTCTTTTTCTACTTCCACAGGCAATTCATATTCCCGGTAATCGGAGTGTGCACAAAGTACCCGTGCTTGACAGAGAGCAAAATAATCATCACAGAACTTCATCAACTCTTCCGAAGTGCGTAAGGGAGCAGAGGTCATGAATTGTACCTCCCGGTCTGATATCGGGTCCACATGGAAGCTCCATAGTCTTCCATGCGGTTCTTAATCTCTTCTTGAGATTTTGCGGTCAGGGTAATATCCAGAATATCTGACTCGATTTTCTTTTGAATTTGCGGATCTCCTATGATGGAGTCCAACTCCCCTACGACCGTCTCAAACATGTGTATTTTTTCCACGAGTAAAGCTACGATATGTTCCTCGATAGTGTTTCGAGTCGACAGGTTATAAATTTTCACGGCCGATTGTTGTCCCAGGCGATGAATGCGACCAATTCTTTGTTCAAGACGCATAGGATTCCATGGCAAGTCGAAGTTGATCATATAGCGACAAAATTGCAAGTTAATACCTTCACCTCCAGATTCAGTAGCTACTAAAACCTGTGCCCGGTGCTCAAACAACTCGGTCATCCAGTCTTTTTTCCCACGTTTGAAGCCACCCCGAAAGGGTACCGCCTTGACTCCATTTTGGTGCAATATGTACATCAGAAAATCTTGTGTGGCCCGGTACTCGGTGAAAACAATGCACTTATCGTCCATGGTATGGATTAGTTCCAACACCTTTTCCACTTTGGTGTAGCGTCGAATTTGTTTTGCAGTTATCAACAAGGATGAAAGATAGGCCTGTCGCTGTGGAGAGTGGGTACGTCGGGCCATTTTATCAAGAGAGGCCATGGCTGCGTAAGGCGAGGAACAGACTTCTCGTTGCAGGGTGAGCAAAGGGAGCACCGAATGATGACTCGTCTTCGCCTCTTGGTATGCCTCCTTGAGAAATTTTTGAACATCATCATACAGTTGCTTTTCTTCTGGACTGAATTCCAAAGATACTATTTTTACCTCGCGATCCGGCAAATAAACTTGTCCATCGGCGCGGCGATTGCGAATCATAAGGGTAGATAGATGGTCTCGAAGTCGTTGTGCATCCTTTGCTTTACGCTTGGAAACTAGATGTTTAGCAACAAAATTGTGGTTGTTACCCAGTTCTCCTGGCTTGAGCAGGGTAATGAGACTGTGTAGTTCTTGTAAGTTGTTTTGTACGGGAGTTGCCGTCAATAGCAGCATGTACTTATTCGGTATCTGATTAACGAATTCCCAATTTCGAGTAAGACGATTTTTTAATTTATGAGCCTCGTCAATTACTACTAAATCCCAGGGAATTTCCGTGATGATGGCACGATGAGGTTCTCTTTTTGCTGTATCCAGGGATGCCACCACCACATCATATTCGCTCCAAGCCCAACGCTTTTTGGGTGCATAACAGGATATGCCAAACTTTTCGGTGAGTTCTCTACTCCATTGAATAATGAGCGAGGCCGGTACTAAAATGAGAACTCTTTGTGCTAATTTTCGAACTTGGTACTCTTTAATCACAAGACCGGCTTCAATCGTTTTGCCGAGCCCCACTTCGTCAGCAAGAACTGCACGTCCATGCAAATGGTGGATAACATCCTGGGCACAGGAGATTTGGTGTCGTAAGGGTTGGAAATTATGGATGTACTCAAGACAAAGCAGTTGATCTCCATCCTGTGCCAGTTGTGCTTGGCATGCGGTGACAGAAAGACAGAGAAAATCCCACATGAGCGATGGATTTGTGAGACGGGTGTGCTGTGTCAATATCCTATCACTGATTTCTTCTGCAGTTTCCATCCACTCCACAGGAGGAACCCAGTCAGAATTTGAATTTGTTACGCTTTGTGTGGTTTCACGGACTGTGCCAACCAACCCTGCACCTCCTTGTCTTTTTCAGCAGTGCTGAAAACAGGTACCGCATTGAGTTAGTATGCGACAAAGCTCAGAAAATCTTGTATATCAGCGGAAGTGTCCGGTGAGTCGCCATTTATCTTTTTCAGTGACTAAAGAAGTCACGTGGGTATTTCCAATCGCATCGTGTTTATTTGCTCCAAGCTCTTGCAATAAGATTCGGATCCAGCGACCATGACTGACACAAATGATCCTGTTACCCATGTGCTGAGTGCGCACGAATGTCAGAAAATCCAGTCCCCTGTGTAGGACTTGAGTGTCTGTCTCCTGACCAATGTCCATGTCCCCCTCGGTGACATTGGGGTGCGTGAAACCGTTGTTAGATTGATCCAGAAATTGTATTTCAGATTGCAAAAATCCTTCCATGGCACCGAAGCTTTTCTCTCGCAAACGAGTGTCCACCTTGACCGGTAGATGCAAATATGAACCAACAATGACCGCCGTCGTATAAGCCCGAGTGAGATCACTGGTGTACAGGTGATGAGCAAGAATTCCTTGTAAAGCAAAACCCAAAGTGTGGGCCTGCCGTATTCCCTCCCCGTTTAAGGGAATATCTGTCCAGCCTTGTAAACGTCCCTGTAAGTTCCAATCTGTCTGCCCATGGCGGACTAACCACACTTCCGTCATACACATCCCTCCCGAAGTTTTCAGCATAAGCACGTATATGATACAATGACAGGGATTTGCGCACATGGACCTTTGAGGGAGAGTCGTCATGATTTCCAAACTTCCTTACTTATTGTTGATAAACGGTCCCAATTTGAATCGGTTAGGCGTGCGGGAACCCGGGATCTATGGGACAGAATCTCTGACAGACGTAGAACGTTCGGTGAGAACTGTGGCAGCCGATTATGGTGTTGAAGTGGTTGCGTTTCAGTCCAATCACGAGGGTAAATTGGTGGACATCATTCAGGAGCATGGTCCTGCCAGCCGCGGTATTATCATTAATCCCGGTGCCTTGGCACACTACGGTTATTCTCTGCGCGATTGTCTCGCAGATATAGACAGACCCACCATTGAAGTGCATATCTCAAATGTGCATCGACGTGAGGCATTTCGTCAAAACTTGGTTCTGTCTGAAGTTGTGCGTGGACAAATTGTAGGATTAGGTACACTGGGATATAAACTGGCTGCTTTGTATCTGTTGCAGACCAAGCTGATGGATACGGCGGAAGGTAATGTGAGTCAAGCTGAGACGATGCAAGGAGGAGAAGAGCATTGATTTCAAGTAATGATTTTCGTCCGGGAACCACCATTGAGGTGGACGGTGCCATTTTTCGTGTAATTGAATTTATGCACGTGAAACCTGGAAAAGGGTCTGCTTTCGTGCGAACAAAATTGAAGAACATTAAGACTGGGGCCGTGAGAGAACAAACTTTTCGTGCAGGAGAAAAAGTTCCGCGGGCTCGAATTGAGACTCGCGAAATGCAGTATCTGTACAGTGATGGCGAATTGTATACCTTTATGGATACGGAAACTTTCGAACAGACGAACATTCCAAAGACTCAGTTGGAGTATGAGTTGAATTTTTTGAAGGAGAATATGAACTGTTATATTATGATGCACGAAGGCCAGACCATCGGCGTCGATTTGCCCAACACTGTTGAATTGAAAGTGGCACAAACCGAACCGGGCATTCGCGGAGACACGGCTACTGGTGGCAGTAAGCCGGCAACTTTGGAAACAGGTTACACTTTGCAGGTTCCCTTTTTCATAAACGAGGGAGACATTCTACTGATTGATACCCGTTCTGGTGCTTACATCTCTCGTGCTTAAGTACGGGTGTTGACAGCAGACAATGCGTTGAGGAGTTCTGACTCCTTGGCAATTTTCATCTTTGATTGTAGACATCAGACCATGCGAATGTCGGATTACTTCATATCTGATTGTACCTCTCTGATGAGTACCTCGTCGGCCAACAGGGCCGACTTTTTTGTGTAAGTCAACACATGGAGCTTTCCGGTTCTGTCTGCAAACTGTTTGGCATATAGGACATGCAAGGAGGGAAGCCTGGTGTTTCAAGTCATCGACAAAACGGTCTATGCCATGGCAGGAGTGCGTGTGATAAGCAGTTTGATTGAAATGTCTGGGGCCATGGTCATGTTATGGGCAGGTTCTGCTGACCGTGCCTTGCAAGTCAATGCAGTACTGGCATTGGTTGGTCCCCTGGTATTGATCACCGTCACTCTGCTTGGATTGTCCGGATATTCAGGAGAGCTAAATTGGTGGAAAATGGTGTGGGTTGTGGTGGGTGTGGGGTGTATTTTGTACGGCACGCGGGGTTAGCCCCGTAGCCGTTGCTCACAGGTTAGCTACGGGATCAGACGTGCGTGCCGTACTAAAACCTCAATTCTGTGAACGGCGAAGCAAACCGAAAACAAAAAACATCAAAAGAATAAAAATTACTAAAAAAACCACAATCCAGCGGATCATGACAGATACCTCCACGATTGGACCTCCCTTCATTGATCCATGTTTCAACATATTCAATGCCACCCCCCATGTTGGCGTGTCGGCCTGTGGACCTTGAGGCTTGTCATAGGATGCTGGGCAACTCCATATACATGGAGGGAAGCGGGAGGTGGACATGAAGTGAACGCGACCGTTTCCTCACGATTGCCTCTTCCAAGAGAATGGGTACAGGCTCTGCAGGTGTGCCCACAAGACATTAGAGAGCGTTTAATGGCCTTATCGTTGCAAACCGTCACTCGGGTGGAGGAGGTTCGACTTCGATTAGGGCAACCCGTCCAATTGTGTGGCACAGGTTTGGATTTGTTTTTACGAGGAGACTCGGGTGTGACAACCCGTCCTGAGGAAGGACTCATCGTGCAAAAAGAACATCTGCAAAAGATGTTGCAAATGAGTACTCAGTCGTCCTTGTACGCGGTGGAAGAGGAGTTGCGCAGGGGGTTTGTCACCGTCGCCGGTGGGCACAGAGTGGGAATTGCTGGCCGGGCAGTTTTGTCCGAAAACCACTCTATCCGCACTTTTAGAGATATGCATGCACTTAATCTACGGATTGCACGGGAATTCCCTGGTGCCTCTGCAACCATTGCCCCATATGTGGTCCGTGAACGTGGAGGACATCCCCATAGCATTCTTATTCTGTCTCCTCCTCAATGTGGGAAAACCACTCTGTTGCGGGATTTAGTACGAGCACTGAGTACAGGAAACATTCTCGGGGTGCCTCCGCAAAAAATTACGGTCATTGATGAGCGTTCTGAAATTGGCGGTACCGTAGATGGGATACCTCAATTTCAACTCGGCCCGCGGACGGATGTGTTGGACGGTTGTCCGAAAGCGGAAGGGATGCTTATGGCCATCCGCTCCCTCTCTCCCGAAGTGGTGGTGACCGATGAAATTGGTCGACAGGAAGATGTGCAAGCGGTACTCGAAGCTACTCATGCCGGGGTTACCGTGATGGCAAGTGCTCATGCAGGTTCTTTAGAAGAATGGCAAGGCAGACCCAACATGATGGACTTGTTTCGCGGTGCGGCATTTAGCAGATACATCATTCTCAGTCGACGACGAGGCCCAGGAACGGTGGAACGAGTTTTTAACGGCGGGGGAAAGGTGGTGTCAAGGGGAGCAGGCGATCAGGGATGAATTGGGAGAAAGTCCTGGGAGCGGCATTTGTCGTGGCTAGTTGCACCGCCATGGGTTATCAAGTATCTCGCGTATATCGGCTACGACCGCTTCAACTGTCGGAGTTGGCTCGAGCACTGCGATTGCTGCAAGCTGAAATTGAGTATACAGCAACGCCCCTACCCGTAGCGCTCAGCAGGGTATCGGAGCAGATAAAACCACCTGTCCAAGGGGTATTTGCCGCTGCTGCCGAAAAGATGAAGGAACGAGACAACGGTCCCAAATTGGCCTTCACGTACGGTGTGCAAAGCAATTCATCTCAAAGTGTCTTGAAAAATCAAGACTGGTCCGCATTGTTGAACTTATCCGAGACTCTAGGAAGCACGGATATTTTGCATCAATCAAGAGAGTTTCAAGCGGCTTTGCTGCATATGGAAAGTATGCGTGAACAGGCTACAGAGGCGCAACGACGTTATGAACGACTGTGGCAATATCTAGGTATTCTTACAGGCCTATTTGTAGTTTTGCTGCTTTACTAAAGGTCTTTTGAATACCAGATAGACCCTCATGCCGCTGTTAGCGGCACCAACAGGGGATGCAAAGCCACCAACCTGTATTTACTGGATAGACCGTCATGCCGCTGATAGCGGCACCAGCAGGGAAGGTAAATCCACGTACCTGAATTTACTGGGATAGGGAACGGAGGCCGGACCATGACTCCGGAGATTCGAGCCGTTTTACAGATTGCTGGAATTGGCTTTTTAGTGGCCTTTTTACACACTGCACTGCGTCAAAGTGGTAAAGAAGAATTTGCCCATTGGATGACTTTGGTAGGGTTTGTCGCGGTATTCATGATTGTATTAGGTTATGTGGACCGCTTATATGGGGAAATTCAACGGGTATTTCTCATTCAGTAGGTGAGGTCAGTGCACATTTTGCAGATGGTGGGTTTTGGTCTTGTGGCGACGGTGATAGCAACGGTAATTCGTCCCCACGCGCCCCAGTTTGCGATGATGATTACCATGGTAGCCGGAACCATTCTCCTGCTGATGGTAATATCTCACATAAGTACCGTGATTGCTCCTCTGCAAGATTTGGCAAATACAGCCCGTCTCAATCACGGTTTTGTTGGCACTGTAGTGAAAATTATCGGTATTGCCTATATCGTCGAGTTTGCTGCTCAACTCGCCCGCGATGCTCAGGAAGGCGCCTTAGCTACGAAAATTGAGCTGGCTGGAAAGGTTGGCATCGTCGTTTTGGCATTGCCTATTGTCATGAGTGTGGTGGATTCTATTCTTCACCTGCTGCCCTAACAGGCGGCACCAGCAGGGTGCAAGGGGGTGAAGAAGAAGTGGTGTTATGGACAAAACGCGTGGTAAAAATCGCATTGTTAACCTGGATTTCTTGGATTTTACTTCCGCTTTGGGCATACGCGGCTACCGGGCCACAGGATTCACTTGCAAACTTACCGATAACACAGGTGAGTAGTTCATCCTATGGGGGTTTAAATCAAGTCTCAAGCAGCAGCCAACCGTTTCTTCCTCCTTCTCTTGTGTCCGACGTTCCAGTCCAGCACGCGGTACAACAGACGGCCGATGAGCAATTGGACCAACTTCCTGTAAAGTCAATCGATTCTTTCTGGCAACACCTGCGACAACAGTACGGAGGATACTTACCTGACGATAAGGGACAAGGTCTGGTGCGAGATGTTTTAAACCAAGGGGGGTTTAACTTTCAAGGAATTTTTCACGGTTTATTGCGATACTTCTTTTCCGTGTTAATGGATAACACACAGTTGATTGGGAGCATTTTGGTGTTATCTGTATTAGCTTCTATATTACGGTCGTTAGAAACTGCGTTTGAACATCAGACCGTATCTCAAGTGGCATATGCCGTGGTGTTTATCGTGTTACTGGGACTGGCTCTTGCCTCTTTTACTGAGGCTGCGGGTTATGCTCGGCACGCTATTCAGGGAATGACTGACTTTATGTTGGCTTCACTACCGTTGATGGTCACCCTTTTGGCTGCCTCCGGGGCTGTGACATCGGCCGCGTTTTTTCAGCCAACGTTGGTATTTACTGTAGAACTGATTGGCAACTTGGTGTTTCTGTTTGTCTTTCCGATGATTTACTTCGCCACTTTGTTGGACATCGTCAGCAACCTGTCACCCCGTTATTCTCTGACTCGGTTGGCTGGATTGTTTCGCACCGTCGCGGTGTCCACTCTGGGAGTTGCTTTGACGGTGTTTCTGGGGGTTGCATCAATTCAAGGGCTGGGCAGAGGAGTGGTGGATGGCGTGGCCCTGCGAGCCGCCAAGTTTAGCTTAGGAACCTTTGTACCCGTCGTGGGTAAGGCCATTGCGGATGCAACGGAGACGGTCATTAGCGCTTCTTTACTGGTGAAAAATGCGGTGGGAATTGCGGGACTCATCATACTTGCCATCATTGCCGTTTTCCCTGCATTGAAGGTTTTGGCCTTGACCTTTATCTACAGCGGAAGTGCAGCATTGATGCAACCTCTTGGTGACAATCCTATGATTTCTGTTTTGGGATCTCTGAGCAAAAGTCTGATGCTGATATTTGCAAGTTTAGCGGCGGTGGCAATGATGTTTTTCCTGTCAGTTACAATTCTTATAGCAACCGCTAATCTGGCGGTGATGTTTGCATGACAGGGTTTGCAGATTGGCTGAAGCAACTGGTATTTACTGTTGTCCTGGCAACACTGGCAGACATGGTGATGCCCGGGAAGACTCTCCAACCTTATCTGCGCACCGTGCTTGGTCTGGCCATCATTGCGACGATGATTCAACCGTTACTGCCTATGTTGCACTCCAATTGGGCAGACCAAATTGCGACACAGGCAGAACAAGAATTTGCTAATGCCGGACAGACAGCAATGGGCAAATTGGCTGCCCAAGGGGTGCCTCTGACGACCATTCGTCAACAACTTCAGTCCCAAACTCAATCCATGGCTGATGA
>DAHWFY010000100.1 GCA_027336365.1 Bacillota bacterium | reverse complement strand
TCGCCAACGTTAATCTCTCCTCGGCGTTTGCGTTCCCAAAACATCTCTACTGTACCAGACAAAGTGGCTCCACCGTTTTGAAACAAGTTATGCAGGTAATTCACCCGATGTGAGGTGTAGGGATATCCCGTCGAGGTGACCATGGCACAGCCAGTCTGATACAGAACCACAACATCTCCCTCAATACCCTTCAAAAACGTTTCAATGCCAGGAAAAATACCGCATCCCGGACATGCTCCGTGACCAGGAGCAATTCGTTTCGCCTTCCCAGTCAAAGCACGCAGAGATGGAACCTTCACTTTCAGTTCCCCTGTCTCGGCGTTCTGACTGACACTGACAAATCCAGTTGTTTCTTCTTTGGTCAATGGTTGCAAACGGGTGTGAGCGGCCTTTGCCTCCGGATTGCCCGGGTTCACTCCGTAGTAGTCGAAATCAACCGCATCTTCCCCATTGAGGGCCGACAGAGCAATGCGGAACAAATTCTCAGCGTCATCTGGGTAGAACTCGCGTCCGCCCAAGCCATAGACGCGCGACAACACACGAGTGTGTGAGCCTAACTCCTGCAGCGCTGCTTTCACTTCCTTAGTCAAATTAGGACCGTGAGCGCCAAATTCATCCGACCGTTCCGCCACAAGAATGACTTGCGCACCAGCGAGAGCCTGCTGAATCGCCTGTTTCGGAAAAGGACGCAAGAGATTGGGGGAAACCACCCCAACGGGCAACCCTTCAGTCCGGAGTTTATCCGTCACATCCTTCGCAGTTTCTGCCGCAGAGTTCACAATAAACAGGACTACTTTCGCATCTTTCGCCTGATATGCATCTACTTTAGGATAATATCGCCCCGAAATTCGAGCGTACTCTTCAGCTACTTGGTCATAAACCTCCTCTGATTTATACATGGCCAAGGACTGCTGATACTTGTTATTCATCAAATCCGGATCATTCATGTACGGACCTATGGTTACCGGGTGATTTAGATCAAGAACATGAGAATAGTTTTGTGGTTCGGGTCCGATAAATCGTTGAACGACTTCACGGTCTTTAAAATACTGTACTCGACGCTTGGTGTGGGACGTGAAAAAACCATCGGAAGCCACCAACACGGGCAACCGTACATCAGCATGTTCGGCAATTCGTAAAGCCATGACATTCATGTCATACACAGCCTGCGGGTCTCTGGCCAGTAGAATAGGCCAGCCAATATTCAAGCCGTGATACAAATCTGAGTGATCTCCCCGAATGTCCAAAGGTCCAGATACAGTACGTGTCACCAAATTCATGACCATCGGCAAGCGTGTACCGGATTGAGCGGGCAACTCTTCCATCATATATAAAAATCCTTGTGAGGAAGTCGCATTGAATACTCTTCCCCCTGCCGCAGCTGCACCAAAACATACGCCTGCAGCACCATGTTCCCCATCTGCAGGAACCATTACAATATCGTGTTCGCCCCGAGTTTTCATCTCATCCAGATACTCGGCAATTTCTGTAGACGGTGTAATGGGAAAATACCCCATTACGTGATAATTAATTTGGGCCGCCGCGCGAGCA
Source organism: Bacillota bacterium (assembly GCA_027336365.1). Taxonomy (GTDB): domain Bacteria; phylum Bacillota; class Bacilli; order Alicyclobacillales; family Alicyclobacillaceae; genus QXHL01. The sequence continues at coordinate 8,741 of DAHWFY010000100.1, read as the reverse complement.
GCCATTTCATTGCCAGAACGAAAGTCCACTTCTTGCTCGTATGGTTCATTTGGTTCCTGTGCGTTATGATCACCGACTGCTTTTATCTCCTTTTCGCTGATTGCCATCTCATTCACCTCCACGAAATATTAACCTACAATAATTGGGAAATTATGTTTCACCGCATGCTCTTCTGCGTACAGATCTTCCTCCCGCAACTGGGTCAGCGCCGTGGTTGGGCAGACAGCTACACACTTAAGACAACCCTTACAGTACTGATAATCAATTCCTTGCAAGTACATAAAGGTCCGTCCTTTTGCATTCTCTTTGGATTCCCAAACAAAGCATAAATCCGGACAAACCTGGTCACAATTACCACAGTGAATACATTCCGCCAGATTAAGATCTGGTAAAAAACCCTGTCGTGAGGCGCTCATATCCTTTAGAATGGAATTCCCTGCCGCATCGATGACTCCACCGAGGTTCTGCGTTTGATAACCAAAATCGGACAATGGACGCGCAAATTGCGGTGCTATCTCGCCCGGTTCCGGTGGAAATTCCTGCACCGTAACTTCTGCATAACCACGGTCAAAGGTTCGAATATTGGCCTCAGTGAGTCCTGGGTATTTACCCTGAAAGGTATCTCGAATGACGTCCCGTACCTTGTCCGGGTCCAAGATGGGCACCACGCGACATAAAGCACCCAGCATGGCGGTATTTACACGAGTTTTTTCCTCAACGGAGATCCCCATGGCGTCTACACAAACCACCGTGCCTGTGCGCAACCCGCTTTCTTTGCGAATCTGCTCTGGTGTTTTTGTGGTGTTAACCACCAAAATACCCTCTGCTTTTAATCCAGCAATACAATTTTGCGTTTTAAATAAGGCCTCGTGAAAGACCCCCACGACGTCAGGTTCCTCAATGGGGTTGGACCCACGAATCTGCACATCTGGAGGTGTCAGACGTACATAAGACTTCACCGGAGTCCCTTTTTTCTCCGAACCATAAGAAGCCGCATTCCATCCGTTCAAACCCATGCGAAGAACGCCAGCCTCTGCTAACATTTTTCCTGCTAAATTGGCACCCAACCCACCAATGGACTCCAGTCGGATTTCAGCACTGTTTTGAGTTCCCTCAGTCACTGTTTTCATTTCTGACGACACTGCCATTCCCCTCCTCGGAGGTACAGAAACCGTGTCATAAAAACTGTATCAATTATTTGGGAGGAACTGTACCTATGGAGATTGTAAATCCGTGAGGAATTTGCCGTCAGGCCCATCTGGGTGATCCACTCCGCTCAAATGGACCCCCATAAATAGTCCTAATGTCCTATGCGGAGTTTTGAAACTTATAATAGCACAACATATTTATCTTCTGTAGAGCGCCAACATACCCTCGTTAGTGTTTACCACTCCAGTCAGACTTAGCATCGTTATTGCGGCTCCCTGAAGAGCCAGGAACGATTCGTAGTTCGGTACCACAGTGAGGACAGTATGACCAACTGGGTTGCACAGGACAGCCACAAGCCGGGCACCTGAAACGACGGAGTCGCACGTACCTTGCCATAAAAGGGACTAAAGGGATGAACACAGCGAACATTGCCCCACTCAGGAGTAAAAATGCGAATCCTTTCACCAGATGTATGCCCATTCCCATCATGGGCATGTCCCCAAATCCCATGCCTGCCATGGACAGCATGCCCAACCCCAAGAGGACAAAGCCCGCGGCAATAAACCAGATAAAACGATTCACTACGCTTCCTCCCCTCGTCCTTGCCGAGGTCCTGCGATAGGTATTGAAATCTCCACGACCGTGCCCTGTCCCTGTCGGCTGATCATACTTGCCTGACCACCGTGTAAATCCAAAATTTTCTTGACAATTGCCAAACCCAGTCCACTGCCACCCTGTATTCGCGTTCGCGCTGGATCTGTGCGATACAGCCGTTCCCACACGTGACTGAGATCTTCCTCAGAGATGCCAATGCCTGTGTCGGCAATGCGCAGGCATACCTGTTTTCCACACTCTATCAGTTGCACATCGACGCGGCCCCCCTCGGGAGTGTAGCGAATGGCGTTGTCGAGTAAATTAAAAACCACCTGGTACATCCGCATTTCGTCCAGCCATACCATGCACGTAGGTGGTACCTGTAATCCCAGTGATACCTGTTTACGTTGGGCAGAAGGCCCCATCCGCTCTGTTGCCTGTTTCAGTAAATACGACAGGTCCTTCTTCTCTGGATGAATAGGTAAACTGCCCTCATCCGCCTGAGCCAGTTCAAACAGGTTGTGAATCAAAGTTGTCAGCCTCTCCGATTCATTAAAAATAATACGTAAGTATTCCGTCTGTTCGGATGGATCTTGGACCATTCCGTCCATAAGAACCTGACTGTACCCATGCAGATAGCTCAGAGGCGTGCGCAATTCATGAGCAATATCCGCCAAAAATTTGCTCCTGGATTTCTCCAGATACTGGAGTGTTTCTGCCAGTTGATTGATGGAATGCCCCAATTGCCCCACCTCGTCCTCGCTACTGACCGTAACTCGAGTCTGGTAGTCTCCTTTTGTCAACCACCGGGTGACCTCCATCATATGGTACAAAGGTCGAATTAATTGATGAGACAAGACAACTGCGAGACCGGCTGCGAGCAACACTGCCCCGGCAGCAGCAACAATAAACAATCCCTGAGCCTCGGACAACAAATTGGCTACCTGAAATGTCTCGCGAGTACCACGGGAATAAGACCATAGAGCACTGTGAAACAATGGTTCCAAAGACAAGCTCATCGCAATAATCACCACCAGAACTAATCCAACAATAGCAAGCGTGGTTTTTAAAACCAAACTTTTCCGGATCATGGGTTTTCCTCAAATCGATACCCCACACCCCAGACGGTCACAATCAATTCTCCAGAGGCTCCTGCTCCCCGCAGCTTTTCTCGGATGTTTTTGACATGACTGTCCACCGTTCGAGTCCCTCCCTCAAAGTCCATTCCCCAGACCCTGTCCAGCAATTCCTCCCTAGTGAAAGAACGCCCAACGTGGCGAGTCAAGAGGTCTAGCAAATCAAATTCCTTCGGCGTGAGATTCACAATCTGACCCTTGAAAGTGACCTTATGTCCGGACTGATCTACCACCAGACCCAGGACAGGAAACTCCACCGCGTCCGCCGCAGGTTTTGCCCGTCGCAGAAGCGCCTGTACTCGTGCCACCAGTTCCCTGCCGTCAAATGGCTTGGTTAAATAATCATCGGCTCCAATATTCAACCCAGCAACTCGGTCCACCACATCGGAACGAGCAGACAAGATTAAGATGGGCAGGTTAGGGACGAGAGTGGAAGCCTCGGCACAGGTCTGCCAACCATCAGTACCTGGCATCATGAGGTCTAATATCAATACATCCACGCCGGGCTTGCGTAAACGAGCCAGCACTGCGTCCCCACTGTCTGCCTCCTCCACCCGAAGTCCTGCATTTTCTAGATAAATACGAAGTAATCGTCGCATCGGAAACTCATCGTCTGCTACCAAAACTGTAGCCACAGGATTCCCATCCGCCTTTCTCAGAAACATTACCTCCACATCAGTAGAGTGGTCATCAGACCATGGAGTGTTTCAAACACTAATTTTTGCCGGTGCAAAAATTCGAGGTGACATGAAATGAAAGTCTCATTACCTTTGTCTTTAGTTTAACCGAGGTTTGTGATGAATGTTTGTGCAATCATTAAGAGGTTGTCCGTAAAGAGGTCTGTCCGACCCTTCCCGGACACGCTAATTAAATCCATTCCATCAATATCTCTAGCCACCCTGCCAACCCATAGAGATACTCATGCCGCTGTTAGCGGCACCAGCAAGGAATGTAAATCCACGCAACTGTATTTACTGGATAGACTAGTTCAAACAGACCAGGTTTCTCGGGTCCAGTTGCACCTGGTTTGGTAATCAGGAATTTCCTAGAATTTATTAAGAGAGAGAATTCTGTTCACACTTCCGTATTGTAGTTGGGCTGTCTCCGTGTTGAGCCATTTCATTCATTCTGTTTGCCAATGCAATTGACCGTAGGTTCTCACACCAAACGTGAGGGGAGTGAAGGACATGAAGGTACAAAAAGTATTGTTCCCCACCGATGGTTCTCCTTCTGCAGACGCCGCGGTAGAAACCGTGCAAAATTACTTGGAATTGATGCCCGACGTCAAGGTGACTGTTTTGTATGTGACCTCAAAGTCCCTTTACGCTTACGACTTTGTTCCCGACGTGGTGGATGAGTACGAGGCTAAACTTTCACGGGAAATCCAGACAAAAGTAGAAACAGTTTGGTTTTCTAAGTGGCCTGATCGAGTGGAGTTTCTGCACCTTACAGGCTTACCTGTGCAAACCATCTGTGATTATGCAGCGGATAACAAGATAGACCTGATTGTCATGGGAAGCCACGGGCGAGGAGCTTTTGATCGGATGCTGCTCGGTAGCGTGAGTCAAGGGGTTATTCATCGTTCACCTGTATCTGTTTTGGTTGCAAGAGGAAATGCTACGAAGACGAAGACGAACTCTTAACTTGCTCCAAGCCTATACGTGCATGTTCGAAAAGGGGTCAGGTAAGACCCAACCAGTGCAATGAAGTCAGTCCAAAATGCGCAATTGGGTCTGCCCCCTTTGGGGGAGCGTCTAGCCCGGGCGTGTGTGAGTTCCGTACCGCACGTTTTTGGTACGCGAAAGAGTATTTTGGACGACGAAGGAATGCGCTGGAGATTTCTGACCCCCTTCCGGACAACCTCATAAAGCACACTCGATTCATTAGGATAGACCGTCATGCCGCTGTTAGCGGCACCAGCAAGGAAGTTAAATCCACGCAATTGTATTTACTGGGATAGACTGAAGATTGCGGTTGGGAAGCCGATGGATTGCTGCTCGAACTGCGACGCCTCAGAATCATTGAGCTTACTAGTTATAATATCTCATTTACCCCTTGTTTGTACTAGTCTGAACATACTATTCTCTCTTGCCTGGAAAAATAGTGGGTTTGCGCCTGTTGATCTAATCTTGCCCCGCCTACACTGAAAATAATATAACCATTCGCCACATCCCGGAATCGGAATCTGGCCTTGAGACAGGTGAACTCCTTGACCATTCAAACCTTGCAAGATCAACTCGACGAGGCAGTCTGCCGTTTAGATGATAAGTTTTTACGGTGCTTGAGAAATCACAGCAGTCTCATCATGACAATATCGACTTTTCTTTTATGTGTTTGGGGCTTGGCTCTACACCAAGGCTGGTTTGTCCTGAGCATCCTGGTGGTTGGCGGATTCAGCTACTTTCTCGGCGTGACCATCGGCTTCACTGCGGGAGTGGTATGGACGGGAATTCTGTTTCTCATTTCTCCTAACCCCCTCAATGTCACCTTCACCGAGGGAATCATTCATTTGTTGGGGTATGTTTTGGTCTCATTGCTGGGCCATCGCCACAAAGCAGAAGCCTTGCAACAAAGCGAACAAATCACTTCACGGCCACACGAAAGTCAAATGGTCCCTTGGGCCGTTGCCAATGAGATGAGAACCTCCTTGGCAGCAATACGCTTTTTGCTATTCCCTCTCCATGACGATAACAACTATCGAGAATTAGAAAGAGCCACATCTGAGTTGTCCCGCTTAGAAAGCATTTTCACAGAAATCGAAAAAAAAGGAACTCAAGCGAACGATGAAGACCGCATGGACTCTCCACGACGTTTAGGATGACAAGCGGTTTTCATCTATCTTGTTCCTATTTGTTTCTAGAGGTTGTCCGGAAAGGGGTTTGGTCAAACCCCTTTCCGGACACGTTCTTCTATATTAAACATATAGCCAAGATATGATTCTGAAATAATTTACACGAGAATCCACACAAGTTCATTTTCGACCATCTGAAAAACTCGCTTAGTGAGCCGCTCCTCCTCCGTTCTCCAACGTATAACCCTCACGCATCGCGTAAGCAGCAGCTTGCACGCGATTACTCAAATGGAGTTTTTCCAAAATGTTTCTCACGTGATTTCGTACTGTATTTTCGCTAATATAAAGGGTATTCGCAATGTCTTTATTGGTCGCTCCTGTGCTTAGTTGCCTTAAAACCTCTAACTCCCTGTCAGTTAGCTGGTCCACACCCCGACGGGTAGGGCGCTCGGAAGGTTCAGAAAATTCGCTAATAATTTGCATAGCTAAATTTCCCGGGATCACAGGCTCACCCGTGCTGACCCGCTTTACACTTTCGATGACCAGTGAAGGACTTGCATTTTTCAAGACATACCCCGAGGCACCGGCCTTTACCGCCTCAAACAAAGCCTCTTCCGTATCCGACACCGTTAGAATTAAAATTCGGATGCTCGGATTTAGCCGCTTAATCTGGCGAGTAGCCTCTAACCCATCCATTACAGGCATATTGATATCCATCAAAACCACATCTGGCTGCAATTGTTGACACTGTTCCACAGCAATTTTGCCATTCTCCGCCTCGCCCACAACTTGAATATCTAAATCCCGATTTAAGATCATGGTTACACCCTGACGAAAGAGTTCATGGTCATCTACGACAAAAACGCGAACTTTTCGCTCTACGTGTTGATTTTCATCCATTTGAGCTACACCCCTCTGGTGGGCACTGTGTTATATAATTAGAATATAACACCAAGATACCCTCTGCATCCCCTTTTGTTGCCCTTATAAATAGTACCTTTGGACTATAACATATGAATGAAGCACCGCGTTACAATAATTTTGCAGGTCGGCTATTGTCGAACTGTTGGAAGTGAGGTGTGCAGTTGTGGCGGAATCTAGTGTCGAAACCACCACGTCCACCCAAGTGGCTACTCCCATCCATTTGCCGGTCAAATTGTTCCAGTCCGTTTTTGACCATGCCGCGGATGGAATGGTCATAATGGACTCCCATCGCAGAGTGTTGTATATGAATCGAATGGCTCAGCAATGGACCGGGCTCACACAGGTCCTTGGTGTCCACTGTGGTACTCTATTCCATTGTCATGATGAGCATCAGCAGCCCCTACGCAGTGAGAATTGCTATGGTTTGTGTGTCTTGAATGAACACACGTCCAAGAGCAATGTGGAGATGAACCTCGTTAACCGGGATGGTGTGACTGTGCCGGTGTCTGTTACTTATTCTTTCATTCCTGGGACTGGTATGGACTCGCATCTTTTGATGTCAATCCGAGATATTTCGGATAAAAGACGATTGGAAAAAGAAAATCAGAAGAGAGAAGCGCTCCATTATACCCTGCGGGAAAGAGAGCGACTCGCACGAGACCTGCATGACACCGTGGCTCAGGATGTGGCTTTTGCCAATATGCAACTTAAACTCATGTCCGAGGACGCTGTTAAAGAACATCCCTCTTTCGCAGCAGACTTAGACCGATTAAGCCACGTGCTTGATAAAACACTGGGCACGTTGAGAGATGCCATTTACGACTTGACTTTTCAAGTAGACGAGGATTTCCAAGGCTTTATTAAAAAATGCATTGTCGAGTTTACCACTCGTACTCGGGTGGATATTCAGTATCACGCTTATCATATTCCGGACCATCTGGAACCTCACTTGACCAATCAGTTAGCAAAAATCATTCAAGAAGCCTTAGCAAACATTCGCAAACATGCGCAAGCTGAGCATGTACATGTATCCCTAACCGGACAGGACTTCCCCCATCGTTTAAAACTACTTATTGAGGACGACGGGCGGGGTTTTGATGCGTCAGCCCCATTATTGCAGGGTCAGCATTATGGAATGAACACGATGCGAGAGCGTTGCGCGCTCATTGGGGGTACGCTTGAGGTCACTTCCGAGCCCGGAAAGGGAACACAAATCGTGGTGGAGGTTCCCTTGGACTGAATTCAGCCGTGTTCTCACTTTAAGAGGTTGCCCATACTATCCATGGCCGCCTAGGTCTCTGTTTCTCGAAAATGCACATCAAAGACACCCATGGTTCCTACCGCCTTTGATGTGCATGCTTTTGTTTTTCTTGTTTTTCATGAAACTGTTTGCGGATGGATTCAAAAATCTCCGTCGAACGTCATCACCAGAGAAATTGCACTTGCTATCCATTTGCGTAACGCAGTACATAACGTCCACTACCCACTTGCAACCCAGCTTGCGACAATTCTTCCTTAACACCAGCCATGCGCTCTGCGCCCCGATGCAAACCATCATCCCCGCAATACTTGGGTTCCGTGTTCGCCGTTGTGTCAAGAGCTTCCATGTATTGATACAAAACTCGTCCCTCCTCGTCGGAGGCGGTGACGTACAGCGTGAGGGTTATATAGTACACAAATGAAAGCTCACTCTGTTGGCTCTGTTCAAACACATCCACACGAACGTCGGAGATGCCGGACTTGCGGACCTCTTGAACAAAATGAGCGAGTGTAGGAAACTCTACCATTTTTGGCCATCCGTGCTGCTGCCCCATGCGCTTCCCTTCCGATCTGCGAATCTCCAGCCCCAGCATCACACGCCCCCTGTGGCACAGTTAGCCTAACTTATAGGCAATTCCGTACCCACCCGTGGGATATCTCCACTCAATATTGTAATCTGGGCAAGCCAAGCGACAAGTACCGCACTCCACGCAGTTCTCGTAAGCCACGGAAGTCATTTTTAAGTCCTCATGCCAAAGATAAACATCGGACGGGCAAAAGTAATTACATTCCTTCAATTCACATCGGGCACACACCTCTTGGTCCTTGACAATGAGGTGAGATTGCTCATCCGCCTTGTAGCGAATCGTGTACAGCCGCTCTTCAAT